>JAHYIY010000004.1 GCA_019429255.1 Desulfuromonadales bacterium | reverse complement strand
AACCCGCAAGCTGGTCGACCGCGCCAAAGCGCTACTGATCAAAAACGGGATGACGGAACCCCAGGCTCATCGCAAGATCCAGAAACTGGCCATGGATAAGCGCAAAAGTATCGGTCAGGTTGCTGAAACGATCCTGCTGACGGAGGGATGATCTGAGCGCCCATCGCAGCAGCCATCTCAGCGCCATAAACCTGAGCAATCTGCCCCCCTGGTTGATTGCCTCACACCATTACAACGAGAATCCGCAACGGATTGAGATTCAGGTGACACTCACACCTACCGTTGATAAACAGGTGACGCTCACGAACCGCCTTTGGCAGTATTGGTTAAGATTCCCGGACAAGGGGTCCGGTAAGGAAAAGGATCTTTAACGGCGCTGAACCCTGACCATTTTTTTGACAGAATATTCCCCTTATGTCATCTTCATTCCTCAACCTCCTTCTCCCCTGATATCGGCCGATGTTCGCGGCTTCGATCATGGTTGCCGAGTCACCTGTATGAAATATTTCTTATTATTCCTGCTGCTTATCCTCACATCAACCACCAGTCTGCACGCGCAACAGCGTTCCCTGATTGTTTTCGCTGCTGCCGACCTGCGCTACGCCATGAATGAGGTTGTCACCGCTTTCAAGCAGACTCATCCGGGTGCCAGGATCGAAACCATCTATGGTTCCAGTGGTAAAGCTTACGCCCAGATTCGCAACAATGCTCCCTATGATCTCTATTTCTCTGCCAATATCGAGTATCCGGAACGCTTGTTACAAGACGGGCATGGCATTGGGGAAGCCACACTCTACGCCATCGGCCGCATTGTTATCTGGCAACACAAGGGGGGCAAGCTCGCTTTGAGCAAAGGCATGGAAGTGCTGCGTGATCCTTCCATTCGCCGCATTTCCATCGCCAATCCCGAGCACGCACCTTACGGTGTTGCCGGCATGGAGGCGATGAAAACCCATGGCATGTGGGAAGAATTGCAGCCCAAGGTGGTCATGGGAGAAAACATCTCCCAGACGGCTCATTTTATCGTCAGTGGTGCAGCCGATGTCGGCATCATCGCCTACTCTTTGGCACTGGCTCCAGAAATGAAACAACTTGGTGAACCCTTTGAGCTGATTGACGTCAAGGATCATAAGCCGCTGCATCAGGGCTACATGATCACCAACTATGGGGCAAGACACCCCCTGTCACGAATCTTCGCTGATTTTATCGAAAGTGAGGAAGGCAAGGAGATCCTCAAGATGTACGGTTTTGAGGTTCCAGCACAATGAACAGCATTCCCGGAACCATCGCCGCCATCGACACTGACGGCAACCTTTCCCTGGTGGATATTGAGGTGTCCTCAGACTTCAGGATGTCGGCGCTGATCGTCGAAACCCCGGAACACTGCCCCTGGCTGAAAACCGGTCATAAGACAAAAATACTGTTCAAGGAGACGGAGGTTTCCATCGCCCGCAATTTAAGCGGGCAGATCAGTTTACGCAACCGCTTTACCGCGACCATCGCCGCCATCCGCAGCAGCGGCATGCTGGCGGAAATCACCCTCGATAGCGCAGGACACCAGGTTATTTCCATTATCACCAACCGCTCAGCGCAAAAAATGGAGCTGAAAACCGGCGAACAGGTGGAATGGCTGGTCAAGGCCAACGAGGTATCATTGACTGGAAGTTGAAAAAAGGTCCTGTTATTCAGCTCCGCCATTGCACAGGGTTGGGGATCCTGTGACAAGGGTGTTTGTCGCCACGGATGGCGACAACAAGCGGCCATGGACGACGAAAAGCGTCCCTTGGCATAGGCTCCCCGAGCCGGTGCTCAACAGATACGGAATGTCTATGAATCCCGATTTCACCCAAACCATGATCCTCACCTTCCAAGTCGCCGGCATCACCACCATCATTCTGCTGGTGCTGGGGATTCCCTTGAGCTACTGGCTGGCCTATACCAGCAATCGCAGCAAAGCCATCGTTGAAACCCTGGTGAGCATGCCCCTGGTACTGCCACCAACGGTACTGGGATTTTATCTGTTGGTGTTCTTCAGTCCGGTCAATCCGGTCGGTGGTTTTCTTGAAAGCTGGCTGAATTTAAGGCTGGTGTTCAGCTTTGAAGGGATCATCGTCGGTTCGGTGCTGTTCAGCCTCCCCTTCATGATCCATCCCCTGCAAAGCGGCTTTGGCGCAATTCCCGCCAACCTGCGCGAGGCGGCGGCGACCTTGGGGATCTCCCGGGTGAAGACCCTGTTCACCATCCTGCTGCCCAACATGAAACCGGGCATCCTCGCCGGGTGCGTGTTAAGTTTCGCCCACACCGTCGGAGAATTCGGCGTGGTACTGATGGTCGGCGGCAATATCCCCGGTCAAACCCGCATGGCTTCCATCGCCATCTATGATCGGGTCGAAGCCCTCGACTATGCCACCGCCCACCGGTACGCCCTTGTCCTGTTCGCCATCACCTTCGCCATTCTGCTACTGGTCTACATCGTCAACCGGCGCTTTGCCCGCATGGAGCTGACATGATTGAAGTCAATGTCAGCAAACGCCTGCATACCGCCGAAGGGCCGATGGACCTGGTGTTCAGCGGCACCATTGAAGAGGGGGAATTCACCACCCTGTTCGGCCCCTCCGGTGCGGGCAAAACCACCCTGTTGCGCATGGTGGCGGGGTTGACCACCCCCGATAGCGGAACCATCGTTGTCGATGGCCAACCCTGGTTCGACTCTGCCCGCCGCATCAATCTGTCGCCGCGCCGGCGCTCCATCGGCATGGTGTTTCAGGATTACGCCCTGTTTCCCAATCTCACCGTCGCCGAGAACATCGGTCTGGCTCTACCCAAACAGCAGCGCAGCGCCATCGTCAGCGAACTACTGGAGGTTGCAGGGTTACAGGAACTGGCCGGGCGCAAGCCGGACAAGCTCTCCGGCGGCCAGCGTCAACGTGTCGCCCTGGCGCGCGCCCTGGCCCTGAAACCAACCATCCTGCTCCTTGACGAACCCCTGTCGGCGCTGGACCTGCAGATGCGTCTCAAACTCCAGGATGAACTGCAGCGTCTGCATCAGCGCTATCAACCAACCACCCTGCTGGTGAGCCACGATCTGAGCGAGGTCTTCCGCCTCAGTCGCCGCGTCTTTGTGCTGGACAAAGGAAAAGTCACCCGCAGCGGCAGCCCGACGGAGGTGTTTTCACAATCAAAGATCAGCAATAAGTTCCGTTTTAATGGTGAGGTGGTACACATCAAACCCAGCGGCGTCGTCTATATCGTCCACGTGCTGGTCGGGCAGGATATTGTTCAGGTCATCGCCAGCGAGCGGGAGATGACAACCCTGAAGGTCGGCAAACGGGTTCTGATTGCGTCCAAAGCGTTCAATCCTTTGATCATGCCACTAGATGAATAAATTTGCTTATTACTGCGGTGGATTCATAGATACGTTCATCACTCTCGGAGGCCGGAATCCAGAATGTTTCAAAGCTGCGCCCATCACACCAATTTAACACCCGAAACGGTTCAACAGATGTACGGTGTCGAAGTCAACATTTACGTCATCAGAGCAACACCCTGATCGTCCCCCGCTGATTTTTAACCACATTCCTCATCCCATTAGTTGCAAAACTTACCTGATATGTAAAACTGTTAAGGGTGAATTTTTGCATAAAGATCTTTGTATTTTAAAAAATCATGTCACCCCTTGAAACATTTTTTTATTTATTATATATACATATTCATATACAACAATAGCAAAGGAGATCCTATGAATATCTCAATTTTCGCTGCACGCTGGAATCCTTACGTCGCCGGTGCCCTTACCGGCATCCTTGCCATTCTCTCGGTCGCGGTCACCACTCTGGTGATCGATAAGAGTATGTATCTGGGTGCCTCAACCACATTTGTCCGGGCGGCCGGCTACGTTGAGCAGGTTGTCATCCCCGCAAATGTTGAGACCAATGAGTATCTGAAAAAGAACCGCCCCCGGGTTGACTGGCAGATGATGGTTGTCATCGGCATCTTTGTTGGTGCCCTGATCTCCGCCCGACTCGGACGCTCAGCCAAGCTGGAAACTGTGCCACCGATCTGGAAAGAACGCTTCGGCACCAGCGCGACACTCCGGGGGGTTGGCGCTTTTATCGGCGGCATGATCCTGATGTTCGGCGCGCGCCTGGCCGATGGCTGTCCGAGCGGCCATGGGTTGTCAGGCAACATGCAATTGGCGGTCAGTGGTCTGTTGGCCCTGGTATTCTTCATGGTTGGCGGCATCATCACCGCTCACCTGCTCTATAAGAAATAAGGAGGAGGATCATGGATCTCTTTTTAGGACTGGTAACCGGCATCTTATTCGGATTCTTCCTGCAAAAAGGTGAAGTTCTGCGCTTCGAAAAGCAGGTTGGGTTTATGCTGCTTAAGGACATGACCATCATCAAGTTCATGCTGACCGCAGTGTTGGTCGGAATGGTCGGCATCTATGCTCTCAACGGTTTCGGCGTGATCTCATTAAGCATCAAGTCCGCCAATGTCGGCGCTCTTATTATTGGCGGTCTGCTGTTCGGTATCGGCTGGGCCATCGCCGGCTTCTGCCCCGGCACCTCCGTCGGCGCCCTGGCGGAAGGGCGTATTCATGTCATCTGGGCCATCGCCGGCATGGTCGTTGGTGCTGCTATCTTCGCCGAAGCCTATCCGCTATTACAACGTACCGTGCTGACCTGGGGAGCCTACGGCAAGGTAACCCTGCCGCAGGTGCTCGGCATCTCACCCTGGCTGGTCATCGTGGTTTTCATCATCGTTGGTCTGTCGGCATTCAGAATATTTGAAAAGAAGGGACTGTAACCCGACCGGCGAAAAACGTAAGATGAGGGGATGCGTACCTTTATCGCCGTTGAATTATCTTCCGCACTCAAGCAATACCTCGGTGACATCGCCCGGCAACTACGCCGGTGCGATGTCACTGCCGGCTGGGTCAAACCGGACAATCTGCATCTGACCTTGAAGTTCCTTGGCGAGGTTGATGACACCCGGTTGCCCCAACTTGCTGAAAAGATTAGCCAGCTTGCTCGAGACCAGGGGGCTTTCACTGCCAATCTGAACGGCTTCGGCTTTTTCCCCTCATCCAAACAACCACGCATCCTCTATGCCGCCATCAATGAGCCACTGCCCTTCAAGCAACTGGTGCAGCAGATCGACCGGCTATTTGAGCCTTTGGGTTTTGCCCCGGAACAGCACTTCCACCCTCACATCACCCTCGCCCGCATCAAGAGCAATAATAACCTCGAAAGGCTCCGACAACTGATGGATGACATACCCCTTCGGCAAGCCTTTACTGTCAACGCCGTCAGTCTCTTTGGCAGCATCTTGCATTCCGATGGAGTACGCTATCATGTACTGCAGCGCGGATTACTTTCTGAAACCACCAGGCAACCATCAATCTCCTGACAAAAACCGCCAAAAGCACCTTACCAGACAAACTGTTTTCCGCTAAGATTGCCAACCGATTCGCAAAGCACTCACCTTCTCAACGCAGATAATGGAACAACGATGGCCAGAGCCTTGACTCATTTTATCTACCAAAGAGTGATTGTCGCGACAGGATTGATTGTTGCGTTTGCTCTTTTATTTGGCGGCGCCCTTCAGGCAAACGCCTTCATCGATTGTGCTCCCGGTCAAAAATACAATCCTTTGAATATGCGTTGCGAAGCAGTCCCCGATTGCCCTGACAATATCGACGCCGGCAGTGATACGGCCTGCCAGGGGGTTGCCGGCAGTCCACTGGTTCCTTCCCTGACAACCGACAGCTTCGGTTGGAGCAGCATAGATAGCCCGGCTCTGACAAGCCGCTCACATGCAGCCCACGAAATTCTCTATTTCTGGGGCATCGGTTGCCCTTTCTGCGAACGTCTGAAACCCCAACTCGAACAGCTGGCAGCGGACTTTCCCGAGGTTGAACTGCGTGATTATGAAGTGTACTACGACCGTGCCAATCAGCAGCGCTTTCTCGAAGCCACCAACAAATACGGCATTGATTCTCACAGTGTTCCCTTAACCTTTATCGGTGAGCGTCACTGGATCGGCTACCGTGAACATTTTCCCGACGAGATGCGCGGCGAGCTGGAAAAACTTCTTGGCCTGCAGCACGGCGGCGAAACACCCCCAACAACCGCAACCGACACCATCAGCGTTCCCCTGTTCGGTGATATCAATATCGGCACCATGCCCCTGCTGCTGACAACCGTGCTGATCGCCGTTGTCGATGGTTTTAATCCCTGTTCAATCTGGCTGCTTACCATCCTTTTGGGCATTCTGCTGCATACCCGCTCGCGCCGCAAAATTATCATTGTCGGCTTGGCGTTCCTGTTGACCACCGCCGCCGGTTATGGGGCCTTCATGCTGGGGCTGCTCAATGTCTTTTTGTATGTGGGGTATGTAGATTGGATCAAGATTGTCGTCGGGCTGTTGGCTCTGACCTTTGCCGTGGTCAACATCAAGGACTATTTCTGGTTTCAACAGGGAGTGAGCTTCACCATCTCCGACAAGCACAAGCCGGGAATTTTCAAACGTATGCGCAACATCATCCATCAGGATATGTCAACTGCCGGCATGGTCGGCGCCACCATCATCATGGCCCTCGGCATCACCCTGGTGGAACTGCCCTGTACCGCCGGCTTTCCGGTTATCTGGTCCAACATCGCCGCCCAACAAGGGGTCAACGGTATCGAATTTGCGCTGCTTTTTGTGATTTATCTGACCATCTATCTGGGGGTCGAAATTGCCATTCTGGCGACGGCGGTCATCACCCTGAAAAAAAGTGTTTTTGAAGAAAAACACGGGCGCATTCTCAAACTGATCAGCGGCGTCATCATGCTGGTCCTGGCCTACGGCATTGTGTTTGCCTACGATACCCTCGGCAGCCTCGGCGGCGTCCTCGGTCTGTTTGGTGCGGCTGCCGTGATCATCGCTATCGTCCTGATCCTCCACCGCATCATTTTGCCACGCTGCGGCATCCGTTTCGGCTCAGAGAAACAGGGGTGAGGTTGCGCGACCCTTGTCTCACCTGCAACACCTCATCCCCTTTCCCCTAACTATACCGCGATGGCTGTGCGCCCTCATGGCACCCGAACAGTGCGCGTCAGGGTGGTTGGAGGACGGCCATCCCCAGGATTGGCATCGAGGTAACGCAACGTCACTTCACCAGGGCGGACGACAAAGGGGGTCAGGGTGATGAAGCGACCCGGCGTGGTTTCCGTCAGCGCAAGTGCGGTAGTCACTTGAGGGACAAGAGAATCTACGTAAGTCAACTGGACCTCCAACGTACCCGAACCGGCCATATCCGGATCGATGACTTCGACATTGACGCGCGCCTCATCCACCAGGCTGGCGTTGGTCAGATTAAGTTGTGCCAGCACCCCGCTCTGACTGGAAAAGGGGTTGTCACCACCGATGGCGGCCAGATTCCACCCCTGGTCCGTGCGGTGCATGAGAAAACGACTGCTACCGGCAAACAACCCCGGCCGCAGATCCGTTGCCAGAAAGCGTTTTTCCCAGCGTGTTTCAATCAGGGTGACATCCGCAGCGGCCATGATCTGGGTATCCAACAAATGCAGGCGAATCTGCTTGAGGCGACTTTGATCCTCTATCACCCCGTCAATAAAGCGCTGATAGCCGATCATGCCGGGATCCAGCATGGCCCGCAACTGATGCACCTGACCGGCTTCGTAGGCGCGAATGAAGCTATCAAGGACGGCGCGCGCCTTGCGTGCTTCACTGAAGTCGGGCACGGAAAAGCCGCTGGGGGGTGCTTTGTCTTCAACCGCCTGGGCAACCGCCAGAGAGCAGAACAAGGAGCATAGAATCAGTATCAGAAGGGTCATGGAAAGTTTTTTCATCGGATTTATCCTCATAAATTACAGGCGAAATGCAGCCCGAATGTCTGCTCACGATAATTGGCCCCCTGCCCCGGCTCACTGCCTGAGACCCGATTGCCGCTGTAATAAGCTTTCAGCAGCGCCTCTTTCCACAAGGGATAGCCGACTTCAATTTGCCAGTTTTGCTGGCGCAGGTCACTCCTGCCGGTTTGGGTAGTCCTTCCCTCACCATAGCCGGCGGCGAAAGATCCCCAACGGGCACGTTCGCCGCTTAAACCAAGCTGCCAGTTCAAGGTACTGGAACCATTGCCAATATCCAGTTTCTGGTCCTGATAATTGACAGTCAGGGTCGGCGTCAGATGCCAGGAAGGCACAGTTTCCCGGTATCCCTGCCAGGTTCTGCTGAGATGAAACTGCCAGGAATCAATCTGGCTGTCGCTGCTGTAACTGCCACGATTTTTCACATCCAGCAACTGATAGCCAAGACCACTGTTCCAATTGCTATCCGCATAACTGACAACCGCCCCATAGGTCTGGTTACGGTTGGTACTGCCGTTGCTGTTTTCTCCATCGGAGAGCGACTGGTTCAGCATCAGGCTCCAGGCGGAAAAATCCGGGCCGAAAGTAATCACCGCGCTGGTTGCCAGGGCGTTGGTTTCGCTGAAACTGCTGGAACCGCCAAAACCGGCTATTTCGTTTTCAGCACGGCGCAGGTCGGCATTCACACTGAGCCAACTTGCCGCTCTCCAGTTGCCGTTAAGATAGATTTCCTCGATACCGTTGCCGCCCTGCGTCGATAACGAGTTATAGTAGAGGCCGATATCGCGGTAACCGGCGCGCAAGGCCAGGGCATCAAACAACCAACCGACGTCAACAATCAGCGCATGATCAGTCTCCGACTCGCCCCCCTTTTCCCGAAAACGGCTCGCCCCCCCTTCGGCCTGGACGGCAAAGCGACCAAGATCAAAGGCAAAACCGACGGTTCCGGCCTGGGTGGAAGCCGTCGGCAACAGGGTTAGTCCGGCGTCAATACTGTCGGAATCATCCCGATAGCCCTGCCCGCTGATAAAAACCCGCAGGTTGTCGTGCACCGGGGTTTCAATTTTGAGAGCATAGGCCTGGCGCAGATACTGAGTGCGCTTGCTCGAATCGACCAGGGTTTCCCAGTCCTGGGACAGATAACCCGCCGTAGCAGATACCGTGGTCTTGCCAAGGAGGGTTTGCGCAAGAACCCCGCGCAAGCCCAGGCTGGTGCCGAGGGTTGAAAAATTGGCGGCAACGTCACCAAAGGCCACCTGATAACCGGTGCCGACATGGCCGAACTGGAGGGTATCGAGTTGCCCGCCGACGGCTTTGGACAATACCGAAGGATCATCCGTGTAGCGTCCGGAAAACTGCAGATAGGAGACGGACCCCCGTGGGTGCAGGGCACGCACATCACTGGCCAGACGCCCCTGATAAAAATTACCGGTACCATAAGGGGTAACCAGATGCCCTCCCCTGCTCTCACGCCGGTAAAAATCGTAGCTGACATTTCCCTGCCATTGAATGACGGTGCCGCCATCCTCCTGCGCAACCAACTGCGGGGTCGGCCCACCCTGTTGCCCCTCCTGCCAGGCCACCAGAACCTGATCGTTGCTGGCCAGGAGAATCCTCTCCGCAGCCTGGACCGGGGTCAGCACCCCCGGCCCCCACAGCAACCAACAGATCACCGACACCACCAGATTCAGTACGCCAGTTCGATGATTCATACTCTACTCCTGCATCAGTGCAAATGTTCACAATGTGACATCTTCTACCAAACCATCAGCGACCGGGTGTCGGCAAGCGCGGAGGCGCCGGAGCGGAGGGTTGCCGCTGCAGAACCTCGCAACTGCCATTGAGGAGCACATTGAGCCTGAACAGATTATTGTTTTCATCGCTTTCCTGAACCTGCCGACGCTGATCCAGGGTCAGGGTAATGGCATTGTTGCCGGGTTTGAGGGGTAACAGATCGGTATGTGTTGCCTTTGCCCCAGCCGCCAAACCTGTCCAGTTTCTCCCGACAGGCGTCGGCACCAAGACATTGTCCCATGCACTGTAGAAGGGACCCGCTGCTACCGTGCTCATATTGTTAACCCCGTATTGAACCGGAAAAAAACAAGTGCCCTGCTCTTTTTTTTGCGCCTGATCCGCCGCCAGAGTCACTTGCTGCCCCCAGGCCGTTCTGCTCCCGCCGATGAGGACCTGCACATCTGCCGTCAGATCAGGGAGCGCCGTAGCCTGCAATGGCTGAACCTGCTGCGGAGGCAACTGGAGCTGTCCACTGGCCAGTGGAGCGCCGCCCCCCTGGACTCCTGTAGGCGCCACACCGCCACTCATCGGCCGCATTGCTTCACCTGCCATCCCCTCCGGGGTGAGGGTCGCCTGTCCCGGCAAGGTCGAACGCAATTGACCGGGAGCACCTGTCGTCATCTGCTCTGACAGGCGAGTCTGCTCCAAGGCCTGGGGACGCACCTGCTGGAACTGGTCGGTGGTGAGACGCTCAGTGGGCAAGGTCACCCGATCCACCGGTGACGTAATCCGATCACGGATGTTTTTCTCATAGGGATCGACGCCGCCGCCTTCACGAAAACCAAGAATCTCGTCTTTGAGCTGATCACGGCTGAAACTTCCCTGCGGTGTGGGCAATTCCATGTCGTAGGCCATGGTCGGTTGGTTAACCCCATCGATACTGCGCGGAATTTTCAGGGGATTGAACTGGAACACAAACTGTTGCTGCGGATCGTTTTGAACACTGTCAATAAGCTGAGTGGACGGCGCCACAACGATCAGCGGATCAAGGCCATCGACAACGATTGGTTGCTGATACTTCTTCGCCAAACGGTCGGCTTCTGCCGCTGTCGCCTGCGTCAGTGCAACGTAGGCCGGGGACATCTCCAATTTACAGTTGACCACCTGCTCGGGCAGGTGAGCAAACATGGACTGGTAAATATTATTGCAGGCATGCACCTGGGTGGGGCGAACGCAGACCAGATCCACCGGTTTTGCGGCAATCTGAAGTAATGGCGCCCGGATGGCATAGGTATGGGTCGAACCTCTGGCCTTGAGTTCGGCCGCGATCTTTTCGGCGACTTCCTTGCCGACTTTGGTCCTGTCAACAGCACAGTCCCCCTCATAGTCGACGACCCCCATCATGCTCGCACAGGCTTCATATTTTTCCAGGGACGCGCAGCGCAATTGCGAACCTGACAAAGAACAATAGTGATCGCCGACATATTTGCGCAGATGCTTGGCAAACTCGCTGCGCACCTGGGGACTCCAGAACGAGGTCTGACACCAGCCGAAATTGGAGACGAGACTGAGTGTCTGCGCTTCCGCGGAAAAGCGATACACCCAACGGTCGACATGGGCAAAACCCATGTTCTGATTGAAATCAGCCGTACATAAGTACCCGGCCTGATTTTTGATGTTGGCACCACTCGGTGCGTTGTCGGCGATGGCCGGCCCGGCCAGGGCAGCAATCTGCGCGGGGGTGCCGTAGCTGTTACGGGCCTGGACCAGATCGATCAGAACATTCTCAACGATATCCGCCGACCACTGAGCAACAACGGCTTTATCATAAATTTTTGCTGCCATATCAACTTCCACTTTGGAAAAACTGATCCCCGAATCATTGACAAAATTCTGCACGAGGGGATCGCTGACCTTCGGTGGTTTTGAGAGGGCATTGGCTTCCAATTGGGACTTGAATGCGGTGAAAGCCGTGCCATCGACAGCCTTAATCGCCTGCAGTCCTTCCGGGCTGACTTTGGGGGCAAACACCCAGTAATAGATGATCACTTCTGCCGGCGTCTTGTCGTCACTGCAGCCGCCAAGACCCAGTGCGCAACCCACATCCTTGACCGCGCCCCATACCGCCGACCCTAAATCCATAAAAAATTCAGCGACCGCCGTAGCGGCGTCAAGCATCTGCTTGCCGATTTCAATCAGGGCCTCAACGAGTGCGCAGATATCCACACCACCGCTGACAAACTGGGCAATAATACATACGGCAGCCTTGCCGAGTCTGAGCACCAGTTCCCAATAATCACCAACACGAAAAGCAATATAAGTATCCATCAGATCCCAGAACCAGGAGGGAATACCCGATTCTTGTCCAATACTTTGCCCCACTGGAGTATTACGATAATTCTCCATACACGTTAGAACTGCTACATCATTACCAGCGTTCTCAATACAATTGATTAAATCCCTTGAGTCTCTGATGTCTTTTCCGCTAACCGGCAACCAACTGATGGGGCCACTGAATTCTTCAACTGCTTCCAGAAGGTTGGCCAAATCATCGATAACATCTGCCTTAACGGCTGGAGCCTGAACACCGAGCAGAACAAGAAGCATACATCCGACAAATAAAAACCGACGTAAGGGAAATGGCATTAACATGGTCGCCTCCTTAACGTCTGCCGGTTGGCAGCGGCCGCGATGTGCCTGCCCCCGCCAGGGATTTTTTCAACTCGCCTACGGTGATGCGGGTGCCGTTAGGAGATTCAAGAACCGTATTATCAGGACGCTGCAATAAAGCTGCCCAGTCGGAATTGGCATCCACCTTGATAGCCGCGCCTCTAAGATCGGGGCGCTGGGGCAGGTTCGCCAAGCTGTGCCCCAGGCGGAGTTCGACCTCCTCACGCACCAGCTTGAGCTGACCGACGGTAAGGGTACGGCCATTCGGCAATTCGAGGGTCTCGCTGTCAGGACGTTTGAGCGCAGCCGCCAGATCATTGGCATTGCGCACCGGGGTGCCTTTTGCGGCCGGTTTGATTTTCAGCGCCTGGGGCATACGACTGCCGGGCACCGCTGCCCTGATTTGTTGGGCAGTTTGGGTGAGGCGCCGAACATCGGCGACCTTAAGGCGGCGCCCATCAGAGAGTTCTACCAGATCCGTATCTGCCCGACCGGCAAGGGCATCAATCGGCATGGTCCGCGAAAACTTAATGACTTCCGGTGGCGCCGACAAGGCCGGTAATGCGCTCCCACCGATAAAAACCCAGATCAATCCAGCAACCATCAGTATCATGTTGCGCAGATAACAGCGCCGTACCCACCTTAAGCCTCTCACTCCAGCTGTCCTCCTCATACCTTTTTCCTTTCCCACTTAAGAAAGCAAAAAGCCGCTGACGAACCAGAGTCCGTAGCGGCTTCACATTAAACAGGCGATGAAACTGATTTCATGCCTACCTCTCAATGACTATTTATTTGTTGTTCACATTTGAGTGCAATAATAGCTTATGAGAGTGTACAAAAAAAACCTAAAAATTAAGGTTCAGTAAAAAAATTGTAAAAACCGACAATGTATAGGCAAAACCTAATAAAAAAATCATTGCTGCTGGAACCAAATACTTTCCATTGAGACAACCAGCGCACAACAGGAAACCGAAATCTATGTGATGGCTGCAACTATTTGTAAGTTGTCGTAGGCAGAAAGAACCTTGCCGATCAACGCAACGAAATAGAACTGATGTGCGGCAGCAGCAGCATCAGCTTCAGCTCAGAAAAACAGAAGCCATCAGACCGGAAAGCGCGCAACTGGGAATGACCATCTGGGCCCTGACAGCTTTTTCGCGGAAACTACTCAACGGAAAAAAAGCGCGTATCACTTTGCGTTGTTGCACCCCGATCGTCCTCTGCGATCACTTTCCAGTAATAAGTTGTACCGGATTTTAGCCCGTCTACGGAAATACTGCTGATACTGACACTGACTTCACTACTGCTGCCGCCTCCACCCCCTCCACCTCCACAGGAGACAAGCCAGCCTACCAGTAGCACCACAGAAACCGAGAGCACCAGCCGCCGGCGCCGTAAAAGCGTCAGCGCCAATAAACCTCCACCCAATAACAGGGTTGCCACTGGCTGAACTGGAAAAGTCAGGGGATTATTGAACTGCTGATTGTCTGCCAGCAATAAGGTATGGGTTACCGGGTCACCGTCTGCATCCGTCGCCGCAGTCCAGCTGAGAACCACGTTACCACTTGACAGCGCACCATCAGCGGGTGAAACCAGCTGCGGCTTGCTCGGTGGAGTGTTGCCAATGCCGGAAAACAGCACCGGCACATCGTCGCTGTGCGGATCGGACGATGCGATCAGGACACTGCCTTCATAGGCGCCCACAGCAACAGGCGAAAAACTGAAGGTCAAATGACAGGTAGCGCCGCCCCCCAGGGATGAACCACAGTTATCGGTTTTCAGGGAAAAAGGCGCAGACAGGTCGCTTAACATTGGAGTGATGCCTGAGATCGTAACCTCACCGTCATTGGTGAGGGAAAGGATTTCAACCGCCGCGCTCTCCGGCGGCACATGCCCGTAGTGGATCTGAGCCGGATGAATGCTCAAGCGGGGTTCCAGTGATTCAACTAGCGCTGCCGATATCTCAAGGGTTATGAGCGGGCGCAGGGGGTCATTAGACGTGATGTTTACAGCTGAAGAATAGGAACCTGAAGTCCCCGGCAAAAAAACGATATTGAATGAGCACCCCTCCCCCTCGACAAGGGAGGCATTGTTGCAACTATCAGCAGTTATTGAAAAAGGCGCGGTCGGTGTATTCACTCCAGTAACAGACAGCGTCCCACCACCCGCGTTACGGACAGTAACCATCCGTGTAACAGGTTCGCTGCCGGTCAGGTGCGCACCAAAATCAAGGGTCTCCACGGAAGGGTCGGCTGTCGCCACCGTCCCCGTCAGGGAAATAGCCGGAGCGTCAGCGATCAGACCCAAGGCTGCAGACACATTTACCAGGCCGTAGCCGTAGACATCATCCACCCCGGCGTCTCCCAGATCCGTCGCCGACAATGCCAGAAGATCTTCCAGTTCATCCACGGGCATCGGTCCCGCCGCCTGAAGCAGTAAAGCCATGGCACCGGCTATATGAGGGGCAGCAAAGGAGGTTCCCGACAACTCCCGGTATCCTGCCGATCCCCCCGCAACCCTGATGGCAACCCCCGGGGCGACCAGATCGGGAAAGGTGATATCATCCAGACATGCGGACGGGCCCCGGGCACTGAAATGAGCAATGGCGTTATTCGGCGCGGTAGCACCGACAGAGAAACTTTCGGCAAAATTGGCGGGGCTGACGCTGGTTGATGCTGAAGGACCGGTATTGCCTGCGGCAGCAACCACTGCAATCCCGGCATTCCTCAAGGTCTGGATGGCGCTACGCAAAAGCAGGAGGTTAGAACCGAATCCCAGTCCCTCCTGACACTGATCAGGGTTGTCTGCATACCCCCAGGAATTATTGATGATATGTGGAGCTGAGTCGGCGTTGCCACCGGGATTAAGGCTCCACTGCAAAGCTTCGATAATGTAGGAATTGTTTGCCGTACCGTCATCGCGGAATATTTTAGCGGCAATGATTGAACTGCCGGGAGCCATGCCGGTGGCAGTGCCTCCCGCACTGCCACCGACGGCAACACTAGCCACCGCCGTTCCATGGTAATTGCCGAAATCATAGGGAGTTGTACTGTTGCCGTAGGGATCAAACCAATCCCCTGGAAGATCGCGCCAGCGCGGAGCAAGATCAGGATGCGCAATATTGATGCCACTATCGAGAATGGCGATGGTTACACCAGCACCATCGATCCCTTCCGCCCAGAGTTGCGGCGCACCGGTTCGAGCGATATTCCATTCGGGGGTCGCCACACCATCAACAAAAACCGTGGGCATCTGGATGAGGTCATCGGTTGTCACCGCTTCTACCTCAGCCATCTGGGCTATCTGGGTGATCATTGCAGGAGTAGCACTGAAAGCAATGGCGTCAACCAACCACAACTGACGCGGAACAATCCCGTACCCCTGCAACAAATGACGAATTTCCTCAGAGCCCTGCGCGGTTCGGCTCCTCATTGCCCAGATAAATTGCTGCCGCCGGGCACGACCATACAGCCGCGCCAGAACCGGGGGGCTTTCCACGGTGCGCAGTTTGACAATGACAGGAATGGATTGTTCATCGTCGGCACCCTCAAGTACCGACGGTACAGACGGAGAAAAAGGTGCAGCTGAAACCGGAAATAACCACAACAGGCACAGGAAGAAAAAGATAAAAACGAATATTCTGCGCCTAGCGGACATAAGCAGCACTCCAGATGGCAGGCATCTTTTTTTCTTTATCCTAACATCACAATCCGCCCCCTGAAAAGCAACTCTGCAGAGTTGAAAAATACCGGTTGACGGTAGTGCATGCATTTGCACTAAAAACGGAATCTGTTACAACTGACAGAAAGCATCCCACGATAAACACCTTGAGCGGAGACGCGACCATGACACCAATGGAAAGACGAGGGTTTTGGACTAATCGCATCACACAGCTGGTTAATGAATCTGCTGAAAACCATCTGCATGATCTTGATGGGCGCGCTTGGGGAGAACCGTTGATCGGCATCGCGGCTGGGGACGATCTGCTATTCATGACCTACAAACAGGTCATCGGAGACGTTCACTGGACACCGGCAGAAGCTATGTCCATCGCTTATCCTGATGTGGCTTTTGACCCGCGAAACTTGCGTGTTATCTGCTGGATACTGCCACAGACCATAGAAACTGTGCTGGAACAGCGCCAACAGGATAAACTGCCGGGGAAAAAATCCGTCGTTTCAAAGACTGACCCCTCATGTATTCTCTAAAGCAAAAAAGCTAGCAACACATAATTTCATGGACATTCCTCCTTTTTCCCTCATTTTGCCGTCTCTCTCTTTTCTCCAATACCTATTCCAGGTACCAGCCCACCAGTTTGACCGAATGATAATATTTAACACTGGCACTGTTGCTGTATTTTGACTGGTTGAGCGGACCACGAAGCATCAGTCCATGGTTGGCTTTTCCCGCGGTCCAGTCTTTAACCACGCTGAGCAGCTCGACGTTTACCGTTTCACCTTGCGCGGACATGGAAAAATTCTTGAGAAAGGTACCCGGGTAAAAATTGTAAAGCGGCTGCGGGGAATTCGGCCAGGAACCATTGAGCAGATAAATGTCGCAATGGCTGGATATTTCCACGTTGGTCGCGTGCTTGGCCTCATTACTACCCGGTATCAGATCAATGGTATCCCCCATCCTGATCATTAAAGCGGCTTCGACGATTTCTTTGTCCTTGTAAAAACTCATGTCAAAATATACCCGGGAACGGAAATAATATTTGTCGTAGTAGCCGCAGTCACCATGTTTGCCACTTTTGACAAAATGACCAATTTTCACCTCTTGGCTGCCGGGTGGCCGCCCGGCCTGGATCTGCGGCGCGGACATGCAGTCCGCCGGGCTCAGATCGCCCCCCCTCGCATATGCCCAGCTGTTGCTGATAGTGGCATCCACCATGAACGGCACTTTTTTCTTCGACGGGATATGGATGGAAAAAATCCCTGAATGACCTGAAATCTTTTGATCCGGGGTGACGATTTGAACTTTGTATACGCTGCCAGGCCCGGCGTATTTCTGTGGTGCTGTCCAGGCAATATATTCCCCACTGTTGACCGCCCCCTTTTTTATGGTTTCGAAGAGCTTTCCGTCATTTCCGCCCAGAAGATGGATATCAACGGTGGCGTAGTTACTGAGAAGGGTCTTGCTCCACCGGATTTGCAGCGGTTTTCCAGCATCATGGGTTGATCCCTGCAGAGGATGCTGAACCGGTATGGCCGCAATTATAGCCGCAGCAACTGACGGGGCCCGCTGAACCTTTGTGCTGTCCAGGGTGCCCTGCTGGATATTGAGTCCGGGAAGAATGGTAAAAATCAACTGACTGGTGTTGTTGGTCTCATTGGATTCCTGGACCTGCATGGAAGCATCGGCGGTAAATGTCATTTGATATTTACCGGGAGCCCACTTTTCAGAAGGGCTGGCGGGCGGCCATGCATAGGTCACGGACATCCCGGGTGCCAGGGGCTGGACACTGATGATACCTGTTAAAGCCCCTGGACAAGCGGCTCCGCTCAATGACTGGCAGGTGATTTTCAGCTTGCTGTCCATAACCGGGGTAGGAGCGCTGCCCTGGTTCAGCATAGTGATATGCAGTGAGGAAGACATACCGACCGTATCGCCTGCCTTTGGAGCAGATGACCATGACGGTGTTTTGACAGTCAGGTCCGGCAGTGTGCTGAGCGGTTTGATCGTCGCAGGGATGGAAACCGGTTCTTTTTTCTGGATTTGCATTTGGTTCGCAGATGGTTTCAGCGGCGTCTCCGCATGACTGGCGCCGAGGAACAAGAAACAAAATACCACCAACCCGAGAATGCCAACGACAGCGACAGTTCTTAACTTTGCTAATGATTCCATCGACAACTCCTCACGGTTTTTTGATTGTAAGCGAGAGCAACCGGGATAGTCCCGCCACCTTTTGGGCTCCAGCGCAACGCTAACCTTCTAGCGGGGTATCAGTTCCACGCGCCGTCGGCTTTGCCAACCAAGACATCAGTAGGCATTGTACGCGAAAACGTGATGACTTCCGGGGGTGTAGAAAAAACTAGTGTTACAACTCCTGAGACCCCAAAGCAAATCAATCCAAAAACAAAGCAAAAAGCCGCTGCCGAACCAGAGTCCGCAGCGGCTTCCCATTAAACAGGTCACGAAAATGATTTCATGCCTACCTCTTAATGACTATTTATTTATTGTTCACATTTGAGTGCAACAATATGTACCAGAAGTGTAGCAAACAATCCGGAAAAATCAATTCTCGACAAAATTATCGCGAAATACCATACAGGGTAAAAGTTCTGATTAAAATTAACCAGATATTGTCCGTAGCGATTGCGTTTAATTGACCTGAACATCACTTTTTGGTAGTCAAGGACATCACCCCGTTGAGAAGCCACATCACCATATAAAAAAATTAGGAAGCAAGGATGACCCCTTCCGAACATCTCACCTTCTGCACAAAACTGATCATCTCCCTGGTTAATGAAGCGCCGCAGAACCACCTCCATGGGTTTGATGAACAAGCCTGGGGCAGTCCGCTGATCGGCGTGGCGGCAGGCAATGATCCCCTGTTTACCCAGTACAAACAGATCATCGGTTCAGTGCACTGGACACCGGCAGAAGCATTTGCCCTGGCCTATCCTGAACAGCCAGTAACAGCGGAAGATTTACGGGTAGTGAGCTGGATTTTACCGCAAACAGAAAGCACCCTGGCAGATCAGCGACGGGAAACGCAACTGCCGGCTCCGCGCTGGATCTACTCGCGTCATTATGGTGAGCTATTTAATGAATGGTTGCGACGTAAGGTTCGTGATGAATTTATCGACATGGGGCTCAAGGCGACGGCGCCGACCCTGCTATCCGACTGGGCCTATCGTCAGACTCCCCAGGCGGGGCTGTGCTCGAACTGGTCGGAACGCCACGCCGCCTATGCCGCCGGACTTGGAACCTTTGGACTGTCAGATGGCTTTATCAGTGAAGCCGGAAAAGCCATCCGCATCGGTTCGGTGATTGTCGCTGCAGACATTGAAGTCACTCCACGCACCGCTGCAACCCATACCGCCAACTGCCTGTTTTATGCCCGCGGCACCTGTGGTGCCTGCAGCAAACGCTGCCCCGTGGCCGCCATTTCCAAAGCCGGACACGACAAAATCGCCTGTCATAACTACATCCGCCAGGTCACTGCCCCCTACGCCAAACAACTCAGCGGTCAGGAGGTGACACCTTGTGGGCTGTGTCAGGTTTGCATCCCCTGTGAACACCGCAACCCTCTGCGCAGCGATTCAAAATAATCGCGTTGGCGATGGCCGCAAAAATTTTTCTGTAAAAGGGAGTAGATCCTACTGGCCCGTACCTGCAGATCAAGCTGGTTTTGGGCGCGCTGCAACACCTCAGGTTCAGCACCATAGCGGCGCTTGAGGATGGCCTGAATTCTGGAAAAGTTCTGGATCAGGGGAATGGTTCGCCGTTTGCGCCGAGAGGCCAGAAATGCCTCACCGCGCTCACTGACCGCGAGTAGATGCAGGTAGGATGGTGGAGAGGCCAATAACGATTGCGCCGTCTCCTTCACAATAGCGAGAAGAACCGCCACTAAAGCCCGTTGCACCCGGGTCCGGGTGAGGTGTCGAGCCTTGATATTGCTGATCAGCTCTTCCAGCTGAGCTGACTGGTCGGCGGCAGCAATCAGGCGATGTTCGAGTCCCGCTTCAATCCACCAGTAACGGGTCAGATCATTTGCCTGCCGCAATATCTGCGCGGACATCAGCCGATAATAGATATCTTCGTCCAGCCCCATGCCCCTGGAAAATGTCTCTCGCAGAAGATTAGCGACCGGATCAGGAACCAGGCGGTCAATGTCGAGGCCCTCACGCAAACGCTGTCGGATGCCGGTAGCGCTGGCAATCCCCTCTTTTGCGTCGAGATCGTGGTAACCGGCACCAAGCCGGGTCAGGGTCAGTGGCACGACAGGACTGCCAACTTCACCCAAGGCGCGCAGATAGGCAAGGCCGAGGATATTATTCGGGTTGGCAAGCATCTCTTTGGTGTCAGCATCCGGGAAAAGATCCGCCAGCGCTTGGGCCCGCGCCTGGGGAAATGTGACCCCACGACGCAAGGCAGCTGAGGTGTGTTGCTCAACGCTTTCATGTGCTCCTGCAAGTAAATCAGCACAATGCTGCAAGGCATTCAGGTCGCCGCTTTCACTACCGAAACAGACAGCATTAACCCCCAGGTCGGTGAGAGCCTGGATTGCGCCCCGGGCAAAATCCGGAGCGCTGCTGCAAGCCCAGGGCAGCGGCAATTCAACCACGACATCGACCCCGGCAGCCAGGGCCATCTCTGCCCGCACCCACTTGTCCACCAGCGCCGGTTCCCCACGCTGGAGAAAATGACCGCTCATCACCGCCACCGCCACTTCAGCATCCGCCAGTTCAAGACTGCGGCGCAGGTGGTACAGGTGGCCGTTGTGGAACGGGTTATATTCGGTGATCAGACCAACAGCACGCATAAATCTTGCTCTCACAGGCACGGAGTGCACAAAAAAATCTTTATCTAAGTATCTGCTTCACTCCAGCTTTGCCAAGCAGAGCGATCGAGATCGTGCAACCAATCTGGATCCTGCAACTTCGCGCAGGATGACACAGACGCAAGTCTCAGGAAAAGTACTAAACTGTCATTCTGCGCGGAGCGAAGCGCAGTCGCAGAATCCATTTCCTGTTTCCTGTTTATCTTGGAGAACTTGGTGCATTGGTGGCTAGAAGGGTTCTGTTTTTGGTCGGCGTTGACAGTTCAATATCAACAAGCCACCAAGACTCCAAGAGCACCAAGAGAGGCGAAAAGCCCCTCCGTCTCTATGGTTAAAGTTTTACCGCAATCCGCTCCGCCACCCGATTCTCCTCCAGGGTGGTGCGGGTGTTGTAGGCCAGCACCTCAACCCCCGCCGCTGCCGCCTGACGCAACAGGCGTCCGTATTCGGGGTCAACCTTGTCTGCCGGGGAAAAATATCGAGCCTCGCTGCGCTGCACGAGAAAGAAAATGACACTGCGATACCCCTGGCGCAACGCATCCTCCAATTCGAGCAGATGCTTCTGCCCACGTACCGTTACCGCATCGGGAAAGCAGGCGGTTTCAGCTTCGCAGCAGAGGGTGACATTTTTCACCTCGAGCAGCACCTTTTCTGCCCCTTTGGTTAACATAAAGTCGATGCGGCTGCCGCCATAAGGAACTTCAGCACGCACCTGATAATCACGAAACTCCGGGATCCATCCCTGCACCAGCGCTTCGGCCACCAACTGGTTACTACGCTGGGTATGGGTATCGACCCAGTCGTTACCAACCTGGATCAACTCCAGCGTCCAGGGGAGTTTACGCTTGGGATTATGCGCTGCGGAAAACAGTACCGGATAACCGGGAACCGCGCACTGTTTCATGCTGCCGGTGTTGGGGGTATGGGCGGTGATCATGGTACCGTCGGGGCGCTCGATTTCGGTCAGAAAGCGCTTGTAGCGTCGCAGCAGGGTGCCGGCAAACAGGGGGGAAGGTAGTTTCATGGTGACTCCGAGGTTGAATTTCCTGTCATCTTAGCGGGCAAGCTCTTTATTTCACAAGGGACAGATGTTGCGACGGGGAATTGATCATCGTATATTAGCGCCTTCGATCAGCTTGATATTGCTTCGCTGGAAAAATAGTTTAAAATCGTCATTCCCGCGCAGGCGGAAACCCAGATTGTTTTCAAGCTGGAACAGTATGGATCCCCGACAAAAACACTTGGGGATGACGGACTGTTAATTCACGGATCCAATATGTTTTTTTGTCAACCTTGTACGGGATTACTATGCCGTACTCAATCTTGCTGCCGGCGAGGTAACCCATGACAGACAACCTGATACCACGTACCGAATCCGCCTATGACTATCCGCTACTGATTAAAAACCTGTTTGCTGCCCCCGCCGTCAGCAACCCCCGGCAGACCATCGTCTACCGCGATCTGCAGCGTTTCACCTATGCTGAATTCAAACAGCGGGTGTGCCGTCTGGCTAATGCCCTGACCGCCATCGGCGTCAAACCGGGCGACACGGTAGCAGTGATGGATTGGGACAGTCATCGCTACCTCGAATGTTTCTATGCCATTCCCATGCTCGGTGCAGTGCTGCATACGGTCAACATCCGCCTGTCGCCGGAACAGATTCTCTACACCATCGACCATGCCGAGGACGATTACATCCTCGTCAACGAGGAATTTCTCCCCCTGCTTGAACAGATCAAAGGGCGGATCGACACAGTCAAGGCTTATATCCTGCTGCAGGACGAGCAGCAGCAGCTGGAAACCAGCCTCCCCATCGCCGGGGAATACGAAGCCTTGTTAAGTCAGGCTGCTACCACCTTCGAGTTTGCCGATTTCAACGAAAACACCAGAGCAACCACATTTTATACCACCGGCACCACCGGCATGCCCAAGGGGGTGTATTTCAGCCACCGCCAACTGGTACTGCACACCATTGCCGGTATGGCAGCGCTGGGCAGCGTCGCCCGCCAGGGGCGTCTGCACCAGGAAGATGTCTATATGCCGATTACCCCCATGTTCCATGTCCACGCCTGGGGCGTTCCTTATATTGCCACGGCTTTAGGAATCAAACAGGTCTACCCCGGCAAATACCTGCCGGAGATGCTGCTCAAGCTGATCGACAGCGAGAAGGTCACTTTCTCCCACTGTGTGCCGACCATCCTCCACCTGCTCATGAGTCACCCACTGTTCAAGGAAATCGACCTGAGCAACTGGAAGGTATTGATCGGCGGCGCGGCTCTACCCAAGGCCATGTGCCGCGCGGCACGGGCGCGAGGAATCGATATTTACTCCGGTTACGGCATGTCGGAAACCTGCCCGGTACTGACCCTGGCCAATATTACCGAGGAGGCGTTAAGCGCCGATGAGGATGAAGAGTTCCGCTGCAAAACCGGTCGCCCCATCCCCCTGGTTGACCTGCGCATTGTCGATGAGCAGATGCAGGAGGTTCCCGCCGATGGTCACAGCGTCGGTGAAATTGTCGTACGGGCGCCCTGGCTGACCCAGGGCTATCTGAAGGATCAACGAAACTCAGAAACCCTGTGGCGTGGTGGTTACCTGCATAGCGGTGACGTCGCCAACCGCGATCCCCACAATTACATCAAGATCACCGACCGCATCAAGGATGTCATCAAGATTGGTGGTGAGTGGATTTCATCGCTGGAGGTGGAGGATTTTCTTGCTGCCCATCCAGAAGTAACTGAAGCAGCGGTTATCGGCTTGCCTGATCCTAAATGGGGGGAAAAGCCGCTGGCTCTGGTGGTCAGAAAAGGGTCAGCCGAGATCTCTGAAAAGGAATTGCTGAATTATATCCGCGGATTTGTCGACAAAGGGATGATCTCGAAACAGATCGTGCTGCTGAAAATCGCGTTTGTCGACAGCATTGAAAAAACCAGTGTCGGCAAAACCAACAAAAAACTGCTGCGGGAGAAGTATCAACAGCAATGAAGTCACCGACCGCCTTCGCGGGTGATCAGAAACCCGCGGAGGCCTCCATCATATTTTGGTAACTATTCACCACTATCCTTGCGCAGGGCCGGGGCCCCTGTGGCAGGGGTGTTTGTCGCCATGGATGGCAACAACAAGCGGTCATGGATGACGAAAAGCGTCCCTTACCATAGGGTCGGGGGTCCTGAACAGGTACTAAATCTTCAATACTTCATCCACCGGCACATAGTCGAGACCAAAAGCTTCCGCCACCCCTTTGCAGCAGACCAGCCCATTGACCACGTTGAAACCTTCAGCAATACCGGTATCCTGGCGTGCTACAGACTTCCACCCCTGATTGGCAATTTTAAGGGCATAGGGCAAGGTGGCGTTGGTCAACGCCATGGTTGAGGTTAGAGGAACAGCGCCGGGCATATTGGCAACGCAGTAATGAAGAATACCGTCAACCTCATAAGTGGGGTTGCCGTGGGTGGTCGGGCGCGAAGTTTCAAAACACCCCCCCTGGTCGATGGCAACATCCACCAGCACCGCACCCCGCTTCATCGTCGTGATCATCTCGCGCGTCACCAGGCGCGGGGCCTTGGCGCCATGGACCAGCACGGCACCGATAACGGCGTCGGCTTTGGTCACCAGCTCGCGGATGGTCGCCGGCGAAGACATCATCACAAAACAGTTGGCCGGCATGGTTTCATCCAGATAACGCAAACGGGTCAGATCCTTGTCGAGAAGATAAACCTTGGCGCCAAGCCCACAGGCCATGCGGGCTGCCTGACTGCCGACTATACCACCACCAATCACAACAACCGTTGCCGGTTCAACCCCGGGCACACCACCCATGAGAATGCCGCGGCCGCCCTGGGCGCGTTCCAGATACTTTGCCGCCTGCTGGGCCGCCATGCGCCCGGCGACCTCACTCATGGGTGTCAGCAGGGGCAAACCACCGCCGGCAGCGGTGATGGTCTCGTAGGCAATACATACGGCTTTACGCTCCAACATGGCCCGGGTCAGGTCTTCGCTGGCAGCAAAATGGAAATAGGTGAAGATGATCTGCCCTTCACGGATATGCAGATATTCCTGCGGCTGCGGTTCCTTGACATGCATCACCATGGCAACGCGGGCATAGATCTGCTCGGCCTCAGTCACCACCTCAGCGCCGGCGCGCTGATAATCTTCATCGGCAAAACCACTGCCGAGTCCGGCAGATTGCTCTACCAGCACCTGGTGCCCGGCAGCGGTCATGACCTCGACACCTGCCGGGGTCATGCTGACACGATTTTCTTCCGCCTTGATTTCTTTTAATATGCCAATGATCATCGTTTCCTCGCCCGTTCAGTGTTAATGTCACCACCTGTTCGCTTCGCTCACGTGAACCACAGGGGCACAGAGAACACCTGGTTTTTAAAGAATTCCGCAGTGACTCAGGGTCTCAGTGGTAAGTGCTTGTATGGACCCGAATCAATAGTTTGAGTGAAGTGAATATCCAGGTAAAGAAAAAAATTCCCGATGATTCTGTCACCATAAATTCAGATGAACTGTGCGTAACACTGATTACTTCCATAGGCTTTTCTGCTAAATTCATCGGTTAATATACTGCTTTAGTTTTCAATCTCTTTGTTACAGGACTACCGATGAAACGCATCATCCGTTTTTTCTTGCCCCTGTTGATCCTCTCAGGTGGCATCGCCATCAGCGCGGTGCTGATTGTCAGTCGCCCGGAAGCGACCCGTCAGCGCCCGCAGACCCCGCCGCCAACGGTTGAAGTCATCACCCTTGAACCGCAATCCTATCAGGTTCAGGTTGCCAGCCGTGGCACCATCTCACCACGCACTGAAAGCACTCTGGTCGCTGAGACGACAGGGCGCATCGTTAATATTTCAGACAATTTCTACAATGGCGGTTTTTTTGAAAAAGGCGATCTGTTGCTGCAAGTGGATGACCGCGATTACCAGAATGCCATCATCATTGCCCGTGCCGAGGTGGCACAGCGTCAACTGGCCCTGACCGAAGAGCAGGCGCGCAGCGATCAGGCGCGGCGCGACTGGCAACAGTTTCAGCACCAGGCCCCGCCGCCGCCCCTGGTTGTCCGCACCCCTCAGCTCGAAAATGCCGTGGCGGCTCTGGCTGCGTCCCAAGCACGCTTACGCCAGGCCGAGTTGAATCTCGAGCGCACCGACATCCGCGCTCCCTATGCCGGACGCATCCTCACCAAAGAAGTAGACCTCGGGCAGTACATCACCACCGGCACCCGTCTGGCACGGATCTATGCCAGCGATGCGCTGGAGGTGCGCTTGCCCCTCTCCGATGAGCAACTGCGCTATCTCACCCTTCCCGAAGAATTTCGTGATCGTCCTGAAGTTCCCGCGACCCGACAGGCAGCCGTCACCTTCAGTGCCCGCATCGGTAGCGAAACCTTCACCTGGTCGGGACGCCTGGTGCGCACCGAAGGAAGTATTGATATCAACAGTCGTCAGCTCTTTGTCATCGCCCGCATAGATGATCCCTATCAGCAGCTGGAAAACCGTCCACAACTGAAAATCGGCCAGTTCGTCGAAGCACGTATCTTGGGCAGCCGGCTCAAGGACGTTTACAGCATTCCGCGCCAGGCCATTCACGGTGAACGCACAGTCCATATCATCACTGCGGAAAACCGGCTGGAGCGACGCGAGCTGGATATCCTCTGGCGCGACACCGACTATCTGGTGACCAGCGGGCCCCTGCGCCCCGGCGAACAGATCGCGCTGACGCGCCTCCCCTTTGCCGCAGATGGTATTAGTGTGCGGATCAGCAACAACAATCATCAGGATGGGCGCAAGGGACAGGCACAATGAACGGAGCTATTTCCTGGTTTGCCCGCAATCACGTCGCAGCCAACCTGATGATGGCTTTGATTGTCGGCCTCGGCCTGTGGGCGGTCACAGACCGGATTCCGATGGAGGTCTTTCCCGAATTTGAGCGGGATACGGTCATCATCAAAACCACCTATCGCGGCGCAACCCCGGCCGAGGTTGAAGAAGCGGTTATTGTCCGCATCGAAGAAGCGATCGCCGCTATCAGTGGTATTGATACAATTATTTCCACCGCTAACGAAGGCAGCGGCCAAGTGCGGGTCGATGTCTTAAAAGGATACAAACCACGCGAGATCATGGATGACATCCGTAACAAGGTGGATGCCATCAGCACCTTTCCGGAAGAGGTCGAACGACCAACCTACGAAATCCTGGAATTTCGTCGGGAGGTTATTTCCGTTGTTATCGGCGCCAATCTGCCGGAAAGAGATCTGCGCAAAATCGGTGAAATGGTCCGCGACGACCTGACCGCACTGCCTGACATCAGTCTCGCCGATCTGGTCGCGGTCAGACCCTATGAAGTGTCGGTAGAGGTCAATCAGGCAACCCTCGAACAATACCAGTTAAGCCTTGAAGACCTGTCCCAGGCGATCCGCAGCCACTCCCTTGACCTGCCTGCCGGTTCCATCAATACCCTTGGTGGCGAAATCCTGCTGCGCACCATGGGACAAGCGCGCAGCGCAGCAGATTACGCCCGCATCCCCCTGCGCACCACACCGGCCGGTACTCAGCTGCTGCTCGGTGATATCGCGACCATCCGCGACGGTTTTGACGAAGAACCGCTGGAGGCCGTGCTCAATGGAAAATCTGCGGTGATGATTGAGGTTTACCGCACCGGCGATCAGAACGCCCTGGACGTCGGCCGCGCAGTACGCGACTATGTGGCGGAAAAACGCGAAATTCTGCCGCCGGGGGTTTCCATCGACTACTGGCGCGATCGTTCACGCATTGTGCAGTTGCGTTTAAACACCCTGACCAGCAGTGCGCTGCAGGGCGGCATTCTGATTTTTCTGGCCCTGGCGCTATTTCTGCGATTCTCTGTCGCCATCTGGGTCTGCATCGGCATTCCGATCAGTTTTCTAGGCGCATTGGCTCTGATGCCGATCCTCGGTGTGACCCTGAATTCCATGAGTCTCTTTGCTTTTATTCTGGTGCTGGGAATTGTCGTTGATGATGCCATTATTACCGGCGAGAACGTCTACCGACGACTCAAAGAAGACGGAGAATCTATCGAAGTAATCATTGCCGGAACCCAGGAGGTTGCAGTGCCGGTCACCTTCGGCCTGCTGACGACCATTGTCGCCTTCACCCCGCTACTCTTCATGGAAGGGGTGCGGGGGCCGATCTTTGCCCAGATCCCGCTGATTGTTATTCCCGCCCTGACCTTTTCCTGGATTGAATCGAAACTGATTCTCCCCGCCCACTTAAGCAGCGTCCAGATCACCAAACCGCCACGCGGAGTTTTGCTGATGCTGCAGAAGCTGCAGCAGAAAGTTGCCGGAGGACTGGAGCTGTTTACCCTGCGGATCTACCAGCCAGTGCTCGGGGTCGCGGTCAGACGGCGCCATTTGACCCTGTCAATTTTCACTGCGGCGATCATCATCATTGTCAGTTTTGTGGCCAGCGGCCGTTACGGCTACACCTTTTTCCCGCGCATTCAGAGTGAGATCGCGCGCGCAACACTGATCATGCCCGCCGGGACATCAGTCGACCAGACCCGAACCCACATTGAACGAATGGCACAGCATGCCTATGCCCTGCAGGCCAAACATCTGGAGCCGGATGGCAAAAGTTCGGTCATCCGCAACATCCTGGTCAGCACCGGCTGGACCGGAACCGGCAGCCCCGGCGCAAGAGGAAAACCGGAACTGGGGCAGGTCACCATGGAAATGGTACCGCCGGAGGAGCGCCACAATCAGATCAGCACCAGCGAAGTGGTGCAGGAGTGGCGGCAACTCATCGGCACCATCCCCGGCGCCAAGGAACTGGCCTACCGCGCGGAAATCGGACGGGGCGGCAACCCGGTTGATGTCCAGTTGACCGGGGCTGACTTTAAAACATTGACCGAAGTTGCCGAGCTTTTGAAAAAACGCTACGCCGAATATCCCGGACTGTTCGACATCCAGGACAGCTTTGATCAGGGCAAGCAGGAGATCCAGTTGCGGCTACTACCGGAAGCCAAACTCCTCGGATTGACTACCAATGACCTGGGACGCCAGGTCAGAGCCGCTTTCTTTGGTAACGAAGCCCAGCGCATTCAACGCGGGCGCGATGATGTCCGGGTGATGGTCCGCTATCCGCAAGAGCAACGGCAGAACCTGGCCAGCCTGGAAAGCATGAAAATCCGTACCCTAAGCGGCGTTGAAGTCCCCTTTTATCAGGTTGCCGCCATCGATATGCAGGCCGGTTATTCGAGTATCCGCCGGGTCGACCGTAACCGTGCGGTGAATGTCTCAGCGGATGCCGAAAAAGGGGAGGTTGATACCAACGCGATTGCTGCCGATTTGAAGATTTACCTCGACGAACTGCTGCTTGAGTATCCCGGTATCCGCTATAGCTTCAAAGGGGAGCTCGAGGAGCAGCGCGAATCAATGGGGAGCTTGATCTACGGGGTTGTTTTTGTCCTGTTTGCCATCTATGCCTTGCTCGCCATCCCGTTTCGCTCCTACCTGCAACCCATACCGGTGATGCTGGTCATCCCTTTTAGTATCGGTGGCGCGATTGTCGGCCACATGATCATGGGGTACAACTTAAGCTTCATGAGTCTGCTCGGTATTCTGGCGTTGTGCGGGGTGGTGGTGAACAACAGCCTGGTGCTGGTCGATTTCATCAATCGCCGCCGCCGTGAAGGGATGCCGATGTTAGACGCGGTGATGCTCTCCGGGGTCAACCGCTTCCGGCCGATCCTGCTGACCTCCCTGACCACCTTTCTCGGACTGACGCCGCTGCTGTTTGACACCAGCACCCAGGCGCAGTTTCTGATCCCGATGGCGGTATCGTTGGGCTTCGGTATCCTGTTCAGTACTTTTCTCAGTCTGCTGCTGGTACCGGCCACCTATCTGATTCTCGAAGATATCATCGGATTTTTCAGGGCAGAAAAACGCGTGTAAAAGTTAGAGCCGGGTCCATCCATCAGGATTTGATGGATGGGCTGGTGGGGAAAATCTGATCAGCCTGCCAACAGCGCCAAGACCTTGTCTTCAACCTGACCCAGAAACTGCTCCAGACTGCCGTCATTGAGCAGGATCATGTTCCAGCCGTTGAAGTCATCGAGGGAGTTTTCACTGCTGTGGTCATTGGCGCCATTGAATCCCGGACGTACCACCCGGATCAAGACCCCGCCATTATGCTGAACAGCCTCGACCTCGTTGTGAAAACGCACATCATCAACCAGAATATGCACGTTGCAATCCGCTAATCCTACCAGCGCAGCCTCCCACGCCTTGGTCCAGTAATCAGGGTCCTGGGCGCGGCGATATTCGGTTCCCCACCATTGCAGGATGCGCCTGACACTCAGGGTCGTCATCCCCGGATGCTGCTGAATATCGCGATTTTCCGCAACAAAGCCGTCCCAGGCCGGACACTGCAGCCTGGCGCTGTTCTCATCAATCTCGAAATGGGCCAGTTTGTCCTGCTGGTCGCCGTACAGCAACGGCACCCTCTCCGCCGCCCCCACCTCGCGCAGAAAAGTCTCAACTTCGCGGCGCAACATGCTCGCCATGGGCAGAACCTGCACCTTGTCACCCAGAAGCTGTTGCACATGTTTGGCCGCAGTGGTTTTCCCCGAGGCGGCTTTTCCGGCAAATCCGATAATCATGAGTTGAGTCCTTGAAAAAAGTGATGAATATGGATTTGTGGAGTCTAGCCATTTCGGGCAAAAAATCAACGGCGTTTATTGCGATGGGTGCCTTGAAGAATCATCGGCTTTCGTTATGTTACACTGTCTAAACATTTACCAGTCACAGAGGCACTGAGAAATTCATAAAAACCCTGTGTTCTAAGTTTCCTCTGTGTCTCAAGTGAACGCAGAGAACGGGTGGTGAAAAAGATTTATTAAAAAACCCAAGCGGAGGTCATTGCCATGAAAAACACCCTTAGTGCAGGAATCAGTCATCTACACAGCTATCAGGTTCCCACCGACAAAACCGTCCCCTACGTTTTTAAAGAATCCGATCTATTTACTGCCATGCCGCCGGTTTTTGCGACGGCATTCATGGTCGGTCTGATGGAATGGGCCTGTATGGAAGCCTTACGGCCGCACATGGAGGAAGGGGAAATCAGTCTCGGCACCAATATCTGTGTCAACCATCAGGCTGCTACGCCGGTGGGAATGGAGGTTCAGGTTGAGGTTGTCTGTACCAAGGTAGATGGTGCAAAAACCACCTGGCAGGTGACCGCCAGAGATGAAAAAGACCTGATCGGAACCGGGACTCACGAGCGGTTCACCATCAATGCGGAGAAGTTTGCGGGAATTTTGCGGAAGAAGTCGGGGGAGGGGTAGCGAGAGGGGGTACCCTTTGCCTTGCGTGAAAAAAGGCAGCGACCGATCGACGTCATCTGCCGGCGGAAACTGCACGGCCCTATGCGCTGCAGTCGTAGGGGCGAGGCATGACTCGCCCGATTTTCCGGTGTGCGGATGAGGACAGGCAACGGGCGGAGCCGCGACCTCGCATTTCAGGGCCTGCAAGCTTTAACCTCAAACCCACCGGCGCACCTCAGTCCTGTACTTGTTGTATGACTCACCGAACTTTTCTCGCATAAAGCGTTCCTCTGGAGCGATTTGAAAGCGGTTCATGTAAATGACGAATGCGGGAACGAACAGCAAAGCAGGGGTACTGCCCAGGAACAAGCCCCACGCACACAACACCAGCAACAATCCCAAATACATCGGATTTCGACTACGTCGATAGACACCACCAACCACGAGGCTTACAGATCGGGCCGGCAGCCGCGGATCCACCGTCGTTCCGGCTAATTTGAATTCCTTGACTGCAAGAATGACAATGCAAACACCGACCATTGCGCTAACGACAGCAAGCCATCCGGCCCAGGGAACCGCAAAATACCTATTGGGTGAGATGCGCGCGACGGCCCACATGCAGGCAGCAAGAAGAATTACCAACGCAACGGGGGGAATTTTAAGCTCCAGCACTTTCACGCTATTTGCCCTGAATATTCAAGATAGTGACCTGGGGAATGCGCACCACGTCATAACCCTGCAGCTGATAACCGATGATCGCCACAAAACCATTATCCACCTGATCCACTTCGTGGATGATGGTAACCGGATCAACCCCCGCCATCCTAACGGCATAGCACCTATTCAGCTGCTATCCTTCGCGCAGGGTCGGGGATCCTATGGCAAGGGTGTTTGTCGCCATGTAGACAGACCTCAAATTTTACGCCACAAACCGACGTGAAGAACGGTGGAACACAAGGATTTACCACTATTGCACAAAAATTTGCTAAGATAGTCGAAACACCCCCCCCCACATGATAGCTGATGGAAGGAGAGAACTCATGACTGAATGGAGCTGTGAAAACCCCGAGGAGCATTGTGATCTGCACGCCTGTCAACTGACAGCCAGTATACGCAACCCGGAAATCGACAAAATGTTTGAAAATCCCCGCTACGCCTGCACCAACTGTGGCGCCAAGGTACATAATGCGGCCAATGTCTGCCGGCCCAAAGAAATCTGACGCACATGCAGCGAGCATGCTCCGTGGTACCACAGGAGCTTGCCCGCTGCATGTATCAGTTGCGCCAGACCGCTACATGCTGAACTACCTGATACACCGCTGGACCAAACTGATTGTAGATAGCAACATCGGCAGCGTCACGCCCATAGCCAATGGTCACATAACCACCCTTGTGCGCCGCTTGAGTAGCATCAAAGGTGTACCAGCGCCCCCCCACATAAGCTTCAAACCAGGCATGTAAATCCATCGGCTCGAGCCGATGCAGATAGCCGACGACAAAGCGCGCCGGGATACTGATGCTGCGGCACAGGGCTACCCCAAGGTGGGCCAGATCACGACAGACGCCGGACTGGCGCTGGTTGACTTCAACTGCAGATATCGGAATATCACTGCTACCGGGCAGATAGCGAATGAAGTTGCGCACCCAGTTCTCAATAGCCGCCACCTGATCATAGCCGGGCTGGGCAGTGGCGGTAATCTCCGTTGCCATCTGACCAAAGCGGTCCGACTCGCAGTAACGACTCGGCAACAGGTATTCAAGCACACCATTGGGTAGATTCTGAACCTCAACAAAGGGAGCCCCCGCCGCCTGATCGGTAAAATCTGCGGTCTTCACCTGGGCAACGGTATGAATGGCAAAGTGTCCGGGCGGCGCAATCAGGCGCTGGCAGAGATTCCCATAGCCATCAGTGAACTCGAACACGGGCACCTCAGGAACAAGCCGATACTCTTCCTTGGCTATCCATTGCTGAGCACCGCTGCGTGGCCGCAACATCAGCACAAAGGGTGTCGCCACCTCAATGTCAAACTCAAGATCACAACTGACTGTTAACCACATGCCGGTCCCTTAATGCTCACCAACCTCTGATTTCAGCCAGCGGCAAACGACTGACAGAACCTGAAGACAACAAGCGGTTAATTTTCAAGTTTTACGCGGAAAAACACCTGGTAGATCTCCTCGCCAACCTGATTGATCCGGGTCTGGGTGACGTCGAGATATTCATGCAGACCGAAATCAAAAATCTCTTCCAACGACGTATACTGAAATTCAGCCAACAGCCGTCCTAAAGCCTGTTGTGCTTTGTTGGAATAGGAATCGCTCTGACCGCCACTGATTTCGTTGAGGGACTTCATTGCCGTCGCCAGGGAATAATGGACAGCGCGCGGGAAGTTGCGGTCAAGCAGTAAAAAGTGTGCGATATTGCGCGGGGCGATACGGCCATATTGCTTGCGGTACATTTCAAAGGCACTGGCGGAACGCAACAAGGCTCCCCAGAGGATATTGTCGTACGGACTGCCGACATAATCAACCGACGGCAACAGAATGAAATACTTCACATCGAGCAGGCGGGTAGTTTTGTCGGCACGCTCCAGCATCCGCCCCAAGCGCCCGAAATGCCAGCCCTCGCCATGATTCATCGTCGCATCGGTAATACCGATAAAAGCATGACTGGCATTCATCACCTCGGTGGAAAACTGATGGGGCAGATCCATCACCGTCTCTTCCGAGGCGGCATTGATCATCAGGTAGAAGGTATTGAGTTGCTCCCACATTTCAGAACTGATGTACTCGCGGATCGATCGGGCATTTTCCCGAGCGGCGCGCACACAGGAATAAATTGAATTGGTGTTACGCCGGTCAAAAATCAAAAAACGGATGGCGTTATCACGCGTTGTTTCGCCGTAAAGTTCTTTGAACAATTCGTGATCACCGGTGGTATTGATCAGCGGCTGCCATTGATCGCTGGCATCTTCGGGCAGATCGAGGGTCATATTGTAATTGGCGGAAATAAACCGGGCGACATTTTCAGCCCGCTCAATATAGCGGTTCAGCCAGTAGATGGAATTCGCAACCCGACTCAGCATGGCGCATCCTCCTGATCCTGATTTTGTTCCTGGTCCTGTCTCTGCTCCTGTAACGGGGACTCGGGTGACGGCCCGTCCGTCGAATTGATAACCCAGGTATCCTTACTTCCCCCACCTTGCGACGAATTGACCACCAGCGATCCTTTCTTCAATGCCACCCGCGTTAACCCGCCCGGCATAACGTAAATATTATCCCTGCCACAAAGGATATAAGGGCGCAGATCGACATGCCGCCCCTCAAAGTGATTTCCCATCAACACCGGCACCCGCGACAACGCCAGGGTTGGCTGGGCAATATAGATGCGCGGTTTGGCGATAATGCGGCGACGGAATTCTTCGCGCTCGGCGGCGCTGGCGTGGGGTCCGATCAACATACCGTAACCGCCCGATTCGTTGACCGCCTTGACCACCAGCTTATCGAGATTTTCCAGAACGTATTTGCGCTCATCTTCGCGCCAGCAGGCGTAGGTTGGCACGTTGTTAATCAGCGGATCTTCCTGCAGATAGTAGTTGATAATCTCGGGAACATAGGCGTAGACCGCTTTATCATCGGCCACCCCGGATCCCGGGGCATTGGCGAGAGCGACCCGCCCCTTACTGTAGGCTTCCATCAGACCCGGTACGCCGAGCATGGAATCGGCACGGAAGACCTTGGGGTCGATAAAGTCATCGTCGATGCGGCGGTAGATCACATCAACCCGCTCCAGTCCTTTGGTGGTACGCATCATCACTTCGCCGCGGTGGACAACCAGATCGCTTCCTTCCACCAGTTGCACGCCCATCTGCTGGGCCAGAAAACTGTGCTCGAAATAGGCAGAGTTATAAATGCCCGGAGTCCAGACCACACACACCGGTGAACGCACCCCGGACGGTGCCATTTCCTGCAGCATATCGAGCAGGCGAATCGGATAATCAGTCACCGGCTGGATACTGCAGGCATCGAACACCAGCGGGAAGGTGCGCTTCATGATCTGACGATTTTCCAGCACATAAGAAACGCCGGAGGGACAGCGAAGGTTGTCTTCCAGGACATAATATTCGCCGTCGCCGCCGCGCACCAGGTCGGTTCCGGTGACATGGCACCAGACGCCGCAGGGGGGATTCAGACCAACACAGGGTTTGCGAAAACCCTCAGCCGAAAGCACCAGATCCATTGGCACGACACCATCCTTGAGAATCTTCTGGTCGTGGTAAACATCGTCAATAAACAGATTCAGGGCACGAATCCGCTGTTTCAGACCGATTTCAAGCTGTTGCCATTCCTGTGCCTGGATGATCCGCGGAACAATATCAAAGGGAAAGATTTTTTCCGTCTGATCTTCATCACTGTAAACATTAAAGGTGATTCCCAGATTCAGCAGCGCCTTTTCCGCAGCCTGCTGGCGGCGCTGCAACTCAGAATCAGGTAACGAATTGATCCGCTCTACCAACAGATCGGCCCCCGGACGCGGCTTTCCTTGAGCATCAAACAGCTCATCATAAAAACCTTCAGTGTCATACCCAGTAAAATTCATTGAGCCCTCCTTTGCTTACGGGACAAGAAGCACATGGTACACCTCAATCAGTTGTTGCAGATAGCGCGGCAATGCCGCTTAGCTCTGTTGCTGCTGTTGCTGTAACAACAGGGGGGGGGTGGGCTGACGGGCAACATCGACGGAAACCACCACCTGATGCTTGCCGCCCCCCAGAGCGATCCCCTTTAACGGTGACACGTCGGAAAAATCCCGCCCCCAGGCAACCGTAATGTGCTGTTCCAGGGGTTGGTGATTATTGGTCGGATCAAAATCAAACCAGCCATTGCCGGGCAGATAAACAGCAAACCAGGCATGGGACGCATCCGCACCGATAAGCCGCTCCCGGCCAGGCGGCGGCAAGGTTTCGATATAGCCACTGACATAACGCCCCGCCAACCCCAGGGAGCGCAAGCAACCGATGGCAACATGGGCAAAATCCTGGCACACGCCGCGCCGTTTTTCGAGAACTTCCGCCAGCGGCGTCGCAATCGTCGTGGATGCCGGATCATAGGAAAAGTCACGATAAATCCGCTGCATCAGATCGATGGCGGCGGCCAGCAATGGACGGCCGGGAGTCATTGACAGCCGGGCATAGTCAGCCAGCGGTGGCAACAGTGGCACCAGCGGTGAGGCATAACGATACGGCATCACCGCGACAATGTCCGGGGTGCGCTGGGTACGTAACATCTCGACCACCTCCTCCCAGGGGTGCGACTGTTCCGGCTTCTGCAGGTACGCCCGCGGGAAAACCTCCACATCACTAACTGCCGTCACCGTCAGAGTGTCATGAGGCTGTTGTATGGCAAAATGGGTCCTGCGATTGCCGAAAAAGTCGCTACGCTCATGAATGTCTGTCGCCTCGGGGCTGATTTGCAGCACGCTGTTATGACAGCGTTGATGCTCGGTCTCGCGCACCAGCAAGCAGGTTTCGTTGCGGCACAGATTCACCGCTTCGCTGTAGTTATAACGCGTCACATGGCGAATGCGGTATTTCATAGGGCCATTTCCCGCAGCGGCGAACCGAACTGCTGTAATGCCAGGGTCGGACTGAAATAAAGCTGGGTCAGACTGTCCGAAAGCTGCTGCAGACGCAGCTTCTGATCCGCCAGCAGCGCTTCCAGCAGCGGATAGGTTCCAGTATCAGAAATCTGTCGGATCAGGGCTTTATGATCCGTCGCCAGCAATTGTTCCATGGCAGTGGAGATAATCGCTTCGTCCTGACCCACTGTCGGCACATTAGCTTCTTGGGGTAATTCACTGATATGTTTTTTCAACTGGCGCATCTGACAGGCCAGGGCTCTCGGGTAGTTTTCATCCAGCAACAAGAGTTCGAGAATTGGTGATAACTGCATAAAAGAACGATAACGCCGGCGGAAGACCACCAGACTGTTGCAACTTGCCAGCACCGTTTCCATAATCCGTGCCTCAGTCGCACTATCGTAACAGGGCACCAGGGTCTCATTGAGCAGATCAATCAGATTGAGGGCCCGCTCGAGACGGCGACCGATATTAAGGAGCAGCCAGGCCGTTTCCCGCGCCATGTTTTCATAAGCCAGCCCACTGAAGGCAGACAGCTGTAACACCAGCTGCTGAACGCTATCGTACATGCGGCCGCTGCCGATCAACGCCCTGCCGACGCGTGGATTCCATGATTGCATCTGATCCACCATGCGCCACGCATCTTCGGGAAGCAGATCGCGCACAGCTGCAGCCGAACGCCCGAGGCTGCGCAACGACGAGCGCAAACTTCCAGGGCGATCAATATCGCGAATCAGCGACAGCAACTCCGCGCGCGGATCGTCCAGTTTCTGCTGCGCGTCTTTGCCGACAAAGCCGGGATAGGTCAGGGTGACATGGGTCAACGCCTGGAGCAAGTGGTTGAGGCTGAGGTGGTCATCCGGGTCATTGAATTCCTTGACCTCGCGCAGCTTGACCAGAACAGAGCGCAGCAGGCGCGCCGTCTGCTCGGTGCGCTCAGCGTAGCGCCCGGCCCAGAACAGATTCTCTGCAGCACGGCTCGGTAGTGAAACAAAACGCGGCGCAAGAGCTACATCAGCGGCTGACCGCAGCCACAGATTGACCTGCTGATGAGGCTCCAGCGTCAACACCCAGGTATCCTTGATACTGCCGGCCCGCTGTCCGGAAACGAGCAGATTATCGCCGGCAGCGGCAACCCGACTCAACCCTCCCTGCATCACCAGGTAACTATCGTTGTGCGCTGTAAGATATAAGCTGACCAGACTCTGTCGGGTCGTCAATGTCTTTTTCTCATAAGCCGGGAAAGCAACGTAATCTACCTGCTCCTGACCAACAAAGAGGCGCGGGTTAGCGCTAATCAGTTCACCCCAGCGCTGCCGCTCTGCACTCGTCATCTGTCCCGGAGTTGTCTGCGGCAGATTAGACAAGGGCTGAATCGGCTTGATAATCAAACGATCCAGATTCTCCAGCACATATTTGCACTCGCGCGGTTGACCGCACCACCAGGTGGCAATCGACGGCATATTCAGGTCGGTGCCAAGAAAATAACGGCAGATCCCCGGCAGAAAAGCCATCAGGGCCGGATTGGCCAGCACACTGCTACCAATCGGATTAATCATCGCCACATTTCCGCGCCGCACTGCCTGCAGCAAGCCAGGGACGCCACCGCCGGTATGACTGCGCAGCTCCAGGGGGTCGCAGTCGTCATCAGCCAGACGCGAAAAAATCACATCAACCTGACGCAGACCATCGACCGATTTCAGCCAGACACAGCTGTCGCGAACCACCAGATCACCACCCTGCACCAGCGGATAGCCGAGATAAGAAGCAAGGTAGGCATGCTCAAAATAATCGGGGTCGACTGGTCCTGTGGTCAACACGACAATCCGCGGGTCCTCCTGATTGTGTCGTGCCAACTGATTAAAACACTGGCGTACAGCACGAAAAAACTGCGCCAGACTATGCACCCTTAAGCCCTCAAACAACTGCGGAAAACTCCGCGTCATGATCACTCTGGTTTCCATGGCGTAACCGGCACCGAAGGGTGGCCTGACATGATCATCGACGACCCAGAAATTGCCGTCGGTACCTTTAGCAACGGTTGCGGAATACAGATTAAGTTGCTGTGGTTGCACAAAACTGCGGTCCGCACAGGGGTAGAGAAAACCACTGTGGGGGAATACCAGCTCCGGTGGCAGCAGGCGGTTTTCGATCAGCTTGCGCGGCCCGTAAATATCCTGAAGAATCAGGTTAAACAGCTGGGCACGCTGGATCAGCGCCTGATCGAGATGGGCCCACTCGGCGACACTGAAAATCAACGGCAGCGGGTCAAACTGCCAGGCGCGCGTATTGTTGCCCTGCTCAAAAACATTGTGAATAGCGCCGTTTTCCCGTAACAGCCGTTGGGCTTCGCGAAAACGAGTGTGCACACGTGGCCCCATTTTCTCGAGGTTCTGCTGTAAACGCTGCCAATGTTCGGGGTACCCCCCTGTCCCCGCTGCTTTGACAATAGCACGATAGATATCGGCATCTGTTGCTGTTGAAATGGATGTTTCCGGTTCGCTTATCAAGATTTAATTCTCACCACATATGTATTGTTTTATTGTGTTGTATCTATTCTTGTAGCTATTCAGCTCCGAATCGGGGATCCTGCGCCGAGGGCTATAACTGAATAACTACATCGTGTTTATCATCAACCTTGAGTGTGACGGCGCAGATCAAGAGTCAAGGGAAATTCATCATCAATGTTAATCGGCGGCGGTGCCATTGGCCCCGGCACCGAACCGCTCGGGAAGAAGCGTCCGAGGCTGCCGAAATCGGCGTGGGGCGCCAGTCGTCCCGGTGTATGCTCGGTGACAGTAAACATGGAACGACGCCGTGATTCGGCAATCAGGGGATTCAAGGGGAAGACATCATAGCTGCGCCCACCAGGGTGGGAAACATGATAGGAGCAACCGCCGATGGAGCAGCCGTTCCAGGTATCGATAATATCAAATACCAGCGGCGCATGGGGCTTGATCGTCGGATGCAGCGCCGAAGGTGGCTGCCAGGCGCGATACCTTACCCCGGCAACAAATTCATCGCGGCGCCCGGTGCTGCGCAACGGCAAACGCTTGCCGTTACAGACCACGACATAGCGCTCTTCGGTCAGCCCGGTGACGTGCAACTGAAGTCGCTCGACCGATGAATCAACATAGCGCGATGTTCCCTGACTGGTAACTTCTTCACCCAGCACATGCCAGGGTTCGATGGCGAAGCGCAGTTCCATCTCGATATGATCGATCTGCACCGTGCCGTAACGGGGGAATCTGAACTCAAAGAAAGGGTCGAACCAGTCAAACTGGAACGGATAACCGGCGCGCTTCAAATCGGCCATCACCTCTTTGATGTCCTGGGCAACAAACCAGGGCAGTAAAAAGCGATCGTGCAACGAGGTGCCCCAGCGCACCAGTTTATGGGCATAGGGTTCGCGCCAGAACCAGGCGACCAGGGTGCGCAGCAAGAGATTCTGCACCAGGCTCATGCGCGCGTGGGGCGGCATCTCAAAGGCGCGCAATTCGAGGAGGCCGAGGCGACCGGCCGGCCCATCGGGCGAATAGAGTTTGTCAATACAGAATTCGGCGCGGTGGGTATTCCCGGTAACATCGATCAGCAGGTTACGCAGCAAGCGGTCAACCAACCAGGGCGCAGCTACCTCGCCTTCCGGCATCTGGGCGAAAGCGATTTCCAACTCGTAGAGGGAATCGTCCCTGGCTTCATCAATACGCGGGGCCTGACTGGTCGGCCCCATAAACATACCGGAGAATAGATAGGACAGTCCCGGATGATGCTGCCAGTAGGTGATCAGACTGCGCAGCAGATCCGGCCGCCGCAACATGGGACTGTCTGCCGGGGTAGACCCACCCAGGGTAATATGGTTGCCGCCGCCGGTGCCGGTATGACGACCGTCAAGCATGAACTTTTCCGTCCCCAGTCGACACTGACGTGCCTCTTCGTAAAGGCGCGTGGTATTTTCAACAATTTCCTGCCAGCTGTTGGCGGGGTGGATGTTGACCTCAATGACGCCGGGGTCGGGGGTGACACTCAACCGTTCAATGCGCCAGTCACGCGGCGGTTCGTAGCCTTCGATCACCACCGGCAATTCCTGTTCTGCCGCCGTCGCTTCAATAACGGCAATCAGATCAAGATACTGCTCAAGAGCCGACAGGGGTGGCATAAACAGATACAGGCGACCATCGCGTACTTCAAAACAGATGGCGGTATGGGGAATTTCTTCGAGCTTGAGCTGCTCTTCGCTTTCCACAACCTGTCCGGGAGCCTCCTGCGGCCAGGACGACTGAGGGAAATGTCCCAATGGCGGCAATGACGCAAACTGGCTTTGCTCCATGAACGGCTGGCGTTTTTCCGGCGCGACCCAGGGCAGGGAATCCAGCGGCAGACGCATACCCATCGCCGAATCGCCGGGAATCAGGTACATCTGCTCGCGGCGAAAATCCCAGTCAGCACTGATCCAGCGTTCCTCAAGGGGTTCCCAACGTAGCGGCAAGGCGTAGCCGACCGGCTGATCAAGCCCGTGGGTCAACACCTTTGCCAGGGCGCGACGCTCCATGCTGTCTTTTAAATTGGCCACTTCCGGGTCGAGATTAATCGGCGTTGTGCCTTCTTTCCAGAGCCAGTAGAGGGGATCTTCGTAACCGGGGACAAGATAATGGTCCTTGATACCCATACGCTCGGCAACCCGCACGGCGAAGCGCTGAACCGCATCATGGGGCGCTGTCCCCGGTTTGCGGATATCGGCAAGCAAATCAGGGTTGTTCCAGATCGGCTGTTTGTCCTTGCGCCAGAAGCAGTTATACGCCCAGCGCGGCAACGGCTCGCCGGGGTACCATTTGCCCTGGCCATAATGCAACAGACCACCGCTGGTAAAAGCGTCACGCAGGCGCAGCACCAGGTCGTGGGCGAGCTTGCGCTTGTGTTCGCCATCGGCATGGGTGTTCCATTGGTCGCTTTCCATATCATCGATGGAGACAAAGGTCGGCTCACCGCCCATGGTCAAACGCACATCGCCGGCCGCCAGATCTTCTTCTACTTTTGCTCCCAGGGCGTTAATCAATTGCCATTGATCGTCACTGTAGGGTTTGGTCACGCGCGGATCTTCATGCAGGCGCTGGACGGTATTGCTGTATTCAAAAGTGACTTCACAAGGGCCAGTGGCGCCGCTCAGGGGCGCCGCACTTGCCGGATGGGGGGTGCAGGCCAGGGGGATATGTCCCTCGCCGGCCAGCAACCCGGAGGTGGGATCAAGACCGACCCAACCGGCACCAGGGATATAAACCTCGGTCCAGGCATGAAGATCGGTAAAATCAGCTTCCGGTCCTGAAGGTCCATCAAGAGATTTTTCATCAGCGCTTAATTGCACCAGGTAACCACTGACAAAACGCGCTGCCAGCCCCAGATGACGTAAAATCTGCACCAGTAGCCAGGCGGTGTCACGACAGGACCCAAGGGCCAGGCGCAGGGTGGTTTCACAGGTCTGGACTCCCGGCTCCATGCGTACCGAGTAGGCAATGTCCTGATTGAGGCGACGGTTAACTTCAACCAGGAAATCGACGGTGATTGTCGGTTTTCGATCGATTGTTTCCAGCCAGCGCGACAACCGCGGCCCGGCACTGATCTTCTGCAGGTAAGGAATCAACTCCGTCCGCTCCTGACGGGTGTACTCGAACGGATATTTTTCCGCATACTCTTCGATAAAGAAATCGAAGGGATTATAGGCGATCATATCAGCGACCACCTCAACCTCAATCGACAGTTCCTTACTCGGTTCAGGAAATACCAGGCGGGCGAGATAATTGCCGAAGGCATCCTGTTGCCAGTTAATAAAATGCCCTTCCGGCAGAACCTTGAGAGAATAGGCACGGATCGGTGTGCGACAGTGAGGAGCCGGCCGCAAACGCAAAACGTGAGGGTAAATCTGGGTCGGCTGATCAAAGAGATAACGGGTCACATGGTGGCAGGCGATACGAATCGGCATAAATAGGTCCTTACATCTGCAAGTCGCTAACCGACCAGCACGATCAATAGAAGAAAAAACCAGAATTGGGTTTTATATTAGTTGAACCGATAGCTAAAAGCGATTGAAAACCTCAAAGGTCAAGTTTTCCCGCTTGACAGGCTGCACCGACAATCCCGGCCTGATTCAGCAACCGCGCTGGCGCCAGCTGGGCCCGGGTCCGCAGGTAGGGAAAAAACTGATCACTGCGCTGACTGACGCCGCCACCGATGATGATCAGATCCGGTGACAACAAACGTTCAATCTGGCCGAAAAACTGATTCAGGCGACCGCCCCACTCCTGCCAGCTGAGATTTTCCTGCGTCCGTACCGATGCCGCTGCGTACTCCTCGGCTGAACCGCCTCTTAACGGCAAAGACCCCAACTCAAGATTAGGAAACAACTGCTGACGATAAAAAAGGGCCGAACCAATACCCGTACCCAGAGTCAAAACCAGTACCGTTTCATCATGACCCGCTCCGGCGCCGAAACGCATTTCCGCCAGGCCGGCGGCGTCAGCATCGTTCAGCACCACACACGTGCCGGCGATGGCGCGGCCAAATAGTTCCGTCGCATCAACACCGATCCAGCTGGTATCAATATTGGCGGCGGTAGCGACCACCCCGGCACGGATCACCGCTGGAAAACCGATGCCGACAGGCCCCTGCCATTCCAGCGTTGACACGATTTTTGCCACTTCGTCAGCGACCGCCTGTGGACTTGCCGGGTATGGCGTTGCGACCTCCAGGGGTGCAGTCAGAACAGCGCCTTCATCGGCATCAACAAGTGCCGCCCTGATGCCACTGCCACCAATGTCGATACCCAGCACCGGCAGCACCGGCATTAATCCGCCTCTTTGGCGCGTTTAGTTTTCTCATGGTTGAGCAAACAGGTGTCGGTTTCACAGTCCTGCCGGCGCCGCGGCAACAGGTGCCGATAGCGCGCAAAAACCCGATAACCACCACGACTTAAGGTATGAATTCCGGGCAAACCGAAAGTCGCCGCGGCCAGTCGCCAGACAGAACCACTGGGGAAAGACTGCCAGATGGCAATAAAAGCGTCGATGCCGGTGGTAAAGTTGCCGTTGGCATCGCGCACATGCAGTTCAGCCATAAAGTCACCCAGCGACTTACCATAGGTGTCTGAGCGGAAAAGATCGTCACTGATATCGATAAATTCAAGACGATTGTTGGGGTTTTTGCGCCGGTAGCTTTCCATTTCAGCACTACAGACGCGGCAGGAGCCGTCAAAAAAAATTTGCAGCGGAAAGGCAATTGCCATATCTTGCCCCCATCATCAAGGAAAGGTTAGGATGAAAATTCAGCGTCGGCACACCGACAAGCAGCGCCACGGTGAAACCTGATCATAGCACACAATCCACTTCTTACGCAGCGTTAGATTGATCATCTAGCTCGTCAGGGATTATTGTTAGGCTTTCAACATGCAGAGCAAAGAGGAACCGAACCGGTCGATGTTCAGTAGTGTGGTGGTCATCGCCCTGATTCTACTATTTCATGTTGTACTGATCGTTGGCCTGATCAGTTCCGTTATTTTATTTAAAGGAATCTACGATCTGCGCTGGTGGCTTCTGGCGGTCGGACTGCTGCTGATCGGTGCATCCTGTTATTTTTTTTACCGCCGCGCCAAGGCCGGCAAACGCCGCTTGCGCGACATCCTGAACGACCCGAACTTTCAAAACCGCAGTGTCGAAATCAGCCTGCTGGGGGGGATGGCGACCCTGCGCGTCGGCCACCAGGACAATCACCATCAGCAACCACGTATGATCGATGTCAGCCCCAACGGTGATATCAAGCAACTCCCCTCCCCTTCATCTCACCAGATTGCTGAACTGACCGAACTCAACCGGATGTTCGAACAGGGGCTGATCACCAAGGAGGAGTTTATGCGCCTGAAACAGGATATTCTCTGACAACATCCGTCCGCTGGCACCAGTATTTCAGTCCACAACCCTCAACCATCACCAAAAATCACCTGTGATGCAGCCACTTTCCCGGTCAATCGCAACGGTCCCGAACCCCGGTCGCAGCTGAATTTTTGGAAGCCTCTCATTTTTCCAGCTTGACAACCTGCCCTTAAGCCTATAATTTTTACAAATTAGTATTCATTCCCTATTAACATTATGTGTTTATGGAGAAGTCTGGTTTCATGAGTTTTTCGCTGGTCCGTCATCTGTTGCGCTCAACCGCCCTGATCCTGCCGGTAGCGCTACTGAGCTCCTGTGCCCCGACACCCACCGGGGCGCCTTCTGTCGCCTTAAGCGAACAGCTCCAGCAGATTCGCCAACAGCAGCAACAACAATCAGAACAACTGCAACTGCTGACCCGTCAGATGGTTCTTTTGCAGCAGGTGATAGGCATTGAGGAAATAACGTTGAGCGAACCAGACCCCGTCAAAGCGCTCATTTTTGCGGCAACACCACCCGCGGACGACTCCACTCCTCTGCCGCGCACAACGACACAGATCGAAATCAACCCGGCAGTCAATGCCTATCTTGATGCTTTTTCGCACCTTGCCAGCGGACGTCCCGACAGCGCTGAACGTGGGTTTGAACTTTTCTTGCGGGAATTTCCCGACCATCAGCATTCAGCCAACGCCCTCTACTGGCTGGCACAAGCGCAGTCAACCCAGGGCAAAAATGATCTGGCGACAACAACGCTGCGGCAGATTATTACCGACCCCAGGGCTCAATTCAAAGCTCCGGCAGCACTGATGCAACTGGCAGCTATCTACCGCCAGCAGGGGCTCAACCACCAGGCCGACGATATTGTTGACCAGTTGCGCATCAACTATCCCAATAGCCCTGAAGCGCAACTACTGATCCGGAATGATGCGTCGCAAACCGACAGCGACCTGACCTCCCGGCAGCGAGGGAACCGATGACACGGACAATCACCTGCAGATTATTCACCCTGATTCTGTTACTGACTTTTTCTGTGGTCGCCACCTCGGCATTTGCCCAGCGCGGCGAAATCTACACCATCAAAAAAGGGGACACCCTCTGGGATCTGTCCCAGCGCTTCATTGAGGACCCTTTCTACTGGCCCAACATCTGGGCTGACAACCCGGAACTTATCACCAACCCACATCTGATTTTTCCGGGACAGCAGATTCGCATTCTTGATGGGCGACTCGAAATCATCCCCGCGTACGCCCAGGCAGATACTCGAACTACTGCCGAAGTCCCGACAGCAAAACCGACAGATGAAGCCTTTTCAATGATTGTTGCAACCCGCGGCAATGGCTTCATCCTGACTGATGAGCAGTCCCAGGGGCGCCTCGTTGATGCAACCGACAATCGGGTTCTGCTGACCGAAGCCGACATGATTTTTGTTGCTATGGATGCCGGCAGCGTCGCCCGCGTGGGAGATTCGTTCGGACTCTACCAGCGCGGTAACGCCGTGGTTCACCCCAAGAACAAAAAACAACGTCTTGGTACCATGATGTACAATCTTGGTTCAGTGACAGTTGATGAAGTCAGAGGTAACACCGTTGTCGGCCGGATTGACCGGGCGTTTCGTGAAATCACCCGCGGGGCAGAGCTGTTTTACTACGATCCACCCCGGCGCGACATCGCGCTGCAGCGTGGCACAACTCTGGACACCGGCTACATTGTTGCCACCCACGAAGAAAAGGGAACTATCTCAACCGGTGACATCATCTTTGTCGATCTTGGGCGCAATAACGATCTGGCGGTCGGTAACCTGCTGTATATCTCCCGCCCGCGTCAACTCACCGATGAAGCCCTTAAAAATGCCGGCAATCTGGATCTGCCCGAGGAGGTTGTTGGTGCCGCCATTGTAACGGAGACCCGCGATGCCACGTCAACGGCGCTGGTCATCAAGAGTGTGGACTCAGCCGCGATCGGCAACAGCATCACGGTCGTGACCGACTAATCGCCCTGGCAACCAGAAAACCATCATCAAAGAGGATTGAATTTTTTCAATCCTCTTTTTTTCATCTTACGTACACCAGAGATCAACATTCTCATCAGCGCTGGAGGGGGACAGATGAGACAGACTCAGTTGGACTTACTGCGACTACACATGAATCCGGGCATTGGGCGCGCCACCCTGTTCAAGCTCTATCGCCATTTTGGCTGTTTCAGCACAGCAGCAAACGCCTCTAGCCGCGCCTGGCAGCAAGCAGGCATTTCTACTGATCTGCACACCACACTGCTCAGCCCAACAGCAGCAGCCTTTCGCGCCATGCAACGAAAAATCGCCTCTCAGGGCATTCGGATGATCAGCTATTGGGACGACGATTATCCGCCCTTGCTGAAAACCATCTACGACCCTCCGGCGCTACTCTATCTCCGTGGCACCCTGCCCACAAGGGACACTTTTGCTATTGTCGGCTCGCGCAAAGCCACAGCTGGCGGTCTCAAATTGGCACGGGACCTGGCCGGCAAACTGGCCACCCAAGGTATCTGCATTGCCAGCGGCATGGCCCGGGGCGTCGACAGTGCCGCCCATCAAGGTGCCGTGGACGTTCAGGGCACAACCATTGCGGTTCTCGGTTGCGGTGTCGACCGCATCTACCCGCAAGAAAATACCCGCCTCTATCATCAGATCATCGAGCAGGGTGCGGTCATCAGTGAGCACCCGCCCGGTACCGGCCCGATCGCCAGACATTTCCCCGGCCGCAACCGCATTATCAGCGGTTTGGCGCGCGGGGTGCTGATTGTGGAAGCCGCCGCCGGCAGTGGTTCGCTGATCACCGCTGACTTTGCGCTGGAACAGGGGCGCGAACTCTTTGCCACCCCCGGTGCGATCCATCACCCCAACAGTCAGGGCCCCCATCAGCTGCTCAAGGACGGTGCCCACCTGGTTACCGACAGTAACGATATTCTTCAGGCCCTCTGGCCGGAGCGGCTTACTGCGCGCAAACCTAACCGTCCGTCGTTGCCGCCACCTTCAGCGGCTCAACCGCCGCTCAATCTGGATCCGCCAAACCTGGCAGTCTATCAGTTGCTCGGTGAGAATCCTCTTCATCACGACGAAATCGCGCGGAAATGCGCCTTGACTCCCATGCACCTTTCCGCTATTTTACTCGACTTGGAGCTCCGGGGCGTGGCAAAACAGCTTCCCGGAGGCCACTACATCCGTGGCTCCCTGTCTGCGTTTTAACCGTTCCGTGCTTAACCACTTGGAGGTCTTTTGAGTGAGCGCGTCCTGGCGATTGTCAATCTGATCGCCCACTATGTCATGGGAACAGAAGACACCCCCGTCTGCGAAAAAGAACTGGTCACCGAACTGATATCTGCCGGCTATGGTGCGGACGAAATCAACGCTGCTTTTCAATGGATGGAATCGGCCGCGTTCAATTCTACGGATTCTCCGGAACCCGCCTTCAAAGTACTAAATGCCCCGAGTTACCGGATTTTCAGCGACCGCGAACAACAGTTGCTCTCCCTGGCTGCCCGGGGATTTCTGATCCGTGTCAGGGCAATGGGTCTGCTCCCCGACCCGGTGCAGGAAGAAATTATTGAACGGGCGATCCGCACCGCTGTGAATCCTGTTACGGAGCAGGAAATCAAACTGATCACCGGCATCACCCTACTGCTACGCGCCGACGACATCTGGTCACGAGAAATCGGTGGTCTGCTCGAGAGGAACTGGGAGCGTAGCTACCACTAGGTTTCAAAGGGTTGCGCTATAGCTGCAACCCTTTTTTCTTTCATCCCTGACTCTGCCGCTGGCGGTAACCCATAGAGGACATAAATGGCTCAATCACTGGTCATTGTCGAATCACCGGCTAAAGCTAAAACCATCGAAAAATTTCTCGGCAAAGGCTATAAGGTTCTTGCCTCCTATGGGCACGTCCGCGCCCTGCCCAGCAAACAGGGATCGGTAGATACTGAGGACAATTTCAAACCCAAGTACCAGATTCTACCTGAGAGTAATAAACATATCACTGCGCTGAAAAGAGAAGTGGCCAAAAGCTCTGAACTGATCCTCGCGACTGACCTTGACCGTGAGGGGGAAGCCATCGCCTGGCATTTACTCGAAGCCCTCGGTATTGATGAAAACGGCAAAAACCCAGTAGTCAGGCGCGTAACATTTAACGAGATCACCCAATCCGCCATCACCGAGGCAATGGCCGCACCACGCACCATTTCACGCAACATGGTCGATGCCCAGCAGGCACGCTCGATTCTCGACTATCTGGTCGGCTTTAATTTGTCGCCCTTTTTGTGGAAAAAGATCCGTTACGGGCTCTCTGCCGGCCGCGTGCAGTCTGTCGCTTTGCGCCTGATCTGTGAACGTGAAGATGAAATTGAAGCCTTTGAGTCCCGTGAGTACTGGAGCATTGAGGCAACCCTTGCCAATGCGCAAAAAACTACGTTTAACGCCAAACTCCACGCCCACAACGGCAAGAAACTCGACAAATTTTCCCTCGCCGGCAAACAGCAGACCGACGCCATTCTCAGTGCGCTTGAGCAGGTGCGCTTTGTGGTTGACACGCTGGAGCAAAAGGAGCGCAAACGCAACCCTGCGCCCCCCTTCACTACCAGTACCCTGCAACAGGAAGCCAGTCGCAAGCTCGGCTTTTCTGCACGTAAAACCATGAGTGTCGCGCAGAAACTTTACGAGGGGATTACCGTCAATGACGGCACCCACGGTCTCATCACCTACATGCGAACCGATTCGGTCGCCCTGTCCGAGACAGCGACCAGCGAAGCGCGTTTGCTGATTCAGCAACAATATGGCGCCGTATATGCTCTGGTAAAACCCCGGGTTTTCCGCAACAAAAGCAAAAATGCCCAGGAGGCCCACGAAGCGGTCCGCCCCACCAGCCTGATGCGCACACCGGCAACCCTCAAGCCTTTTCTTAATTCCGATCAGCTGCGCCTGTATGAGCTGATCTGGAAGCGTACCGTCGCTTCACAGATGGCACAGGCGATTTTTGATGCTACCACCGTTGATATCAATGCCGGCGACAGCTACAGCTTTCGTGCCACCGGTCAGGTGATCCGTTTTCCCGGCTTTATGACCCTCTATATTGAAGGAACCGATCACCAGGATGATGAACAACAGGAAGGATTGCTGCCACCCTTGAGCGTGGGAGAAGAATTGCACAAAGAACAACTGCTTGCCCAGCAGCATTTTACCCAGCCACCGCCACGCTTTACCGAAGCCAGCCTGGTCAAAAATCTCGAAGAATACGGCATCGGCCGCCCCTCCACCTACGCCAGTATCATGAACACCCTGGTGACGCGCAAATACGTGCGCCTTGAAAAGCGCACCTTTTTTCCTGAGGACACCGGTCGGGTGGTAACCAGACTGCTGACCGAGCACTTCACTCAGTATGTCGACTATGACTTTACCGCTGCCCTGGAAGAAGAACTGGACGCCATATCACGTGGTGAAAAAACCTGGATTCCGGCCATCCGTCAATTCTGGGAACCCTTTATTGAGCTTCTCAAGCGCAAGGAAAAAGAGGTCAGTAAGGCCGATGTCACCACTGAAAAAACCGATAAAATCTGCCCCGAGTGTAGCAAGGAACTGGTGATCAAACTGGGGCGCGCAGGACGCTTTCTGGCTTGTTCGGGTTTTCCCGACTGTCGCCACACCGAGCCCCTTGCCGGGCAGGCAGAAGAGATGGATGAACCGGTTTTTTCCGACGAAAAATGTGACAAGTGTGGCAGTCAGATGCTCATCAAGTCAGGGCGTTTTGGCAAGTTTCTGGCGTGCAGCAGCTATCCTGCATGTAAGAATATTCAGCCTCTGGAAAAACCCAAATCCTTGGGGATCGCTTGCCCAACTTGCGCTGACGGCGAAATGATGGAGAAAAAAAGCCGCTACGGCAAAATATTTTATTCCTGCAATCGCTACCCCAAATGCAAATACGCCTTATGGAATCCGCCAACAAACGAACCCTGCCCCAAATGCGCCTGGCCCCTTACCGAGATCAAAACCACCAAGCGCTTCGGCACCGTCCAGCGTTGTCCACAACCTGAATGCGGCTGGGAGAAGGTGATAACCCCAGCGGAAAAAAAGACGACAGCGCCAAAGACTGCAACGAAAAAGGCACCGACGAAAAAAGCGCCTGCTAAAAAGCCTGCCAGCGCCAAAAAAACCACAGAATAACGGCTGTCTGGACAAAACAGATGAACATTACCATTATCGGCGCCGGCCTTGCCGGCTGTGAAGCCGCCTGGCAAGCCGCTGCGCTGGGTATTCGCGTTGTGCTGCTCGAAATGAAACCACTCAACTTTTCTGCTGCCCACGAAAGTGCCGACCTGGCCGAACTGGTCTGTTCCAACAGTCTGCGCGGCAGTGGCATGAACAATGCCGTCGGCTGTTTAAAAGAAGAAATGCGCCGCTGTGGCTCCCTGATCCTTGCCGCCGCTGACGCGACGTCCGTGCCCGCAGGGGGAGCCCTGGCCGTCGACCGCGATGCCTTTTCGCGCTATATCACTGAAAAGATCAGTTCCCATCCGCTGATTGAGCTGACGAGAACCGAAGTAACCGAACTACCAACGCAAGGGGCAACCATCCTGGCCAGCGGCCCCCTGACCTCAGAGCGTTTATCACAGGCATTGGCTGAACTGACCGGCAACGAGCATCTCTACTTCTACGATGCCATCGCACCGATCATCGAGGCTGATTCTATCGATACCAGCGTTGCCTGGCGCGCATCGCGTTACGGGCACGGTAGTGACGACTACCTTAACTGTCCCTTGAGTAAAGAGGACTACGACAGTTTTGTTGCTGCACTGCTCACTGCCGACAAGGTTGCCGGACGTGAGTTCGAAAAGCTGATCCATTTTGAGGGGTGCATGCCGATTGAAGAGATGGCAGCGCGGGGGCAGCAAACCCTTTGTTTTGGTCCAATGAAACCGGTTGGCTTGCCCGACCCACGCACTGGGCGCCCGCCCTATGCCGTCATTCAGTTGCGCCAGGACAACCGTCACGCCACCCTGTACAACATGGTTGGCTTTCAGACACGCTTGACCTATCCGGAACAGAAACGCATTTTTGCCATGATCCCCGGGTTGGAACAAGCGCGCTTTGCGCGGCTGGGGAGCATGCATCGCAACACCTTCATCAATGCCCCGACCTGCCTGAACCAGACCCTGCAGTTTCAGCGCGCCCCACATCTCTATGCGGCCGGGCAGATTACCGGTGTTGAGGGGTACGTTGAGTCCGCCGCCTGCGGCTTTCTCGCGGGTCTGTTTGCCGCTTGTCATCTGCGTGGCAACCGCCCTCCCATGCCCCCGGCTGAAACCGCCTTCGGCGCTCTGCTGGGCCATCTGGTGAACGCCGACCCGGAAAATTTCCAGCCAATGAATGTCAATTACGGTCTTTTCCCAGCGCTGGAGGGTGGGCGAAAAAAGCGCACTGAGCGCCGCCTGGCCTTGGCGGAACGAGCCCTTGCGGTGCTACCCACCTGGTGGCAACAGATCCTGACGCTACAATCTGCCGTGGTAGAGAGTGACAATGGATGAAACGCTGATCCTCGCCTCCGCTTCCCCACGGCGCAAAGAACTGCTGGAACAGATCGGCCTGAAATTCAGCGTGATGCCAAGCAGCGTCGAAGAGACCATCCTGCCCGATGAAACTCCGGACGACCTGGTGATCCGCTTGAGCCTGGACAAGGCCTGCAACATTGCCCGACGCTCTGACATCAGTGCCCGCTGGGTCATCGGCAGCGATACCGTCGTCGTCTCTAACAAGCAGATCCTTGGTAAACCCTCCAGCGCTCAGGACGCGACCACCATGCTGCGTCAGCTCTCCGGTACCAGCCACCTGGTCGTCAGCGGCTATGCCATCATCGATCGCCGACAACAAACCCAACGCAGTGAAGCCGTCACCACCAGAGTCCACTTTCGGCAATTGACAGAGGAAGAAATCGCGCGTTACATTGCCACTGGGGAACCGGCTGACAAAGCCGGTGCCTATGCCATTCAGGGAATCGGTGCCTGCTTTGTCAGTGGTATCGAAGGCAGTTACACCAATGTTGTCGGCCTGCCACTTTGCCGCCTGACCCTGGCATTGAAGGAGCTGGGCGTCCCCCTGGTAATCTAAGGCAGCCGGCAAAAAGACGACTCTCTTATTTTCCGGAGACCAGCCATGACATCTATCCGTGATAACCTCGATCAGATTCGCTCCCGCATCGCTGATGCTTGCGCCATCAGTGGGCGCAACCCCAACCATGTCCGTCTGGTTGCCGTTTCCAAGGTCAAACCGGCAGAACTGATTGATGAAGCTTTTGCTGCCGGTCAGCAGCTCTTTGGCGAAAGCTACGTGCAGGAATTCCGGGACAAAGAAACTACTGTTAAAAGTCCGGTTGAATGGCACTTTATCGGCGCGCTGCAGAGCAACAAGGTGAAATATCTGTGCGGCAAGGTCACACTGATTCACTCGGTGGATCGTCTCTCCCTGGCCCAAGAAATCAACCGGCAATGGGGAAAAATCAACGCCGTTGCGCCGATCCTCCTGCAGGTCAATGTCGGTGACGAAAACAGCAAGGCCGGCTGTGCCAGCGCTGAATTACCGGAGCTGACCAGAAAAATTGCAGCCTTGCCGCACCTTTCGATTCGCGGCCTGATGTGCCTTCCCCCTTATGCTGATGACCCGGAACAGGTGCGCCCGTATTTCCGACAACTACGTGAACTTGCAGCACATATTGAAGTCGAGCAGATCCCCGGTGTCATCATGAAGGAATTATCCATGGGGATGAGCGGCGATTTTGAGGTGGCGATCGAAGAGGGAGCAACCCTGGTGCGGGTTGGCACGGCCATTTTTGGAGAGCGTGATTAACTTGCTACCTGACTCTCAACCGCAATTTTTGTTATTTGATCTCGATGGCACCCTGATTAACTCTCTTCCCGATCTGCTGACCGCGCTTAATCTGTTGCGCCATGAGCTGGAACTGGAACCTTTGTCCGCCGCCCAGGTGACCCAAATGGTTGGCGATGGGGCGACCCTGCTGGTCAAACGTGCCCTCGGTGCTGACCTCTACGAACACCGCCATTTACAACGCTTTCTTGAATTTTATGGCGAGCATCTGCTCGATCACACCCGCTGCTACCCCGGCATCGAAGAGCTGTTGATGCGTCACGACCCGCGGCACATGGCGCTGATTACCAACAAGCCGATTCTTTATACCCGCAAGATTCTCGAGGGACTTAATCTCTCACGCTTTTTTAGCGCAGTCATTGGCGGTGACTCTTTTCCCCATAAAAAACCTCACCCCTATCCACTTCAACAGGCCCTCGATCAACTTGGTGGCCCACCGCAACAGGCGCTGATGATCGGCGATCACCATACCGACCTCCTTGCCGCTCAGAATGCCGGCATCGCTACCTGTTTCTGTGCCTACGGGTTCGGACACTGCGGCGATTGCATCCCTGACTACCAGGTCACCAATGCCGGGGAACTGCTGGCCTTGTTGCCGGGGAAAAATCATTGACCGCTCCTGGTTTGAGTTATCGTGAAATTGCCTGGTTTTTCTTTCCGCTGTTGCTCAACGTGCAGTTGATGAGCATTTCCCACACCATTATCAACGGCGCTCTGGCGCGCATGGACAACTATGTAACAGCCCTGGCCGGCATCTCTGTTGCCATGATTGTCCATTTGTTTATTTCTTCACCATCCTACCAGAACCATACCGTCACCATTGCCATGGTGCGTGGGCGTAATTCGTTAAAGGGAGTACTGCTATTTATCGTGCTGGTAGCGCTGTATGTCACCCTGATGCTCGGGCTGATCGCTTTCACTCCTCTGGGAGATCTGGTGCTCATCACCCTGCTCGGCACTCCTGCCGACGTTGCTGTGGAAGCGCAAAAAGCCTTGATGATCATGACACTGCTGCCTTTTTTCACCGGCATGCGTGGTTTCAGTCAGGGCATGTTGATCCGCGCACGGCGCACCGGCCTGGTCTCGTTGGCAACGGGGGTCCGGGTTGGCGGATTGTTTCTTTTTCTACTGATCGGTCGCTTCTGGTTTGATGGCGCCCAACTCGGCGCCTTTGCCCTGGTCAGTTGTGTTATTACCGAAACCCTGGTGATCTCGTGGATTGCCTGGAAGATCAGGCCACCCCTGTTGCGCGATGGTGGTGAAAAAAGTACTGCCGATATCCTGCGTTATGCTTTCCCTCTGGCCTACTCATCGTGCCTGCAACAGACCATCCCCCTGCTGATCAGCGCCATTGTCGGTCGCCTGCACGATGGTGCCCTGGCCCTTGCCGCCTTTGGTATCATCCGCGGATTTCTGTTTCTGCTGGCCGGCCCGATGCGCAACCTGCAACAGACCTACATGACCCTGGTTAAATCGGTAAATGATTACCGCACCCTGGTCTATTTCAGTTGCAGCCTATCTGCCGGTATGGGGGGGATTATTCTTCTTGCCGCAGGGCCTCTTCATCAATTGATTCTTGGTCAATTGCTCGGAATTGAAACCGATCTGCGGAACTATCTGCGCCTGGCATTCGCGGCCTGTGCCCTGTTTCCTTTCATGTATGCTGCCAGTAATCTGCTGCGTGGCTGGTTTTCCGGAGCGGAACAAACCCGTCAACTGGGACGCTCCACTCTTTTGAAGAGTGGCTTTCTGCTGCTGTTGTGGTGGCCGCTGGTCACCTGGCCACCTCCCATCCCCGGCATCATGCTTGCCATTCTACTACTGCTCGGCGCAGAAGTTCTCGAGGCCGGTTATCTCTATCGCCAGCGCAATAAGCAACCATTGGCCATTCGCGCCCTTGCCCCCTATTAAAGCTTCGCAGTAAAATGGTCAACATGAGTAAAACCATAAAAAAACATCCCTGTCAGGACTGCAGCCAGTGTCAATGGTGCAATAACGAACGCTGCCAATTGTGCCTGAAACCTACCACGCCACCACGCTTGTCGATACCTGAACAAATTGCCCTCTATGAACGGCTGAATAACGCCGGCGGGTACGGACAAAGGCATGACAACTCCTCCGAATAGACATCATAGGACAGTGTTAACCGACCTGCGCTTTTTTCATGACAACAGTTGTTTGACTGTGCTTAAATGCGCCCTTCAAAAAAAGAGCTGAAGGAGCCAGACCATGTATAGCTGTTCCGATCTGAAAAAAGGGTTGAAATTGATGATTGACGGTGACCCGCATGTCATCGTCCAGTATGACTTCACCAAGCCGGGCAAAGGACAGGCCCTATATAAATGCAAGCTGCGCAACATGATTACCGGCAGCCTCTTTGACCGCACCTACCGCAGCGGCGAGTCGTTTGAACCTGCTCACCTGGAAGAACGTGAAATGCAGTATCTCTATCAGGATGACAACGGCTATGTGTTCATGGACAAAAAATCCTACGAACAGATCACCCTGATTGAAGAGACCCTGGGCGACGATAAGTACTTTCTTGTCGATAACATGGATGTGGAAATCCTCATGCATGGCGACCGCGGCATCGGTATCAGCCTGCCGAACTTCGTCAACCTGCGCGTCATCCAAACTGACCCCTGGGTCAAGGGAGATACCGCCGCCGGCAACAACAAGCCGGCCACCGTGGAAACCGGCTACATCCTCCAGGTTCCCTCTTTTGTTGAAGAAGGCACCCTGATCCAGATCGATACCCGCACCGGAGATTATGCTACCCGCGTCAAGGAGTGATGCTTTCGCAAAAAGTATCCGGTTAGCCGGCTAAGCAAAAAGCGCCAAATGCATGGCGCGCGTTTGTTGAGCAATGAGGCGTACTTACGTACGTCGAAACAGCGAAATAAACGCAGCAACGCGGCAGTTGGTGAGTTTTTGCGACGCCATCAAGGAATAATTGTGGAACCAAACTGGCAATTGGCCCGCAAACGTAAAACCATCGAACAAAGAGCCCGAATTCTTCACAAGATTCGGGCATTCTTTATTGAACAGGGTTTTATCGAGGTCGAAACCCCACACCGGATTCCCGTCAATGCCCCGGAATTTAATATTGACGCGATCCCGAGTGGTAGCTGGTTCCTGCAAACATCGCCGGAACTCTGTATGAAGCGCCTGCTGGCTGCCGGCTACGACAACATCTTTCAGATCTGTCGTTGCTGGCGCGCCGAAGAACGTGGCCCACACCATCTGCCGGAATACACCATGCTCGAATGGTACCGGCGCGATTGTGACTATCAACAGTTGATGGTTGATTGCGAAGAGCTGCTCGCACATCTGGTTGGAAAACAGACTTTGTGCTGGCGGGGTCAAGACATTGATCTCACTACGCCGTGGCCACGCCTGACCGTCGCGCAGGCCTTTTTGCAACACAGTTCTACTTCATTATCACAAGTTCCCGACGCAAATTTTTTTTCGGAACTGATCAGCACTGAAATCGAGCCGGAACTTGCACAGAATAAACCACTGTTTCTTATCGACTACCCGACACTGCAAGGCTCCCTGGCACGTCCGAAAACGAACGATCCCGGCTGCGTCGAGCGGGTTGAACTCTATATTGCCGGGCTTGAACTGGCCAACGGTTTTTCTGAGTTAACTGACCCGATTGAGCAGCGCCGGCGCTTTGAAATGGAAGAAAAACAACGTCGACAGTCCGGCAAAACGCCTTGCCCGCTACCAGAAAAATATCTTGACGAGTTGGAAACCCTCTCAAACGCTGCAGGAATTGCTTTCGGCATTGATCGTCTGATTATGTTGCTCTGCGATCAGCCGACAATAGACGAAGTCGTTTGCTTTTCCCCCGAGCAATTATAAAATTACAACAGACCCTGTCTCCGACTCCACCCCTTGCATCAAACTACTATCCGTAGTTACCACCGACATCTCTCCCACGGAAACCAATCCAGCACTGCTGCTGATTTTTCCACTCCCCCAGGAGGTTCCAATCAACGCCACAAAACTGTTGAAGCAAAACGGTATTTTGATAGACAAAACGCTGGTTTTGCCAATTTTTTCTGTTGACACTATTATATAACAACGTATTATGTCGCCACACTGCTAGCCCATTATTTCGCATTTTTTAACCCACTGAAACACAACCGTTAAATTTCAATCAAATAGGGTTTCTGGACAACTGTACTTGCTTGCCCGAGACGATCCTTTGCACCGTGGTTAAGCCATCCACGCTTTTATCTAAATGAGAGGAGATTTTTCATGGGACACGGACCAGCCGTCAAACTCGGCAAAGACGATGCAGCGGGCTTTAAAACCAGCCTCGGTGTCAAAATGTTTTTGGGCTACACTTTCTTTTACGCTTTATTTGTCCTGCTCAATGTCTACTATCCAAAGAGCATGGAAGCCATTGTTTTTGGACAGACGGCAGCGGTTGTCTGGGGTTTCTCCCTGATTATTCTCGCATTTATTATGGCCATTATCTACAACCACTTCTGCACCCAGGCAGAAAAGCGCTATAACAGCTAGGGGAGAGTCAAGCCATGATTTATACACAATCACCACTGGCCATTGGCCTGTTTATCTTTTTTGTTCTCTTTGTTCTAGGATTATCTTTTTATCTGGCTCGGCGTACCAGTTCTGCTGAGGGCTACTACGCTGCCGGCGGCAACATCCACTGGATGACCAACGGCATCGCCTTTGCCGGCGACTATCTTTCAGCTGCTTCCTTCCTGGGTATCTGCGGCATGATCGCCACTTCCGGTTACGACGGCTGGATGTATTCCATCGGCTACCTCGGTGGTTGGGTTGTTGCTCTGTTTCTGGTCGCCGAACCGATGAAGCGCTTAGGTAAATTCACCTTCACCGACGCCCTCGACGCAAAGTTCAACTCCAAGTCGATCCAGCTGATGGCGGCTATTTCTACCCTGCTGGTGTCGATTTTCTACCTGATCCCGCAGATGGTTGGTGCCGGCGTTCTGGTTCAGCCACTGATGGGTCTACCCCACTGGGTTGGTGTTTGTATCGTCGGTGTTGTTGTTACCCTGATTGTTGCGACTGCCGGTATGGCTTCGACAACCTATGTGCAGTTCTTTAAGGGTGCCATGCTGCTCATCGTTTCCACGATCCTGGTGGTCATGGTGCTGTTCCGCGGCCTCTCAACCAGCCCGGAAAACGATGGTAAACCCTACCACGACTTCACAACCCTTTATGCCGACAGCGCTCTTGTTCTTGAAGATAGCAGCTACCGGGTTATTGCCGGCCTTGACTCCAATTTTGGCAAAGAAGGCTTTGTCAAACTGGAAAGAAACGGCCGCGAAACTATTTGGCAGCTCCATGCCAGCGACAACGGTTACCGCCTCGAAGAGACCCTCTATACGACGCGCCTGAATGACGGTACCCGACTCTACAATGGCTCCCCTGCAGAAGAAGGTCATTTTTTCCCGATTGGCCACATCAAGGAGCTACGTGTAGGTGGTGAAGAAGTTACAGCTACCGGCCCTCTTGGTCCTTTTTCCTTCCTGTCAACATTGACCGAATCAACCATCGTCCTGTGGGGCACCAAATATGTTCCTGATGCCTATGGCATCACCACCATCTACTATCAGAAACCGACACCAGGCTCGCAGATTCTGCGTCCGGGACTGCGCTTCAAGGTTGACAACTCGACGCCAATGGAAAAGTTTAACTTCATTTCATTGATGCTGGCCCTCTTCTGTGGTACCGCAGCGCTACCGCATATTTTGATCCGCTACTACACAGTTCCGAGCCAGGCGGCAGCACGCAAATCCACCATTGTTGCTATCGCCGGCATCGGCTTCTTTTACCTGTTGACCCTCTTTATGGGTATGGGTGCCATGACCAATGGTGTTATCAACCTGATGGACAATAATATGTCGGCGCCCTTGCTGGCGCTGTCGTTTGGTGTCTTTCTCTTTGCCATCATTTCTTCCCTGGCTTTTGCCACAGTGCTTGGTACCGTATCCGGCCTGATTGTCGCTTCATCCGGTGCCATTGCCCATGACCTTTTGGATAACTTCCTTGGTCTGAAAATGAACGACCGGGTCAAGGTCCGTGCCGGAAAGATTTCGGCGATTGTCGTCGGAGCTATCGCTATCTATCTGGGAATTGTGTTCGAAGGAATGAACGTCTCTTTCCTCGTCGGCTGGGCCTTTGCAGTAGCAGCATCAGCTAACCTGCCGGCCATCCTGATGTTGCTGTTCTGGAGCAAGACAACAGCTAGAGGAGTTGCTGCATCGATCACTGTTGGACTGTTCAGCTCCCTCGGGCTGATCCTGCTGTCCCCCGACATGTGGTTGCGCTACGGTAAGCTGCCGGCTGATGCGCCGATTCAGTTCAACAGTCCGGCGCTGATCTCCATCCCCCTGGCTTTTCTTGCCCTGGTTGTGATATCACTGCTGACACAAAAAGATGTCAATATTGGTCACGCTACCGAGCCGTCCAGCAACTGATCCAAGCAACTACCAGCTGAAACTTTCGAACGGGCCGTCCACCATGTGGCGGCCCGTTCGCTATGGAGCTTGTCTATGAATCGTTTTCGCGCAACCTTTATTGCCATCTGCCTGGTACTTGTCTGGCTGGCCTACAATGATATCAGCCTGCTGCTGCGCAACCCGGAACCCCTGGTTATCACCATCAACGAACTGGAATCATTGGAAAAAGCCCCGCGCGAATGGATGACGGTTACCGGCGGCTATCCTGATTTTCTTCAGGCCATCAATATGACCGGCAGTATGGATTTTGAAGCCTTTCTGGTTCCCCTATCCAGCTCCCCGGACAGCGTAAGCTACAAGATCTGGTTTGAAACCAGAGACCCTCAGATTCTTGAAGCATTAACGACCTATCATTTCCTTCTCGACACGGAGCAACAGCGGCAGGATTTTCTTGAAGAAAATTCCCATCTGATGTTTGGCCAACGTCACCTGACTGGAATGACAGCGGCCGAATTGGTAGCCAATTCCAATCAAAAAAAACTCGTCAGTCTGCTTGATGAGTTAGGGATTGAAACACCAGACACTCCGATATTTATCAGTGAAGCAAAAGAACCGGCGATCTGGCGCGGGGTCCTTTTTGCCCTGATCGCCCTTGTCGGTTTGATGAAGCTGGCCCGGGATCTGCGGACAAAAAAGAAACCCTAAAAATCCCTATGCGCAGCGACATGATTGCGTTTCAAAACTAGTCAACTGTTGCCCAGTCACACATTTTTCCACAGCAACAAGGACTTTTTCACAATGCTGCCGTAAAAAAACTTCATCCAGTTCAACCTCGGTACTGATCTGCTCTGCGCCGGTCAGCGCCTTGGCACCGTCAAAATCTACACAGGCGATACGGGCGGTCAATTCATTGGCCGGGCGGCCAAAACTGCTACCCGGCAAAATGGCAACACCGGTATCCGTCAGCAATCGCTGACATAAGGTGGCACTGTCCCTGATACCTCTTGCTTGTAGTGTCTCACGTAACAGATCAAAATCAGGCAATAGATAAAAAGCGCCATCCGGTTTGGCAACAGGTACCCTTGCCGGGCGATTGCCCCAACCCTAACTTGTAGACGGTTATTCCCTCTGCTATCAGACGGTTGCTCTGCTCATTGATGCCCAGGGTTGCTGAAACCGGTAGCCCACGAACGTTGAGATTCAGATGGACCTCATGCTTTGTAATGTGCATGAGCATACTCCTTTATCAGGTTAAGGTGAGTTTCCCATGTCGGTACAGACGACTGTAGATTGTCGACATTTTATGGGCGGCACAGCGTGATTTCAACATAATTACGGTTGCGGTTTATTAATTTTCCGTCGACCAAAAAAAACGCCGAACACAGAGTACGGCGTTTTTTTGGTCGACATTTCAACAGTCTACACATCCCTATGAGTTCGTTCGCGATTGACCAGGATCGTCTGATCGATAACTTCCCCGCAGGAAGTACACTTCCAGGCATCGTAGGACCTTACAAAATTATAGTAAGTTTCTGCATGCATTCTCCCCTTACATTTCGGACACTTCATCATCAGGCCCTCCCATGTTGTGAATCACGCTGTAAAATCACATAAAAAACAGCAAAAACAACCTGCTACAAATACTCGCATGAGTCGTGCCAACCCACAACCGTCACCAGTTTATCCCGCTGTATCTTTTTTGTCATTATTTTTCAACATGTTGTGACAGTTTTTTTTAAATCCTTTGTGTTTTTTTAACGATACATGCCTATAAGTTCCAGGGCTAAGCGTCATTTATTTGGCGCCACACTGAAAGAAGACAGCACCTGGATTGATCCAGTGTCGACCAAATATCGGAGATCAAAGCTCTACATCCCCGAATGCCTGCGATAAAACATCGGGGGCGACCGCCATTTTTTTGACGATCACAGGCCAGGATGTTCATTTTTTGACGGTTGCAGTCAAAAGGCCACGACAAGTGACATATTCAGAAGGGTGAAACGACCCCTTGCCGCTGCAGCGATGGGTCGGTAGCGATCATTGCTGGTCTTTGTACAGTTTATAGGTGAAGGCATCAGCCAGTGCTTGATAGGACGCCTCAACGACATTACTGCTGACACCGACGGTTCCCCAGCGACCGTCCTTATCGCCCGTTTCAACCAAAACGCGGATCATCGCGTCAGTGCCCTGGCTCGAAGGAAGGACCCTGACCTTGTAGTCGAGCAATTTAATCTCAGAGAGCTGCGGATAAAAACTGATCAATGCTTTACGCATTGCCCGATCAAGGGCATTGACCGGGCCATTGCCGTCAGCAGCCATGTGTTCAATGCGCCCACCAACCTTAACCTTGATGGTCGCTTCCGAAACCGGACATTGGTCGCTTTCGCGTAAGGTATCGATCACCCGGAATGCAGTAATATGGAAATACTGCTTGAGCTTCCCCATCGCCTTAAGCATCAACAGTTCAAATGAAGCTTCAGCCCCTTCAAATTGATAGCCCTGGTTCTCCAGTTCCTTGATCTGTTCAAGGATCTCCAGAGTCACCGGGTCTTTATCATCGATTTTGATGCCCCATTCTATCGCCTTGGCGAGGATATTTGAGCGACCCGACAAATCTGAAACAAGGATCCTGGTTTTATTGCCGACCAATTCCGGCCGGATATGTTCATAGGTTTCCGGATGACGCTGGATGGCCGAAACATGAACCCCTCCCTTGTGAGCAAATGCCGAGTTACCGACAAAAGCCTGGTGCTTCTGGGGAGTCAGGTTGGCCAGCTCGTAGATGGCCCGGGATGTTTTGCGCAGGTTCTCCAGCTTGCCGTTTTCGAGGCATTCCTTGTTCATTTTGAGGATCAAGGAAGGAATAATAGAACAAAGATTGGCGTTACCGCAGCGTTCGCCGAAGCCGTTCATCGTCCCCTGAATATGGACAGCTCCTCCAACAACTGCCATGAGGGAATTGGCAACAGCGCACTCACTGTCGTTATGAGCATGAATCCCCAGAGGCACATCAATCTCGCGGCGTACATGCTCTATAATTAGAGGGATTTCGTGGGACAAAGTGCCACCGTTGGTATCACACAACACCAGGCAATCAGCGCCGGCCTGTGCCGCTGCCTGTAGGGTTTTCAACGCATATTCAGGGTTGGCCTTGTACCCATCAAAGAAGTGTTCGGCATCATATATCACTTCGCCTACCCGCTCCTTCAGGTAGGCGAGGGAATCATTGATCATATCAAGGTTTTCTTCGAGGGAAACACGCAGCGCCTCGCGCACGTGAAAATCCCAGGTTTTCCCAAAAATTGTCACCACGTCAGGGCGCGCTTCGATCAGCATCTTGATGTTGTTGTCCTGATCCGGGGTAATCCGAGCCCGCCGGGTAGAGCCGAATGCGGCAATCTTGCTATGAGAAAGGGTTTCCTTCTGGATGGCCTCAAAAAAACCAATATCCTTGGGGTTGGAACCGGGCCAACCACCTTCAATATAATCGATCCCCAACGCATCCAGATGCTTGGCAATACGCACCTTATCCTGAACCTGAAACGAGATATCCTCAGCCTGGGTTCCATCCCTTAAGGTTGTATCATAAAGATAAATTCTGTTACTCATGAACAATGACCCTTTCATCCAAAAAACACTAGATCATGACTCTTCAGTCTGGCGATCAAGGCCGAACGCTTCGTGCAGGATACGTACTGCCAGCTCGGTATATTTATCGGAGATAACGCAGGACACCTTGATTTCACTGGTGGAAATCATTTCAATATTGATCCCCTCACGCGCCAGGGTATCAAACATGGTTGTAGCGACCCCGGTGTGAGAACGCATTCCGACGCCCACAATGGACACCTTGGCAATATTGGTGTCATGACTGACACCGCGGGCATTGATCTGTTTAGCCACAACTTCAATAATCTGCAGCGCTTTTTTGCAGTCGGTCTTGGGTACGGTGAAGGTGATATCCGTGGCCCCCTGGTGGGAAATATTCTGGATGATCATATCCACGGTAATATTATTCTGACTTAATGGACTAAAAATCTGCGAAGCAACCCCAGGTTGATCAGGAACACCGAAAATGCTGATTTTTGCTTCGTCTTTGTTAAAAGTAACTCCTGAAACCAATACGGCTTCCATTTCTTGATCCTCCTTCATGACAAGTGTTCCCTGCGAATCATCAAAACTGGAACGCACATGTACGACAACGTTATATTTCTTAGCAAACTCAACACTACGAATCTGCAAAATTTTGGCTCCTAACGATGCCATTTCCAGCATCTCTTCATAGGAGATCTTATCGATTTTTTGCGCTTCCGGCACAATACGTGGGTCAGTGGTGTAAACACCGTCGACATCGGTGTAAATTTCACAGACGTCGGCTTTCAGGGCCGCAGCTACAGCAACGGCTGAGGTATCCGATCCACCACGTCCCAGGGTGGTTATATTGCCATCACAATCGATACCCTGAAAACCTGCGACGACAACAATGGTCCCCGCTTTCAAATCGGCGCGGATATTTTTGTCACCGATTTCCTCGATACGAGCCCGGGAATAAGCCTTGTCGGTCAACATCGGAATCTGCGAACCAAGGTAACTTTTGGCCTTGTAACCCATCGACTTCAAACACATGGACAACAAGGCGATGGTCACCTGCTCACCGGTTGACACCAGCACATCATATTCGCGCTCATCGGGGATCTCAGAGATTTCATTCGCCAGGGCCACCAGGCGGTTGGTTTCTCCAGCCATCGCCGAGACAATGACAATCACTTCATTACCTTCATCGAAGGTTCTGGCAACCCGGCGAGCGACATTCTGGATACGCTCGACGGTGCCTACTGAAGTTCCACCGTACTTCTGAACGATCAGAGCCATAACAGTTGTTTTCCTCCTTATCAGGAAAAACCGACAATGATTGTCGGTAGATAAATTTTGTAACTATTCACCCCTGTCCTTGCGCAGGGTCAGGGTTTTTGTGGCAAGGGTGTTTTTGTCGCCATGGACGGCGACATCAAGCGGTCAGGGATGACGAAAAGCGTCCCTTGACATAGGAACCGAAGATCCGGTGCTGAATAGATACTAAATTTTTTCACAAGCATCCTTCATAACAAGAAACCCATGCCCGGTCAAAGCTATTTTTCCATTTGGCACGGGTCATATCCAGCAGTTTGCAGCTGCTCCACCACCTGATCGAGCCACTTGCGCGACTGCGCATCCCGGGCCGAAAAAATCAGGCGCCGGTGGCCCGCTTCCAGGGCACCGATATTGATCCAGATTCCAGCAATATCGGGGTCTTCGAGCTTTTCCGGCCATTCCACCAGGGCAACACCGCTACCAAAGGCATACTCATCAAAACCGATATCAACCAGATCCTCAGGGCCGGACAAACGGTAGAGATCGAAATGATAGAGATCGAGCCGAGCCGGATAGTGGTTCATCAGGGTAAAAGTCGGACTGGTAATGGGTGTTTCTGCGCCAACCCCCAATCCCCACGCGATCCCCCGCGCTATAACGGTTTTACCGGCACCAAGGTTACCCTGCAGCAGAATCAGCAGGGGGGCATCAAGACAACGACCAATCAGCGTACCGATCTTAAGGGTCTGCTCTTCACTGGTTGAGACCAACGACCAGCAGGACATCAATCTTCCATGACCCGAATCAGGTCAAGACGCGCGACCACGCCGATCATCTGCTCGCCGTCGATGACCGGCAACAGATGGATCTTGTGCTTGCTCATCAGCCCCGCCAGTTCATTGATCGGCGTATCCGGAGCACAGGTCACGGGATTTTTCTGATAAAGATCACCGACCTTGGTAGCGGTCACCCGATCAACCTCTTCCTTGAACTTTTTTTCACTGCCCAGGGCAAAAACCCCGTCAAACAGGGTCATTACCGTGGGGATATGCAGGGGGCGCTGATATTCGATCAGATCCGTCTCACTGATGACTCCAACCAGTTTGCCGTTATCATCAAGGACCGGCATGTTGCTGTAGCGGGTTTCAATAAATTTTTTCGCCAGATCTTTCAAACTGGTATCAACGCTGACCGACACTACGTCAGAGGTCATAATGTCCCGTGCTGTTAACATAGGGTTACTCCTTGGTTAGGGATATGCGAGCTGGTGGCACACCTGGGGCAACTGATGAATCAAATCGCTGGCCGTCATGCCGACAGTACCGCGCTTCGCAGCTATCAGCTCCGCGGCACGACCATGCCACCAGGCTGCAAGACCGGCTGCCGCAAAAGCATCACACCCCTGCGCCAGTAACCCTCCGATCAGGCCGGTAAGAACATCACCGCTGCCACCGCTGGACAGGCCGCTGTTGCCACTGGTGTTGATATAAACCCGACCATCAGGTGCGGCAATAACCGTGCGCGCCCCTTTAAGCAACAAGACAACCTGGTAGCGACGGGCGAAGTCACGTGCCACACTGAAACGATCGGCTTCAATAGCGGCCACACTCACTCCGGCAAGGCGTGCCATTTCTCCAGGGTGAGGGGTCAAGATCAGCGGCTTGCCCTGACGCGCAACCAGACATTCAAGCTGACCGACGAGTAGATTCAAACCGTCGGCATCAATCACCATGGGCACATTCACCGTCATAACTATCTGCCGTACCAGCTGTCTCAATTCGTCGCTCTGACCAAGCCCCGGCCCCAGCGCCAGTGCCCGGCAGGAAGTGATCAGTTGAGCGATCTGGTCACCGGCGGCAAGCGCCAACAAGCCATCCTGCTCAGCCAGAGCCACGGTCATGGCTTCAGTGAGCTTGACTTCCAGGATTGAATGGAGCGACGCCGGTACCGCTACCGTCACCAAACCACAACCGCTGCGCACGGCAGCGTCGCCTGCCAGAGCCGCCGCACCTGTCTTGCCGGGGGACCCGGCCACTACCAGCAGGTGACCAAAGGTTCCCTTGTGGGCGAATGATGGGCGACCCGGCAACAGAGAGCGTGCCGCTGCGGCATCGATCATCCACGTTTGCGGCAACAGATCGGCCGGGCGCTGGGTCACCGGGATACCGATCTCAACAACTTCCAGTTCGCCTACATACAAGGCACCGGGGGTACTGGCATGGCCGATTTTGGGATGATCAAAACTGACAGTGAGATCGGCGCGTACGGCACAACCACAGATGCGGCCAGTGGAGGCATCGACGCCGGAAGGCAGATCAACAGCGACCAGCGCTACCGCTGCCGCATTCATCAGGGCGATGGCCGCTGCCGCCACACCGCGGACGTCGGATTCCAGGCCGGTACCGAACAGAGCATCGACGATCAACTGTGGTTGCAGTTCAGCAAAAGACTGGCGCAACAGCTCGTCATCGTTGACAAAAATAACCTTGCCGGAGCAATTGCGCAGAATCTCCAGCATGATGGCGGCATCACCGGAGATTCTCTGCGGCTCTGCCAATACCAGCGTGGTGACCTGCCAGCCATGATCGCCAAGAATTCGCGCAATAACATAGCCATCGCCACCATTATTGCCTTTGCCGGCGACAACCATCACCGGGCCGGGAAAACAGTGGGAGAATCGCTCTTCGAGCACCCGGGCGCAGGCGCGTCCGGCATTTTCCATCAACACGACCCCGGGAATTCCCAGGGTGTCGATGGCAAAACGATCTGCCGCAACCATTTCCGCTGCGCTGTAGAGCTGCATCAGTCCTCCAGAATAACCGTTGCTACCGCATAATCACCATCGTGGGAATAGCTCAGCAAGGCTCTTTGTGCGCCGCGCTCTGCCATCATCTCGACTGCGCGCCCGCTGAGCGCCAGAGAGGGGCAGCCCAACTTATCGCGGCAGACACACACCTGGTGCCACGACAGGCCATCACGCATACCCGTACCCAGCGCCTTGAAAAACGCCTCTTTGGCGGCAAAGCGCGCTGCCAGAGCCTGAGCCGGGTCCCGTCGGGCAAGCGCATATTCCCGTTCACCGTCGCAAAAAATGCGCCCCAGCACCGGCGAGTCATTCTCTACAAAAGTGCGAAAACGCGCAATGCGTGCCAGATCGACCCCCAGACCGACAATGGTCACAGCTATGGCCGCTTGATCAAAACAAGCATCTCGCGTACAGCTCGCTCCATCCCCACCAGAGAGGCGCGCGCAACGATACTGTGACCGATATTAAACTCCTCAAAACCAGGCAAGGCGGCCACGGCAGACACATTACGATAATTAAGACCGTGACCGGCACTAACGCGCATGCCGAGCTTGCGGGCGGCAGCCCCTGCCAACTCGATACGCCGCAACTGCTCCAGTCGTTCTTTCTCTGTACGCATTTCACAGTAAGTACCGGTATGAATCTCAACCATATCAGCACCAACACGATGACTGGCCTTGATCTGCTCCATCTCCGCTTCAATAAACAAACTGACGCTGATGCCGGCTTGCTGCAGCAGAGCAATCTTCTGCTTGAGGCCGGTTTTCAGCAGATTCACATCCAGACCGCCTTCAGTCGTCAGCTCATGGCGCCCCTCCGGCACCAGGGTAACGATATCCGGCTGGGTTTTAAGGGCAATAGCGACCATCTCCTCCGTCGCAGCCATTTCCAGATTAAGTCGCGTTTTAATCGTTTTGCGCAGCACTTCGACATCGCGATCCTGGATATGGCGGCGATCTTCGCGCAGATGAACGGTAATTCCGTGAGCTCCCGCCAGTTCCGCCAGAACCGCAGCTGCTACCGGATCAGGCTCATCTATCCCACGCGCTTGACGGATGGTCGCAATATGGTCGACATTGACACTTAACGTTGGCACATCTCGTCTCCTTGCTTTTGCTTGGTGTAAAAATTTTGTAACTATTGATAACTATCCTTGTGCAGGGCCTTTGGGTCCTGTGGCAGGGGTGTTTGTCGCCATGGATGGCGACAACAAGCGGTCATGGATGACGAAAAGCGCCCCTTGACATAGGATCCGAAGATCCGGTGCTGAACAGATACAAAATTTCTCAGGTTCCCAGATGCTCACGCACAACTGCTGCCAGTTGCTCGGCCAGTTGATTGATCCGGTTCTGATCTTCGCCTTCAACCATAATCCGCAATAACGGCTCGGTACCGGAATAACGCACGAGCAAACGCCCCTTGCCGGCAATTTCTTGTTCAATTGCATCCATCGCTTCCTTGATTGGCACAACCTTGCCCAGCACCGCTTTCTTTTTGACCTTGACGTTAACCAGAACCTGCGGCAGGGAGGTCATCACTGCGGCCAATTCGGAAAGGGGTTTACCGCTGCGCTGCATGATCGCCAGTACCTGCAGGGCCGAAAGAATGCCATCACCTGTGGTATTGTGGTCGAGGAAGATCATGTGTCCCGACTGTTCACCGCCAAGGTTATAGCCGCCACGGATCATCTCTTCGACAACATAGCGATCACCTACCGCAGTGCGCACCACCTTACCGCCAGCCTGCTTCATAGCAATTTCAAGTCCCATGTTGCTCATGACCGTTGCCACCACCGTCTTTTTCTTCAAGCTACCAGTCTTCATCAACTCGGTGCCGCACAGGGCGAGAATATGGTCGCCGTCGACCTCATCACCCTGTTCATCGACAAAAATCACCCGGTCTGCGTCACCATCCAGGGCAATCCCCAGATCGGCACGATATTCCCTCACCTTGGCAGCCATCACCTCCGGATGCATCGAACCACAGCCTTCGTTGATGTTGAGGCCATTGGGACTGACTCCAAGCGGAATGACCTCAGCGCCCAGTTCCGTCAGTACCGCCGGGCCCACCCGGTAACCTGCGCCATGGGCGCAATCGAGAACAATCCGCAACCCCTGCAGATCCAGATCACGGGGAAAGGTGTTTTTGAGGAAAACCACATAGCGACCGATGGCATCCTCTATGCGGTAGGCCTTACCAACGTCCTCGGCAATGGGCCGCAGGGCATCGATGCGATGATTGAGGATCAGATCCTCAATCTGGATCTCCATGTCATCCGGCAATTTGAACCCGTTGCCCGAAAAAAACTTGATGCCGTTATCCTGGTAGAGATTATGCGAGGCACTGATCACCACTCCGGCATCAGCACGCATGGAAGACGTGATAAAAGCGATTCCCGGCGTCGGTAACGGCCCGACGACCAGGACATCGACGCCCATCGAGCAGATACCTGCAACTATGGCATTTTCCAGCATATAACCGGAGAGCCGGGTGTCCTTGCCGATAATGATCCGGTGACGGCGGCCGGCATCCTGCTTGAACACATAGGCCACAGCGCGCCCCAACTGCATTGCCATTTCGGCGGTCATCGGATCGATATTGGCAACACCGCGAACACCATCAGTGCCAAAAAGTTTCTTTTCCATCGTTTTACTGCCTCCCCTGCCTGACGGCATCTTCCTTATTCTACCGGGTTCTGTTGGTCTTCAGGCGCAGCCTCAACAGCGCTAATCTCTACCTGAATTTCTGTCGTCCGTTCATCCTTGAACCAGCTGAAATTTCCCCGGTGCTGCAACGGGACAATCAGCGAAAAGCTGCTGTTCACACCGTCAAGATCGACCTCGTCAGTGCTGACATCGTTGACATTCTTAAGCTCAGTTTCTGCCCCTTCAATAGTAATCAGATCAGGTATTGCACGAATGCTGCCGACCACAAAGCCGCTCATCGGCTCCCCACTCAGGGCGATAGTAACGGGGACTGTTTTTTGTTGAATCCGCTCCAGACGCACATCGACAAACGACGGAGACAGCCTGGTCACCCGCAAACCACTGGGCAGATTGAGGCGCTCTTCGAGGCGGCGGAAGGAGGTCAGACCAGGGCGCAAGCCGGTCAAATCAACGGTAATGCTGATGTCATTGGGGCTGACCTTCATCAACAGGGTACGCGGACCACTGATGCGGACATCAACCATGCTGGGGATCTCGTTGGCGACCATCAGCTCTCTGGGCAGGTTCTGAAATTCCAGCGGCACCCGGTAGTTCACCTCCAGGCGCCGCTCACCCATGATGAAGAACCACAGCATCAGGGCAAAAACCAGTGACATCAGCTTCAGTGCCCAGTTTTCCGTGATCAATTTAAACATCGCCCTAGCCCTTTTTACTCGGTTTTGTTTTGCGTGGTTCAAGCAGGCGACCGAGAACCTTTTTCAAGCTGGTCGCATCCAGGTTGCGGGTCATGCCGCCATTAACCGCTACCGAAATCTTTCCCGTTTCTTCCGACACCACGATGGCGATGGCATCAGCCAGTTCAGTCAGACCGATCGCGGCACGGTGACGGGTACCCAACTCCGTCGACAGGTTGCTGCCTTGGGTCAGCGGCAGAAAACATCCTGCCATGCTTAAGCGCCCCTGCTGCACAATCAGGGCGCCGTCATGCAGCGGTGAACTGGGCATGAAGATCGAGCGAACCAAATCACAGGAGACCTCGGCATCAAGAATGGTTCCTGATTCGAGAATATCCTTAATCCCGGTTTCACGCTCGACAACGATCAGCGCCCCGATTTTACGATTCGCCAGCGCCACAGAGGCCTTGACCAGCTCTTCTATCAGATGGGATTCTTCGCGGTAGGTAGCCCCTCCTAAAAAGGGATTACGCCCGACATGCATCAAGGCACGGCGGATGTCATTCTGGAAAATAACGACGATGACCAGAATAATAGATGACAGGAAGTTGCTTAAAAACCAGTTGAGGGTATGCAGATCACCAACGCGAGACCCCACATAGACAGCGAGAATAACCGCCAGTCCGAGGAGCATCTGAACAGCCCGGGTGCCTTTAATCAGCAAAATGATCCGGTAGATGATAAAAGCCACGATGCAGATGTCGAGGATATCGAGCAATCGGATATTGTGCAAGACATCAAACATGTTGCCCCCGTTAGCGGAATCGAAAAATTAACAGCGCAGATATATAAAAGGCCAGCTATGACTCCAGGGGAAATTGCTGTTCCCTGATTGCCCAGGCAACCAGGGCCGTCTCGCGCGCCGGCAGCACATCATGAACACGAAACAGCTGCACCCCTTGCGCTACTCCCAGGGCAACGGTCGCCAGGGTACCATACAGACGCTGGCGTGGATCCTCCTGCTGAATAATCCTGCCGATAAAGCTTTTGCGCGATGTGCCGAGAAGGATCGGGCAACCCAATTGATGCAAGGCGCTCAGATGCTTCAGCAATGCCAGATTACCCGCAGCACTTTTAGCAAAACCGATACCCGGATCTACGGCCAGGCGCTCTGCACCAATTCCGGCCGCATTTGCCTTAGTGACTGCCGCCCGCAAAAAGTCGACAACCTCAGCCAGCAGATCCTCATAATCGGTATTTTTCTGCATCTGCTCCGGGCACCCCCGGGTATGCATGAGAAAAAGTCCGGCAGCGGCGCCGGAAACCACTGCAGCCATGGCATCATCAAAGCTCAAGCCGCTGATATCATTAACAAAGTTTGCGCCGGAGGCAAGAGCTGCACGAGCGACCGATGCTTTACTGGTATCAATTGACAAGGGGATACAGGTATGACGCCGCAACCCTTCAATAACCGGAATCACCCTCTCGAGCTCAACATCAAGAGACACCGCCGGCGCCCCCGGGCGGGTGCTCTCACCACCGATATCGAGGATGCCCGCCCCCTGCTCCACCATTTCCAGCCCTCGCTCAACTGCTGCGCCCGCATCAAAACAGTCACCACCATCGGAGAACGAATCCGGGGTCACATTGAGAACACCCATGATACAGGGCTGTGCCAGATCAAGGACACAGTTACGACCAACCAGAACAGTGGCACCAGGAAAATCACTCACTATTTTGTCGCTGTGTCGTCATCCCCAGCGCTACTGGTATTTTCCTCTTGTGGCGCCTTGGGCGACTGCTCACTTTCTGGTTGCAGCTGAGGCTGTTCTGACGCTGATGTGACGTTCTCTGGTGGCAGCCCACCCTCTTCGGCATCATCGCCCACAGGTTGTCCCGGTGTCGTGGTCTCCTCGGATTTCTCGAACACAAAACTGTCAGCTGCCTGCTCCCGCACCTGCTTTTGCAGATAGTCGGGAAGCCCCTCTGGAAACACGGTAGCGTGAATCTCCTCGGTATCCAGGGTTTCTTTTTCCAACAGGAGCTCTGCCAGAGCCACCAACCGGTGTTTATGCTCGCTCAGCAGCTTACGGGCGATTTCATAGTTTTCATGGATAATACGACGGATCTCGTTATCGATATCTAGTGCAGTCGATTCGCTGTAGTTCTTTCCCGTGCCCATATCGCGGCCAAGAAAGACCTCGGCGTCTTTTTCACCGAAAACAACCGGACCGATCTTTTCACTCATCCCCCATTCACATACCATCTTGCGCGCGATCATGGTCACCCGCTCCAGATCGTTACTGGCACCGCTGGTCACTGAATCAAAGGTGATCTCTTCGGCAATACGTCCACCCAGCATCGAGCGGATACGGATATTAAGTCCCTTATTGGTCTCGTTGTATTTTTCTTCGGCCGGGAGGTACATGGTCACGCCCATCGCCCGCCCACGGGGAATAATCGACACCTTGTGAACCGGATCGGAGCCCGCTGTCAACAACGACACCAGGGCGTGACCAGCTTCATGGTAAGAGGTGACCTTTTTCTCCTCCTCAGTAATAACCATCGAGCGCCGCTCCGCTCCCATCATTACCTTGTCCTTGGCCGCCTCAAAATCGACCATATCAACCTCGGATTTGCCTGTGCGAGCGGCGAGCAGGGCCGCCTCATTGACCAGATTGGCCAGATCGGCGCCTGAAAATCCGGGGGTCCCCTTGGCCACCAAACCGAGATTGACGTCTTCCGACATGGGAACCTTGCGCGAGTGGACGTGGAGGATCTTCTGCCGCCCTTTGACATCGGGACGCGGCACCACGACCTGACGATCAAAGCGACCGGGACGCAGCAAAGCCGGGTCGAGGACATCGGGACGATTGGTCGCAGCAACCAGGATAACCCCCTCGTTAGACTCGAAGCCGTCCATTTCAACCAGGAGCTGATTCAAGGTTTGTTCACGCTCGTCATGGCCGCCCCCCAAACCGGCACCACGATGCCGCCCCACCGCATCAATTTCATCAATAAAAATGATACAGGGAGCATTCTTCTTCCCCTGCACAAACAGATCACGAACCCGGCTGGCACCAACCCCGACAAACATTTCCACAAAGTCAGAACCGGAAATGGTAAAGAACGGCACCCCCGCTTCACCGGCGACCGAACGTGCCAGCAGGGTTTTGCCGGTACCCGGCGAACCGACCAGCAACACCCCCTTGGGGATTTTACCGCCAAGCTTGGTGAACTTCTTGGGGTCGCGTAGAAATTCGACAATTTCTTCCAGTTCCTGTTTGGCTTCGTCAACACCGGCGACATCCTTGAAAGTCACTTTTCCGGCGGTATCAGTGAGGAGCTTGGCCTTGCTCTTACCGAAGCTCATGGCCTTGCCACCACCCGATTGCATCTGTCGCATGAAAAAGATCCACACCGCAATCAACAGCAGAATCGGCCCCCAGGAAATCAGCAGGGTAAACCAGAACCCCTGGTCATCAACCGGCTTGGCTTCGATAATAACCCCTCGCGCCTTCAACTGCGGCAGCAGCTCTTCGTCACGCGGGATATGGGTCTGAAATTTACTGCCATCATCCAGGGTACCGGTCAGTTGGCCGCCCTGAAAGAGCACACTGATCACCCGATTGGTTTCAACCGCACTCAGAAACTCCGTATAATTCATCGGTCTCTGGGTTTCCTGCTTTTGCGTCATCATATTAAACAGCATGATCATCAACAATGAAATGACCAGCCACAAAGCTAGATTCTTCTGAAATTGGCTCACGTATTGACCCCCTGTCGGGTAATTAAAAGCAACTTGGATGCTCAGCTGCAGCATCAACGAAATGGCTGAAACTAGCAGGAAAATCTACCATAAAGAGAAGGCACCCACAAGGCTTAATGTCCGCTTTTTCACCAGATCACAGCAACTCAATACGTACTGGCGTCGCCGTATCGGGTGTGACAGTGCCGAAGCCTGAGCGCTGCAGTCCGGCAACCCACAACAGGGTTTCACCGGCAACGAGAAGGGGCGTACGCAGGCGCTCTTCTTTATCAATCTGCAGATCAGAAAATAAGCGCTTCAAGCGCTTGTGCCCGAGCATTCCCAACGGTATAAAACGATCACCCGGACGCCAGGTACGCACCGACAATGAGGACTCAACCGCAGTTAGATCAAAATAAACCCGGTGGCGGGTTTCTACCTCTGCTCGCAGCACCGGTGTTATGACCAGCCTGCGGCCATCGGGCAGCAGGGTCTCTCCGGGAACCTTAACCGGCAGAACATACTGGGGTGGCGGCTCCGGCGCAGTACGACACAACCACAAGTGTTCGTAGCGGCGGGCCACCCAACAACCGGACAGATCGAGTTGAGCCTGACTGCGAGCACCGCGTAGCAAGGCATCCATAGCGCGCAGATGAACCGCCTCAATCCCCTGAAGATGGCCGCGAACCTGTCTCATCGCCTCACGCAACAAGCGCAGCCGCAGGGCGGGATGAAAGGAGAGCAACGGTGGTCGCAGCAGCCTTAAACCATCGCTAGCGGAGGCAACGATTGACGGAAAACAAGCCATCACCTGCTCGTGCCAATATCCCTCTTCCTCGGCGATCTGGCGGCTCAATACCACCAGCCGCTCTCCACATTGCGGATTGATTTCCTCCAGCAACGGGAGAATCCGGGTACGCAGCCGGTTGCGGACAAATGCCGGATCCTGATTGCTGGCATCTTCGCGCCAGGAAAGTCGGTTCCTGTGCGCGTAATCCAGCAACTGCCGACGACTGTAACAAAGCAATGGCCGCCACCAGATCCCATCACGCACGGCCATGCCGGCCAGACCGCTGATCCCGGTACCACGGATCAGCCGCTGCAACAGGGTTTCAACCTGATCGTCACGATGATGACCAAGGGCGATCAACTGGGCGCCAGTATCTGCCGCAACCCGTTCCAGCAGTCGTCGCCGCGCCACACGGCCGGCCATCTCCAGACTGATTTTTTCTTGCGCCGCCAATTCAGGGACGTCGCAGCACTCACCCTGGTAGCGAATAGCGAGCCGGCAACACAATTCTTCAACAAAACGTGCATCGCCATCAGCTTCAGGGCGGATGCGATGGTTCAGGTGGGCAACATGCAGAACCAGGCTGCGACTGGAGGAAATCCGCTGCAGTAAATGCAACAAAGCCACCGAATCGACACCACCGGACACGGCGACAACCACGGAATTGACATCTTCCGGTAAGGATTCAAGAACCCTTTGTTCAAGACCGTCCACTAGCATCAGCAACCCCGGATCAGCATTTAATAAAAAAGCCCTTCCGGATGGGAAGGGCTTTTTTAATGTGGTGGCGGTGCAGAGATTCGAACTCCGGACACTGCGGATATGAGCCGCATGCTCTAACCAACTGAGCTACACCGCCAAACGTTTATGAATCCCCATCAGGAGATTAATTGATTTGGTTGCGGGAGAGGGATTTGAACCCCCGACCTTCGGGTTATGAGCCCGACGAGCTACCAGACTGCTCCATCCCGCGACACGAGCACTGGAAAATAATCTCCGGGCCGACAAATGTCAAGCGAAAAAACTCCGTTAAAACAGATGCCGGTTCAGGGGCTGTGCCGGGTTACCAGCCCTTCAATCTTCTCTTTTTCAAGAATGATCTGGCGCGCAATCCCGGCAGTATCAGCATCGGCGTAAGGCCCGATGCGCACCCGATACCAGATCCCACGATCACCCAGGTTAGCCTCAGCGAGAAAAGCTGGATATCCCTTGTCAAGCATGCGCTGACGCAGGGAAGCGGCATCTGCCGCCGAGCCGAAAGAACCAACCTGCACCACGTGGCTGCCCTGTAACCTGGTGGCGGGCAAGGTCTGGTCAGTAGATGGTGCCGACCCGGCAGTGGGTATTTGTTGTTGCGTCGACTGTGGGGCTGGAGCTGATGCCTGAGCCAACGTTTGCGGCCCGCCGCCACTGACAACAATCGGCTGATCGGTCAGCTCCAGTGGTGGCAAAGAAGCCGATGGACGCGATTCCGCTGGAGGCGGCTGGTTGATGCCGCTACCCAAGGGGGAGGTATCTCGAACCAGATCATCGTAAAAACTCAGACGTGCACTTTCAACAACCGCATCAATCAGCGCATCCTTCTCCCCTTTCTCCCCTTTCTGCGCATCTGTCTGAAGCGGTGCAGGAGCCGGTATTGGTGCGGCTGCAGGAATTTGAACGATTCTGACGGCTTCCTGCTGTTCCTTGACTTGCCGGGCAACATCACGTTCGACTCCGCGCCGACCGGTGGTAACACCGAGTACAAAGCTGAGTAACGAGACCAGCAACAGCAACGCCAGAAGGATGATTGCCTGGCGTTTTTCCAGGCGTCTTTGGGTGCGGGTTTTTATTTCTGTCTGCATCATGTACCCCCTTAGTGCGGGACGACCTTCCTTACATTTGTTCCGGTGCCGAAACCCCGAGCAGCCCTAAAGCATTAGCCAGGACAATGCGTACGGCGTTGACCAGATACAAGCGGGCAGATGTGACCTGTGCATCCTCATCCAGCACCCGATGGCGATTATAGTAGCTGTGCAGCAGTGCTGCCAGATCCTGTAGATAAAAAACCAGGCGATGGGGTTCATAATGCAACGCCGCCCCTTCAATCGCTTCAGGAAAACGCGACAACTGCCTGATCAGAGCAATTTCTTCGGCGAGGGTCAAGTACGAAAAGTCAAACTGCGCAAGCGTTGGCTGCTCCATGCCGACCGCGGCAGCGTTACGATTGATGCTGCAGATGCGGGCATGAGCATACTGCACATAATACACCGGGTTATCGCTGCTGTTCTGCTTGGCCAACTCGAGATCGAAATCGAGCTGACTGTCACAACGACGCATCAAAAAGAAAAACCGGCAGGCATCCCGTCCGACCTCATCAATCACTTCGCGCAGGGTAATAAAATTGCCGGAACGCTTGCCCATAACAAAAGGCTGGCCGTCGCGCAACAGATTCACCATCTGGATCAGCAGCACTTCGAGCGCTGCGGCAGGCAGGCCAAAGCCCTTGAGCATTGCTTTCATCCGCGGGATATAGCCATGATGATCAGCGCCCCAGACATCAATGACGCGGTCAAAGCCACGATCAAATTTTTCCAGGTGATAAGCGACATCAGAAGCAAAATAAGTGTAGCTGCCATCCGACTTGATCAACACCCGGTTTTTGTCATCACCAAATTCGGTAGTGCGTAGCCACAGGGCATCATCCTCTTCATAAGTCAGCCCTTTTTCCTTAAGGCGACCAAGTTCCTGCTCGACCATATCACGATCGTAGAGACTCTGCTCGCTGTACCAGTTATCAAAGTGGATACCAAAGGCTTTCAGATCAGTATCAATCCATTTTAAAATCTGGTCGACACCAAAACGGGTACAACGGCTGATGGCTTCTTCTTCATTCAGGTCAGCGAGTTCACCCTGTTCCTGACGCAGGCCTTCGGCCAGTTCGGTAACATAGGCGGCCTGATAACCATCCTCAGGAAAATCAATCACCTTTCCCTGCAATTCGCGCAAGCGCAGCAGAATCGAACGACCGAGGGTCTGCACCTGATTACCGGCATCGTTGATGTAGTATTCGCGCTGCACGTCAAAACCGGCCGCGGCAAGAATTGCCGCCAGGGCATCACCAACCACGGCTCCACGACCATGACCAATATGCAGCGGTCCGGTTGGATTGGCACTGACGAACTCAACCTGCACCTTGACACCAGCACCGACCTGCGAACGTCCGAACTGCTCCTGCTCAGCATAGATGTGATGCAGGACTTTTGCCCAGTAACCGACAGCAAGGCGAAAGTTAATAAACCCCGGACCGGCAATCTCGACCGCATCAAACAATGCATCCGCGCGTAATGACTCTGCCAGAACCTCGGCAATCCGGCGTGGCGCCTTGCCTTCAGAGCGTGCCAGCATCATCGCCAGATTGGTCGCATAGTCACCATGTTCCGGGTTTTTCGGTACCTCAAGTTGAATTTCAGCAGGAAATTCTCCAGAGGTGAGGGCCCCCTGCTGATAACAATTTTCCAGCGCCTGCTTGAGCACTGAACGAATATCATTCTTAATCACTTACCGCCTCTTTCTTTGAGTGTTTCGGTCGGCACAAAATAGATCAGCTCTCCCTCGCGCACCATCCCCAGGCGCGCACGGGCAAGCTGCTCCCAGTAGTCCCGATCATTATTAAGCCGCTCAATCTCCTGCCGCAAATCTTGCTGCTGCGCCTGCATCTCCTCAAGGCGCTGCTGTAATTCCTGTTGTTGGCGCTGTGCCTGAACGATCCGCAGAACACCTCTATTACCAAACACCGCATAGGCTGCCATCAACAAGATGAGCACCAGCAAGACAAGTGTCAGTAGATTATTCCTGCCGGGTAACCCCGATTCACGTTCCGATCCCAAGCGCTTCCCCGTTCATATCACCCATGTTGCCGACCGGCGCACAGGTTCTCAAATCAACCAGCCAAGGTCCATAGCAACAACCCCTTATTAACCGATTAACCGCCGCCCGGACCACCACTGAAGCCGCCAACCGAACCGAGGCCAAGCATGGTGAAGGTCAACATAAAGGATTGTTCACCATCAGTGCGCTCACGCAGGGTCAACAGCAGACTCCAGCATTGCCGACGGTATTCGATGCCGATTCGCTCTTCGAGGCGATCGTTGGTGAAAAAATCGTAACGTTGCTGATAGGTCAGATAAATCGGCTGCAAAAACCCCAAGCCAAGATTGATTTCACCATAGTCAAGGTCGGTGCGGCGGTCAATATTATAACTCAGGCGCAGATAGTTCTCGGAGCGATCGGCGACCTGACCCTCGACCAGCAACTCTTTAAGCTCGTTGGTGCGCGAATCAACGATCACATCTGCTCCCAGGCGCATGTGCTCCGAGGGCAACAGGGTTAGCTGGGCGCGAGCCTCACCGAAACCTTTTTCCGCCTGATCCTTGTTCAGATGTTGCAACACAGACAGGCGCAGGTAGACCCAGTCACGATACTGGCGCCGCCCATTCTCATCGTCCAGGCGTGCCCGCAACCGCTGCACCAGGGCATACTCAATGCGATTTTTGGCAGCAATCCGATCAAAGGAGTCAAATCGGGGGATATGCTGTTGATCTTTTTCCGGAATATAGTCGTAAACAATTTCCGGGTTAATCGCATGCCGCAGCCGACCGGAAAAACCGAAGGGCAGATCGTAAGTACGCTGCAACGGCGGTGTTACCACCCGGGTGGTAACCTCGACCATGCCATGCTGTTCACTGCTTGATTCCAGATTCAGATCCCAGTAGTAGCGCTGCCGATAGGCGACTGTGGGATTAATGCTGAGCAGATTAAACAGCCGGCTATTCAAGCTTACAGCCGGCCGCAGCATCAGGCGCTGCCCCGTAACCCCTTCACGCCGCCAGAAGTGAGTGTATTCAGAACCCCACTCATAAGCCAGCGGCGTGGTACCAATGATACTGCGGGCTATATTGAAATTGATGCGTGGCAACAGCTGCAGGGTGCGGCGCTGATCGGTCTCCAGATTTTTGCTGTACTGCATCAGGCCGACCAGATTCGCGCGCCGCCAGTTGCGGCTCAGGGAAAAAGTTGACTGCGCCTGATCGCGGTTATAATCCCCGGCAACCTCGCCAAAATCCTTGAAATATTCGTCGTTGTCAACATAGAGAGCATCAACCACCATGCGCACCTGGCCGGGCAGGTTACCGGTATGGATCCATTCAAGGGCATAGCGCTCTTCATCGATCCGCTCATCATCAACCTCACGCACATCAATATGATAGGCGCGCATCTCACCGGCATTGTCACGACCAAAGATATAGCGGTATTCCACCCCCTTACCGATCCCCATTTTCGACAGGTAATCAAGATACAGGGTGGCATCCTGATTAACCCCGAGCACCTGGTAGTAGGCAGCGCCATAGCCGAATCCACGTTTCTTGGAATAACCGATAGAGGGGATCAGCAGCCCCGATTCACGCTCGGTTTTGGCCGGATAAATCATGTAGGGGAAATACAGAGTGGGGATGTCCTTCAGATAAAAAACCATATGGCGAGCGCGTGCATACCCGCCCAAGGTAACATCAATATTGCCGGCACCAAACTTCCAGTCCGGCACCTCACCATCACAGGTGGTAAAAGTGCCGGAGGTAATCCGATAATCGTCTTCCCCCAGCTGTTCGATGCTGCTGCCGCGAACATGGAGATTTTCATCAAGCAGATAAAAGTATCCCTGATCAACACGGCCGGTCCCAGCCTCCAGGTTATAACAGGCAGCAGATCCGGACAGGGATTCCGTCGGTGAAAGAAAGCGCACATTGCCGCTGGCTTCGACCTCACCGCTGCCTCGATGCCAGCGCAGCTGCTCACTTAGCACTTCCAGATCACCCTGGATCAGCCGGACATCACCGCTGGCCTGATAAAGCTCAGCCTCATGATCGTAACTCAGTTCATCTGCCTCAAGATAGACCGGTTCACCCATAACCATCACGCGACTGCGCGCCTCAACAGTTGTGGCGCAAGAAAGGGAGAGCAGCAGCAACAGAAGCAGATGGCGAATCAACATAAGATATTCCAATGAAGCTACGGATCAATGAATGATCGGTGTTATATCCGTCTGAACAACCAGCTTTTCACGAATAGCGGCCACCAGAAACAAGGAACCGGCTACCAGAATCAGCTCAGTGCCGGACCGTGACTGTTGGGCCGCCTGCAGGGCGGCAGTCGGCGTGGTAAAGCCCTGGACGGCAACACCCTGGTCAGCGGCGTGCCCACATAAAAGCTCAGTATCCGCCGCATCTTCAACCGGAGGCCGGGTAGCGTAGAGACATTGACAAAAGGGGAGCAACAGATCGAGCATTGGCAGTACCTGTTTGTCGGCTTTACAACCAAAAATCAGATGAAACCGACGCAGATTTTGTTGCTTGAGATAGTCAGCCAGAATGGCTGCACCTGCAAGATTATGGGCACCATCGAGCAGTACCCGCTGCGGCAGCCATTCCAGTCGCCCCGGCCAGCACACCCGTTCGAGGCCCGAGCGAACGGCTGTCGGCTCCAGTTCGACCCCGACATCAGACAGATAACCGGCCGCAGCGGCGGCGAGAGCAAGGTTCTGGTGCTGGTGCAGTCCAGGCAGGGTCGGTCGAACGGCCTTCAATTCAAAAGAGCCGGCACGCACATCAAAGTCTTCCGGCCGCGACTGCCAGCAGTAATCCCGATCGGGGAGCAACAGCGCACTGCCCAGCTGTTGCGTACGTTGTGCTAATACCGCCGCCGCCTCAGATGACTGACGGGCACTGATCAACGGCACCCCCGGCTTGATAATGCCGGCTTTTTCCCCTGTCACCTGCGCCAGCGTTGTCCCGAGATGGCGGATATGATCAAGGGCGATGGGGGTGATCAGGCATAATTCCGGGTCAACAATATTGGTAGCATCCAGGCGCCCGCCCATTCCACACTCCATAATCGCCCAGGCGACCCCCCGACGCTGGAAAGTGAGCAGTGCCATGACTGTGGTCACCTCAAAGAAGGTTGCCTGCAGCTGTTCAGCGTGGGGACGCAATTCTTCAATCAGTGCAACCGCCTGGTCAAGCTCAAGCTGCCGGGTATCAACCCGGATACGTTCGGTGAATTGATGCAGATGGGGCGAGGTATAGAGCCCGGCAGGAATACCGGCAGCGTGAAAAATGGCCGCCAGGGCGGCGGCGGTCGAGCCTTTACCATTGGTTCCGGCAATATGCAGGATACGCACATGCCGGTGCGGATTACCGACCCGTTCGAGCAGTTCGGCAATCGTTTCGAGCCCCAGCTTGATGCCGAAAAAACGCAGCGAATACAGATAGTCCAGGCTGTCGCGCTGACTTGCAAGCATCCTGTTGATCAGCTTCTGGTGAAAATACGCAGAATCTGTGACAGAACCTTCTTCATTTGCTGACGGGCAACGATCATATCGACCATGCCGTGCTCAAGCAGATACTCCGAACGCTGAAAACCCTCCGGCAGGGTTTGACGGATCGTTTGTTCGATGACCCGTGGTCCGGCAAAGCCAATCAGGGCCCGGGGTTCAGCAATATTCAAATCGCCAAGCATGGCAAAGCTGGCTGTCACGCCGCCGGTGGTAGGGTCGGTCAGCACCGAGATAAAGGGAATGCCTGCGGCTTTCAGGCGCGCCAGAGCCGCGCTGGTTTTGGCCATCTGCATCAGCGACAAAATGCTCTCCTGCATCCGTGCGCCACCCGACGAAGAGAAAATCAACACCGGAGCCTGGGTAGCCAAACCTTTTTCAATCGCACGGGTGATCTTTTCACCAACTACCGAGCCCATACTCCCCCCCATGAAGGAGAAATCGAACACGGCAACCACCACCGGCAAACCATCGAGTTGGCCTTCGCCGCAGATGACGGCATCACCGTCTCCAGCTTTTTTGACGGCGGCTTTGATCCGCTCTTTATATTTTTTGGAATCCTTGAAATCGAGAAAGTCAACCGAACGCATTTTGGCGTCCATTTCAACGAAGGTACCGGCATCGATAATCAAATCGATACGTTCCCTGGCGCCGATACGAAAATGGTAGTCGCACTTCGGACAGACGTTGAAATTGCGTTCAATTTCCTTGCAATAGATGATTTCCTGGCAGTTTTTACATTTGGTCCAGACCCCCTCGGGAACCTGAACGTTTTTCTTCTCGACTGAAGCCGTCAGCGACGTTTTCTTACGAAACCAGACCATGCTCAACCTCTTTAGTGGTTTGCAATCCTGCAGATATCCTGTTTTTCAAGCATTTAAAGCGCTTAAAAAGCGGCAGCCGGATATCACAAACTCTTTATTTGAATTTATTTCCTGCAGCTTTGCTTCAAGGCTTTGGTAAAACTTCCAACCTTTTCCAGCATTCCATTATCCGTACCATACTTGCCAATAATGTTGACCAGGGCACTGCCGACAACCACCGCATCGGCGAACTCAGCCACCTCCAGCGCAGCGGCTGCAGTGGTGATACCAAAACCGACAGCCACAGGAACCTGCGTCATGGTTTTAAGCTGGACGACAGTATCACGGATTGCCGCCGGAGTAACCGCCTGGGTTCCGGTAACGCCGGTCATCGACACATAATAGATGTAACCTTGCGCTGCTGCCGCCAGACGCCTCATCCGCTCCGGCGGTGTGGTCGGTGCCAGCAGGGTAATCAGCGGTATGCCAACAGCGTCAGTCACCGGCTTGATTTCAGCCATTTCTTCCGGCGGCAGATCAACCAGCAATAAACCATCGACGCCTGCAGTTGCGGCATCGGCGGCAAAACGCTTCACACCGTAACGAAAAACCGGATTGTAATAGCCCATCAGAACCAACGGGATCTGCAACTCAAGGCGCGCCTGGGTGACAATATCCAGCACCGTCGCCAGGGTTGTGCCGGCCGCCAGGGCACGCTCGGAAGCCGCCTGAATGGTTGGTCCATCAGCCATGGGGTCGGAAAAAGGCACTCCCAGTTCAATGACATCAGCACCGGCGGCAGCGAGGGTACGAATCAACGCAAGGGTCATCTGCGGGTTGGGGTCCCCCGCCGTAATAAACGGGATCAGAGCCGCTTCGCCTCGTTTTTTCAATTCATCAAAGGTGTGTTGCAGACGCGACATAAAATCCCATATTTATGAATAGGCTGGCTAGACCATTAACATTCTTGACAGTGACAGATCAGCTTAGACGATTCGCCGGGCAGGTTTCAATCATTTTCTCAAAGCTACTTATTATTAGTGCCCGGCCCTGCTGATCCCTGGGTGCTGCCCCCTTGCCCCGAGCTCCCTGGCTTCTTACGGCGGCGTGGAAGGCGACGTTTACGAGGTTCAACCGGCTTTTCCAGCACCGGACGCTTTTTCTTCGGGCGCGCCCGCTTGTAGGTAAAACAAAAATCTTCATCCACAGGGACTTCGCTGGGAATCTTGAAACCAAGGTAATCCTCAATCTCCGGCAGCACGTAAACGGTTTCTTCATCAGCAAAGCTGATCGCCCGACCTACGGCACCCGCGCGGGCCGTGCGACCGATACGATGAACATAGTCCTCACGATCCTGGGGCAGATCATAATTAATAACATGGGTCACCTGATCGACATGGATGCCGCGCGAAGCGACATCGGTGGCAACCAGATGGGTGATGCTGCCGAGCTTGAACTGATCCAGAATCCGCATCCGTTTTTTCTGCGGAATGTCCCCGGACAGCACCGCACTGGAAAGATCGTTGACCTGCAGCAAGGCATCCAGTTTTTCCGCTTCGACCTTGGTATTGACAAAAATCATCACCCGCTCGGCATTCTTTTCTTTTTTTAGTAATCCCAGCAACAGGGCGAATTTTTCCCGCCGGGTGACATGGTAGAGCACCTGGACAACCCCGTCAGCAGAAATCTGTTCGGGGGCAATCTCGACCCGCTCGGCCATGTTCATAAACTCATAGGCCAACTCCATGACCTGGGGTGACAGGGTCGCAGAAAAGAGCATGGTCTGACGTTTTTCAAAGGGGGGCAATTTACGCAACAGGTAACGCAAATCCTTGATAAAGCCCATATCAAACATGCGGTCAGCTTCATCGATCACCAACGCTTCAACCTGGTCAAACGAGAAAACCCGTTGTTTGAAGTAGTCGATCAGCCGTCCGGGGGTGGCAACGATAATATCGACGCCATCACGCAGCGCCTGGCGCTGTTTTTCGTAATCGACGCCACCGAAGATCGGCTGGATCTTGATCCCGGTGTGGCGGCCAAGGAGATCAGCGTCCTGACAGATCTGTACTACCAGTTCACGCGTCGGCGCCATCACCAGGGCGCGCGGGCTGGAACCGGAAGGACGTGGATTGGCCAGCAGCCGACAAAAAATCGAGATCAGAAAAGCCGCGGTTTTCCCCGTGCCGGTCTGGGCCTGGGCGGCAACATCCTTGCCCTGCAGGGCCAATGGTATCGATTGCTGCTGCACCGGGGTCAAATGTTCGAACTCGGCGTCAGCGATACCCTGGAGCACTGTTGCCGGTAAATCTAATTCGCTAAATCTCATTACAACTCTACTTTCATCGCTTGTGCGACCGTATTGATATCCTTGTCTCCGCGACCTGACAGACAAACAAGAATAATCTGATCTGGGCTCATGGAAGGTGCCATTTTGATCACCTGGGCAATCGCATGGGCACTTTCAAGAGCAGGGATAATCCCTTCAATCTCTGTTAACTTGCGAAATGCGGCCAGCGCTTCGTCATCCGTCACGGCAACGTAGCAGGCACGCTCGATATCTTGGAGGTGGGCATGCTCGGGGCCGACACCGGGATAATCCAGGCCGGCAGAAATGGAATGGGCGTGCTGAATCTGACCGTCAGCATCCTGCAGCAGACTGGTTTTGTTGCCATGCAGCACACCCGGCGTGCCGGCACCAAGGGAAGCCGCATGTTTGCCGGTTTCGATGCCCAGCCCTGCCGCCTCAACCCCCAGCAAGCCGACCTCGGAATCGCCGATAAAGGGATAAAACAGGCCGATAGCATTGGAGCCACCGCCGATACAGGCGACCGCGACATCCGGCAAGCGTCCCTCGGCAGCCAGGATCTGCTCTTTGGCCTCAGTACCGATCACCGCCTGAAAATCACGCACCATCAGCGGATAGGGATGGGGTCCGGCAACGGTACCAATCACATAAAAGGTATCGCGCACGTGGGTCACCCAGTGGCGTAAGGCATCGTTCATGGCATCCTTCAAGGTCGCTGTGCCGCTGGTGACCCCGGTTACCTTGGCCCCGAGCAGCTTCATGCGAAAGACGTTCAGCGACTGCCGCCGGATATCTTCAGTGCCCATGAAGACTTCACACTCCATACCGAACAGGGCCGCAACGGTCGCGGTTGCAACGCCGTGCTGGCCGGCACCGGTCTCGGCAATGACCTTTTTCTTGCCCATGCGCCGCGCCAGCAGAATCTGGCCAACGGTGTTATTGACCTTATGGGCACCGGTATGATTGAGATCTTCACGCTTGAGGTAGACCTTTGCCCCCCCGAGCTCGGCGGTCAAGCGCTCAGCAAAATACAAGGGGCTGGGGCGACCGACATAGTTTTTCAGATAATAATCGATTTCTTTTTGGAACTCGGGGTCGTTGCGCGCCTCGGCATAAGCCTGTTCCAGTTCAAGTAGCGCCGGCATCAGGGTTTCAGCAACATACCGACCACCGTATTGGCCGAAATGTCCACGCTCGTCGGGATAGTCGTAACTCATGCCATTCTCACCTGTTCGATAAATTGGGCGACCAAAGCCAGATCTTTATGCCCGGGTTCCCGTTCAACACCACTGGAAACATCAACGGCATAGGGATTAACCACCTCAATCGCCGTACCCACATTGGCCGGGGTCAGTCCTCCGGCCAGAATAATCGGCTTTTTCAGTGTAGCACGACTCACCAGTTGCCAATCAAACTGACGCCCGGATCCACCGTAATGCTCATCGCTCCAGGCATCAAGGAGCAATGCCGCCACCGGATAATCTTCAAGGTGTGAGAGAGACTCCTCATCACGCACCCGCAATGCCTTAATGACCGGATAGGGCGAATGGAGATGACACTGGGCCGGCGCTTCATCACCATGCAGCTGAATCAGCTGCAGCCCGGTTTGCACCATGATCTGATGAATTTTTACCGCCGGGGCATTTACAAACAGCCCGACAGTGGAGACAAAAGGGGGAAGGGCCGCAACAATGTCGGCAACCCGTTCCGGCGCAACATAACGCGGACTAGGTGGATAAAAAACAAAACCAAGGGCATCGGCACCAGCTGCCACCGCCCCTTTGGCATCGGCTAAATTGGTAATTCCACAAATCTTAACACGAGTCACTGCCATTGACTAATCCGCCCCCAGCAGCTCGCGCAGCTTGCCGCCGATATCCGCCTCGCGCATCAAGGTTTCGCCAACCAGAAAAGCGCGGGCACCGGCCGTCTGCAACCGTTCAATGTCAGCACGCGAGGAGATACCGCTTTCGGCAATCGCCAACTGGTCTGCCGGGACCAGGGACGCCAGGGACTCGCTGATGCCCAGATCGGTGACAAAGGTGCGCAGGTCACGATTATTGATGCCGATCAGATCAACCGGCAGCTTGAGGGCCCGCTGCATTTCAGCGGCATCGTGAACCTCAAGCAGGGTATCAAGACGCAACGCCGTGGCCTGCTGCGCCAGCTCAAGCAATTGCTCGTCGTTTAGAGCCGCAACAATCAGCAATACCGCATCGGCACCCGCCAGGCGGGCCTGATACAGTTGATAGGTGTCGATAATAAAATCCTTGCACAACAGCGGCAGCGACACCTGCTCACGAATCAACCCCAGATAGCGCAGATGACCATAGAAATACTGCTGGTCCGTCAGCACCGACAAACAGGTGGCACCAGCGTTCTGATACTGCTCGGCGATAGTCACCGGATCAAAATCAGCGCGGATAATTCCTTTGGACGGCGATCCCTTTTTCACTTCAGCAATGATCGCTGTGCCGCCCGATGCTGCCATGGTCCGCAACGCCCGGGCGAAACCGCGCGGAATATCCTCCAGATCGCCGATGCGCGTGGCCAGGTCCGTGAGGGAACGCTGAGCTTTAGCGGCGGCAACTTCCTCTTTTTTGGTCAACAGTATCCGCTCCAGAATCATGCGTTTGTCATCCTAACCAGGTCAGCCAACGCCTCTGCCGCGCGACCGTTGTCAATGGCCCGAGCAGCCATGGTGATGCCGTCGGGGACCGTTTCCACCAGCTCGGCCGCCAGCAACGCATAAGCGCTGTTTAACAGGACAATATCCCGTTGCGGCCCGGTCGCTCCGGACAGGATAGCGCGGACAATCTCGGCATTACGCGCCGCATCGCCCCCCTGCAGATCGGCAAGGGCACAAGATGCTAAACCAAACTGTTCCGGCGTGATGGTGGACAGGGTCACCCCGGTGCTGTCAATCGCGGCGATTGTCGTCGCACCGGTCAGGGTGATCTCATCCATGCCATCACTGCCGTGGACAACGAACCCCTTGCGACAGCCGAGGGAGAACAGCACTTCTGCGAGCTTTTCCACCAGATCAATGCGGTAAACCCCCAACACCTGACGATTGGCTTTGGCCGGATTGGTCAGGGGCCCGAGGATATTAAAGATGGTACGAATGCCGATCTCACGGCGCGGGCCAATGGCATGTTTCATGGCGCCATGCAGGGCGGGAGCGAAGAGAAAACCGACCCCGATCTGCTCAATGCACTGCGTCACCAGAGCCGCGGACACATCGAGATTGACACCCAGATGTTCCAGCACATCGGCACTGCCACAGGCCGATGACACGCTACGATTGCCGTGTTTGGCAACCTTCACCCCACAAGCGGCGACCACCAAAGCCACGGTGGTGGAAATATTGAAACTGCGGGTGCCGCTGCCTCCGGTACCACAGGTATCCAGAATGGTTTCACGGTCAAGGTTGATATCATCACGGTCAAGGTCAAGGGCAGCCTTCACCGCAATCGGCGTGGCATGGGCACGCATCACGCGCGCCGCACCGACAATTTCCGCGATAGTCTCCCCCTTCATCCGCAGTGCCGTGATAAAGGCTCCGATCTGTGCCGCTGTCGCCTCGCCGCCCATGATCATGGTCATTACCTCGATCATCGTTTCTTCCGCCAGGTCACGCCCTTCAACCAGCATAGCGATGGCTTGTCTGATCATGCCGCTTTCTCCTTGCTGCTGAGTGTGAGGAAGTTCCCGAGCAAGCGCTTACCTTCGACAGTGAGGATCGATTCAGGATGAAACTGCACCCCCCAGACCGGCAACTCTATGTGTTGCAGCGCCATAATTTCCCCTTCTGCCGTCCATGCCGTTACCTTGAGGGTTGACGGAAAGCTTTCCCGTTGCGCCAGCAGGGAGTGGTAGCGGGTGGCAATAAACGGGTTGGACAAACCACGAAACAAGTCGCTGCCGTCGTGCTCGATGGGGCTGGTTTTACCGTGCATCAGGCGTCCGGCTCGCACCACCTCGCCACCATAGGCTTCGGTAATCGCCTGATGACCAAGACAGATGCCGAATATGGGAATCCGGCCGGCAAAGCGCTTTATCGCAGGGATGGATATTCCGGCCTGAGCCGGCGTACAAGGGCCGGGTGAAATCACCAGTCGCTGTGGGCCAAGGACGGCAATTTGATCAAGACTGATCTTGTCATTGCGGTAAACCTCAACCTCTTCCCCCAGCTCCATAAAATACTGCACCAGGTTATAGGTAAAGGAATCATAATTATCGATCATCAACAGCATTGTATCAGTCCCATTTCACCGGCTTATATTACAACAGACCACGATTTGCCATTTCGATAGCACGCTTGACCCCACGTGCCTTGTTAAGGGTTTCCTGGTATTCCATCTCCGCATCACTGTCGGCGACAACCCCGGCACCGGCCTGCAGATGCAACTGATCTTTTTCGATATGCAGGGTGCGAATGGCAATCGCCAGATCCATGTTGCCACTGAAAGAGAAGTAACCGACGGCACCACCATAGACTTCGCGCCGCACCGGCTCCAGCTCATCAATAATTTCCATCGCCCGGATCTTCGGCGAGCCGGTCAGGGTCCCGGCGGGAAAAGCGGCACGAAAGACGGCAAAACTGTCGAGTTCCGGGCGCAGTCGTCCGCGCACATTGGAAACGATATGCATGACATGGGAATAGCGCTCGATCACCATCAGCTCGCTGACCGCAACACTGCCGGCCACCGCGACCCGCCCGACGTCATTGCGGCCGAGATCAACCAGCATGATATGCTCCGCCAGTTCTTTTGGATCCGCCAGCAGCTCCTTTTCCAGCTGCTGATCCTCCACCATCGTCCGACCCCGTGGGCGGGTACCGGCAATGGGACGCACCTCGACCTGATCACCCTCCTTGCGGACCAGCACTTCCGGTGAAGCACCAACCACAAGGGACTCTCCAAAGCGCAAAAAATACATGTAGGGAGATGGATTGATGGTGCGCAAGGCACGGTAGATATCAAAAGGATCGGCTTGTACAGGGCCACTGAAACGTTGCGACAACACCACCTGGAAGATGTCACCGGCACGGATATACTCCTTGCACTGTTCCACTGCCGCCTTGAAATCTGCGCGCGTAAAGTTCGGCACCAGCTCAACCGCCTCTGGTGCCACCGTCAGCGGCTGAGGATAGACCAGTGGGCGACGCAGCTGCTCAATCAGCAGATCAATCTGCTGTTGTGCTTTTTCGTAGGCGCGCTGCGGTTCATCGCCGTCACGCAGATGAACATTGTAAACAATCTTCACCTTTTGGCGCATATTATCGAAAATAATGACCCGGTCGGTAATCATGAAACAGGCATCCCAGCCGCCGATGCTGCGTGGATTGGAATCGGGCAGATCCTCGATAAAGCGCACCATATCGTAACCGAGATAGCCCACGGCGCCGCCGCAAAACAGGGGCAGACCGTCAACTTCCACCGGCCGGTAGACCGCCATCAGATTGCGCAGATAATCCAGCGGGTCATCTACCTCACCGGATTCCTCCAGTTGTCCGTCAAAAAGAATTTCATAGTGATTGGCACGACAGCGAAAAACCCGCGCCGGGCCACTGCCCAAAAATGAATAACGTGCCCACTTTTCACCACCCTCAATCGATTCCAGCAGAAAGGCGTTCTGCCCATCGTCAATCTTGCGAAAAGCCGACACCGGGGTTTCCATGTCAGCAAGAATCTCGCGATAAACGGGAATCAGGTTGCCATGCCGGGCCAGGCAGCAAAAGTCATCTTGACTGGGGAAATACATAAAAATCGATATCCGGAGCGAGCAGATAGTTATCACAGGTATAGGGTTTGAAAGTCACGGTTTTTACCACCCATAGGCAAAACAAGTCAAGACCGGCTGCCGGTCGCAATCCGCCTCAACCTGCCGAAAAGCCGTAGAGATTCCGTAACTGCCGCGGCTATTGTCAACATCAAAACAGGATTTACCCGTTGCGCCATCAGCTATATAAAAAAAAATATCATTTCATTTTCAACGATCGAACCTTGATAATAAACTGAAACATGGTTATAAACAGCTACAGAACCCCCCTGATTTACGGCAAAACAGAGCCCCTAGTAAACATTGTTGTCACAAGAAAATAAAACCTTAAAAAAATGAAATTTTATATATTATTCAAATACTTAACATCTTATAAAAATCGCTGTACCAGGTGATCAAAACGATAAATTCAAAATAAATAAAAAACCGTGTTGACAAAAATATAACAGCGTATTAGTCTTCGCCCCATCAGTTTCCAAAGCGAGGCAATAAGTTGCCAATGAGATTATTTCGCGTATTATTTCATAACCGCTCAGTTTTTTTTCGAGGATGTCCATGTCAGGCAGGGACAAAGATTCATACAACATCCGCTCCGTTGAAAACGCTCTGCACTTGCTCGAAACACTGGCAAGCAACGGTGACCGATGCAGCCTGGCACAGCTCAGCGACAGGCTTGACATGACCAAAGCCAGCCTCTTCCGCCTGATGGCGACTTTTGAAAACATGGGCTACGTCGAACGCGGCGAGCGCTCCGGCGAATACCAGATCGGTATGGCCGCTTTCGAGACCAGCCAGAAACTTCTTGCCCGCATGCCGCTCTTACGCCATGCTCGTCCGGTAATGTCCCACCTGGCGCGCCAGTGTGACGAATCTGTCTATCTGGTGGTGCGCCGTGGAGAAGACGCCCTGTTTCTGGAGATGGCTGACAACGATCAGAAGGTCAATGTTGTCCCTTTAACCAGTCACCGTTTTGCGCTGAACAGCTGCGCCCCCGGCAAACTGCTGCTGGCCTTTGCCCAGGGTTCTGCGGCGGCAGCTGTCGCCGGCACCTCAGCGGGCTCCCATTACCTGAAACAACGTTACTGCGTTGATCACGATGGCCTCGGCGAAGGCAGCAGCGCTCTGGCCGTTCCCCTGTTTCAACAGGGGCAAAAACTTGCCGGTTGTCTAACCATCGTTGCCCCGACCTTCCGGATGAATGATCAGCGCATCAACAGCGAATTACTGCCGGCCCTCAAGGCTGCCGGCGACATGATTTCAGCACGCCTGGGCTACAATCTTTACAGCCCCAGGGGGCTGGCATGAACGCCAAAAAGCATCCGCTCAGCCACGACAGGCTGTCAATTCTGTTTTTACCGGGTTTCATGTTTGGTATTCACAAAGAAAGGAGGCCGCGAATTCGAGAGTAAATTTTGAGCGAACACCATGATTTTGCTCACGCTTTAACGGTTTCAGGTTGTCACTATCACAATGAATAAAGAGGAGGAAAGTAATGGAAGACCAAGGAAAAGCTTACTGGTTTACAACGCTGAAGTTGATTGGATCTATTCTCGCTGTCTGGGCTCTCGTCTCCTACGGGTTCGGGATTGTTTTTGCCTCGGCACTTGACAACATTTCCCTTGGGGGCTATCCCATGGGTTTCTGGTGGGCTCATCAAGGCGCCATGTATGTCTTCATTGCACTGATTTTCATCTACGCAAAACTCCAGGACAATGTTGACAAAAAATTCAACGTTCACGAAGAATAAAGAGGAGGAACCCTAATGAGTCTGCAATTTCTAACCTATCTTGTTGTTGGCGCGACCTTTGCGCTCTACATTGGTATCGCCATCTGGTCCCGCGCCGGCAGCACCGGTGATTTCTACGTTGCCGGTGGCGGCGTTCACCCGGTCATCAACGGTATGGCGACAGCAGCTGACTGGATGTCGGCGGCTTCCTTTATCTCCATGGCCGGCCTGATCGCCTACATGGGCTACGGTGGCGGCCTGTTCCTGATGGGCTGGACCGGTGGCTACGTTCTGATGGCAACCGTTCTTGCTCCTTATCTGCGTAAGTTCGGGCGCTTTACCGTACCGTCCTTCTTTGCCGACCGCTATTACTCAAGATCTGCGCCGGCCGTGGCTGTCATCTGCCTGTTGGTAGCCTCGGTTACCTACATTATCGGTCAGATGACCGGCGTCGGTGTTACCTTCGCCCGCTTCCTCGGCGTTACCAACGACATGGGGATCTACATCGGTATGGGTATCGTCTTCTGCTACGCGGTGTTCGGTGGCATGAAGGGTATTACTTACACCCAGGTCGCCCAGTACTGTGTTCTGATCACCGCCTACACCATTCCAGCCATTTTTATCTCCTTCCAGTTGACCGGCGTACCGATTCCCCAGCTTGGACTGGGTGCCTCCCTGGTCGGTGAAGACATCACCCTGCTGGCCAAACTGAATCAGGTTGTCACCGAGCTCGGCTTCGGCGAATACACCACCGCACTGCCCGGCAGCAAACTGAACATGTTCGTTTACACCTTCTCGCTGATGATCGGTACTGCCGGTCTGCCCCACGTTATCATCCGCTTCTTTACTGTTCCAACGGTTAAGGATGCGCGTTTGTCCGCCGGCTGGGCCCTGGTCTTCATCGCCATTCTTTACACCACCGCCCCGGCCGTTGCCGCCATGGCCCGATTGAACCTGCACGCAACCGTCAGCCCTGAAATTACGACCGGTGCTCCTCTGATTGCTCAAGGTGCCGGCCTTATTCATGAAGAACGCCCTGACTGGATGAAGCGTTGGGAGGTCACCGGACTGCTGCGTTGGGAGGATAAAAACAACGATGGTCGCATCCAGTATTACAATGATGCCAATAAGAACCCGGAATTCCAGGCCAAGGTAGCTGCTGCCGGCTGGCAAGGTAACGAGCTCTTTGTTAACCGCGACATCATTGTTCTGGCCAACCCGGAAATCGCCCTGCTGCCCAACTGGGTTATCGCCCTGGTGGCCGCTGGTGGTGTTGCAGCCGCCCTGTCAACTGCCGCCGGTCTGCTGCTGGCCATTTCATCAGCCATTTCCCACGACCTGTTGAAGAAGATCTTCATTCCTGACATGAGTGAAAAGGCCGAACTGCGCGCCGGTCAGATCTCCATGGCGGGGGCCATTGTTGTTGCCGGCTACCTCGGCCTCAACCCGCCCGGATTTGCTGCCGGTACCGTGGCTCTGGCCTTCGGCATCGCTGCCTGTTCCATCTTCCCGGCGCTGATGATGGGTATCTTCAACAAGAACATGTGTAAATATGGCGCGATCTGGGGCATGGCAGTCGGCCTCACCGTGACCCTGTTCTACGTTTTTGCCCACAAAGGGCTCTTCTTTGTCCGCGGAACCGAGTACCTGGGGCTGATCGGTGGTGCCAATTCCTTCTTCGGCATCACCCCGGAAGCCTTCGGTGGTATCGGAGCGCTCCTGAACTTCCTGGTTGCCTACATCGTCACCAAGATTACCCCGCCGCCACCTGAGCACATCCAGGCGATGGTTGAGAACGTCCGTACGCCGCGCGGTTCCAGTGTGGTTACCGGCGGTGGCGGTCACTAACATTGACATTCTGATATAGCCTTAGCGCATATCAGCTTCCATGCCCCGTCGGTGCTTGCATCGGCGGGGCTTTTTTTAAGTCATACTGACCATACCGGGTTGTCAATTCTTCCCGAATCAGGTAAAAAAAGCAGCCTAACGCGGCAAACAAGCCGCCCTTTCTTTTTAGTAACGGAGCAGATATCCATGAAGTTGCTTTTCGATGCTTCTACCGTCATCACCTGGCTGTTGTTTATTGTGATGTTCCCCCTGTCTTTTTTCTGGTTGCGGCGCGCCAAGCGCATCCTTATCGACAAAAACTATTCCGAAGTCGCCCTCAAAGGCGGGTTGCCGCCGGAGAATCCGGCCAAATTCGCCCTGATCGCCGGCCTGATCAATCTGCTCGCCGGAGCAACCGCCGTCTGGGTTATTATCGGTGTTCCCCTCTACATCGCTACCGGCATTACAATCGGTCCCTTCATCGCCTATCAGGATTGGAGTGCTGTTGGCGGGGTGACTATCTGGGCTAAACTGATGGCTGATTTTATCTTAAGCCGCTATGCCCACCCTTTCCAGTTCGGCAAAAAAAAAGACAACTGATACGGGAACACCTCCCCTTCCGTTTTCGCTATCATCTGTGATAATGTCCCAAATCGATACTGGCAGCTTGTTACACAAGCAGCCTGTCTGTACGTCTTTATTTCTTGACCGACGAGTTGATTTTCATGGGACTTATTCAATCCTTGCGCGACACCAAACCCTTTGACCAGTTACCCGATGCCGTATTTCAGCGCATCAGTGATTCGGCAAAAACGCAAAAATTTCCGCCACAAATTCACATTTTCAATCAACACGACGAACCAACCGGCTATCTCTATGTGATCAAGTCGGGACTGGTGGAAATTGTCGTGCTGGCACCTGGCGGGGTGGAGATGACAGTCGACTTTCGCAAGGAGGGATCGTTTTTTGGCGGCACACCGATCTTCACCGATGGCGGTTATACTGCTGGAGCACGTCCGGTAACGGAAACGCAGTGCTATCTAATCCCGGCCTCTCTGCTGGTCGAGATCGCCGCTAACTATCCTCACATCACTGACTACTTCAACAAAATCGTCTATTCCCGGGTACGTGACCTGTATTCGGATATGGTCAATGAGCATGCGCGCAACACCCTGACCCAGGTTGAAGCCTATCCCTTCAAAAAACGCCTGTCAGAAATCATGTCCACGCCTGCAGAAACCTGCCTGATTGACACGCCGATACCGGAAATTGCCCGCCAGATGACGGTTCGCGGAATTGGTGCGGTATTGGTCTGTGACGCCAACAAGCGCCTGAACGGTATCATTACCGAACGTGATCTGGTGTCCAAGGTCCTTGCCCGCCAACTGGTTAACAGCAAAACCGCCACCGCCGGCGAAGTCATGACCCCCAACCCGCACACCATGAGCCCAGAGACCTTCATGTATGAGGCAACCACCTTCATGATGGCTCACAAAACCAAGCATATTCCGATCCTCGAGCGCGACACCATTGTCGGCATCGTCACCTTGCAGGATCTGATGAAGTATCGCTGTCAAAAATCGATGCTGCTGATCGGCAACATCAACAAAGCGCGTACCATTGAGGATCTGATCATCGCACGTTCGGAAATCGTCAAGGTGGCACGGGCGCTGATGGGGGAGTCGCGTTCTCACGTCGAAACCATGGAGATCATTTCCTATATTCATCACCGCATTATCCGACGCTGTTATGAGATTGTTCTTGATGACGCCAGGCGCCATGGATTGACACCCCCTGATATTCGCTTCTGTTTTTTTATTATGGGCAGTGGTGGTCGCAAGGAAATGTTGCTGGGCCCGGATCAGGACAACGGTTTGATCTATGAAAACTTTCCCGACAGTCGAGGGGAGGAAGTCGAAGCCTTTTTTGCCCCTTTTTCAGAAAAACTGGTATCTGCCCTGGCACGCATCGGCTATCCGCGCTGTAAAGGCAAGGTCATGGCCGACAACCCGATCTGGCGCGGCCGTCTGAACGAATGGAAAAAACGCATCGCCGACTGGATCAAGGTTCCCGAGCCACAAAAGGTGCGCTACTCATCCATTTTTTTCGACTTCATGCCGATTGCCGGTGAAGCAACCTTATGCCAGGATCTGCGCGATATTGTCCACCGCCATATTAAGGAGCATCCGATTTTCCTCTATCACATGATGGAACTCGATTTCAAACATAAGGTTCCTTTGAGCCTGCTGGGCCGCTTTACCACCAGCCGCGAAAAAGAACATAAGGGCACATTGTCGGTAAAAGAAGCCGGCAGTATTTTTATCGTCGACTGTGTACGCATGTTCCTGCTTGAGCAACAGATCGATGCCACGACCACCAGCGAACGCATTGATGAACTGGTCAGACTGAAAATCTTCACTGCGGAAACCGCCGAGCACATCAAGGCCGCCTTTGAAGCCTTTACCTTTTTGCGCTTACGCAACGAAATCACGATGATCGATCATGGCAAGTTCCCCTCCCATTTTCTCAATCCCTATGAACTGTCGAAAAATGAGCAGGATCTGCTCAAGGAAGCCTTCCGTGTTGCGGCAAAACTGCAGGACTCCACCAAACGGCATTTTTCCAAGCAGATCAGCTGATGTGGGTTGAATAGAGGAGATGTCGGTAGAAAATGCGTCCATACCTCCTGCATGAACCCGATAATGTGCCGCGATAAGACAAATCATCCTTTACAACAGCTCCTCGTCCCACTATCATTAGCGCATCTTTATTGACCTGTGAGACGCCATTATCTATTGCCCCAACGCTATGAGGCCCCATGGACAGAGAGCAGCAACTACGTCGTTACTGGAAAGAGACGTTAAGGTACATTTTTATTTTATTATCTGTCTGGTTTACAGCGTCCTGTCTGTTTGGCGTTATTCTGATCGACCAACTTGATCGCTTCAACCTTTTCGGCTTCCCTCTGGGCTTCTGGTTCGCCAACCAGGGCTCCCTGATCATTTTCTGTATTCTGATTCTCATCTATGTTCGCCTGATGAATCGCCTCGATCAAAAATACGATGTTTATGAAGATTAGATTCGGCATTAGGCGAAAGGACCCTTCGTCATGAGCATACTGGCCTGGACCTGGATTCTGGTTTCCGTCACCCTGGTTCTTTATATCGCTATTGCTCTTCATGCCCGGAGTAGATCGACCAGCGATTTCTACACAGCGGACAGGTCCCTGCACCCGGTTCTTAACGGCATGGCAACCGGCGCCGACTGGATGTCGGCAGCTTCTTTCCTTTCCATGGCCGGGCTGATCTCCTTTATGGGGCGCGATGGGTCCATGTATCTGATGGGTTGGACCGGCGGCTATGTGCTGCTGGCCATGCTGATCGCACCCTATTTGCGCAAATATGGTCGCTACACTGTTCCCGAGTTTATTGGTGATCGCTACTATTCCCAATTCGCCAAAATACTCGCTGTTCTCTGTGCTATTCTGATCTCATTTACCTATATCGCCGGACAAATGCGTGGTGTGGGTATTGTCTTCTCACGTTTTTTGGAAGTGCCGATCAATACCGGCGTTGTCATCGGTATGTTCGTGGTTTTTTTCTACGCGGTCATCGGCGGCATGAAAGGCATTACCTACACCCAGGTTGCCCAGTATTGCATCCTGATCATCGCTTACATGATTCCCGCCATCTTTATCTCCATCATGCTGACCGGCAACCCGATCCCCTTCTTCGGCATCGGCAGCAGCATCAGTGCCGATGGCGCCGCGATGCTGGGGGATGCCGGTACCCAGGGGCGCCATCTGCTGGCGGTATTGAATGACCTGCACCATGACCTGGGATTTGCTGAATACACCTCCGGTATCCGCCCCAAAATTGATGTGCTCTGTGTGGTGATTGCCCTGATGCTCGGCACGGCGGGATTACCCCATGTCATTATCCGCTTTTTTACCGTTCCGCGAATTCGCGATGCCCGATCTTCTGCAGGGTGGGCGCTGATCTTTATCGTTTTATTGTACGCCAGTGCGCCTGCAGTAGCGGTTTTTGCCCGCACCAACTTTATCGGCAGTATTCACAATGTCCTCTATGAAGAAGCTCCGGACTGGTTTAAAAATGCCGAACTCAGTGGTCTGGTCGCCTGGGTGGACAAAAATGGCGATGGCCGCATTCAATACGGCCCCGGCGACGCCATCTTCGGCAAGCCTAAACAAATCGGCCATCTGGGCGCTTTCGGCCAGCAGACCGTCAAAAACTCTCGAACCAACAACAGCAACGAGGTTTATATCGATCGCGACATCATTGTGCTCGCTAACCCGGAAATTGCTCAGCTACCCAACTGGGTGGTTGCCCTGGTTGCCGCCGGTGCCCTGGCTGCCGCCATGTCAACAGCGGCCGGGTTGTTGCTGGTGATTGCCTCGGCCATTTCCCACGACCTGATCAAAGGCGTCTTGATGCCGAGCATTTCGGAAAAAGGTGAACTGTTGTGGGCGCGCTGTGGCGCTGCCGGAGCGGTGGTCGTCGCTGGACTCTTCGGCATCTTTCCTCTGGGATATGTCGCCCAGGTCGTTGCCTTTGCCTTTGGCCTTGCCGCCTCGACATTTTTTCCGGTTATTCTGCTGGGAATCTTCAGCAGACGGATCAATGTCTACGGCGCTGTCAGCGGCATGATCGGTGGCGTTTTATTTACCACTGCCTATATCGGCTTTTTTACCTTGTTTTATCCAGAGTTGAACTCAGCGGATTATTGGTTGTTCGGCATCTCGCCGGAAGGGATTGGCGCAATCGGTATGCTCATCAACTTTACCCTGTTGATTATTGTCTCACGTTTCACCGCGCCGCCGCCTCCGGAAGTGCAACAACAGGTCGAGGATCTGCGCTATCCGGTTGACCGCGATCGCGGTGAAACGAAAATCGCCAGCAAGACCCGACGCGCCTACTAATTTAATGGATGGCAATAAATCATTTTGGTTATCCACTTCGCTCCAGCTATAACAGTTAGAAGATCGCGATCGATGCGACTTGCTAATAATCTGGATCCTGCGACTTCGCGCAGGATGACACAGAAGGACGTTGTTGGAAAAAACGGGTGTCATTCTACGCGGAGCGAGGCGTAGTCGCAGAATCCATATCCTGTTTTCTGATTTACTGGAGTCAAATAGATAACCAGATAAATCATTTCACCACCCGTTCGCTACGCTCACTAGAGACACAGGGACACAGAGATAAACTGGTTTTTATGAATTTCTGAGTGCCTCTGCCATATAAAATACCCCTGAGAACCATTGTCCATCAGGGGTATTTTACGAACAACAATGCATTTCTACAAAACTACAGTAGGTTCTTCACCGAATTCAAAGCAGCAATATAATCAGGCTCGGCTGTCACTTCAGGCACCAACTCAACGTAAGCAACCTGGTCATTGGCATCGATAACGAAAACGGCGCGTGCCAGCAACTTGAGATCTTTGAGCAGAACGCCGTAATTCAACCCGAATGAACGCTCCTGATAATCGGAAAGGGTCTTGACCTTGTCGATACCGGCATTGCCGCACCAACGCTTCTGGGCGAAAGGCAGATCAACGCTGATGGTATAAACGACGACAGAGTCAGGAAGAGCCGCGGCATCCTGGTTGAATTTGCGCGTCATGGCATCACAGACCGGGGTGTCAAGGGAGGGCACAACGGTGATCAAGCGCACCTTGCCGGCATCAGTGGCCAGGGTGACAGGCTGCAGTCCATTGTCAACAACGCAAAAATCGGGAGCGTCGTCCCCAACCTTGACTTCTGCTCCCAGCAGGGTGGCGGGATTGCCTTTGAAGAGCACTGCCTCAGCACGTTCCGTTACTGTATCCATTTCTTGTCTCCTTGTTATGTTGTAGCTTCTGAGTAACTTAAAAAAAGTTACTTTATGGCAAGACGCCGCAGCGCGGCGTGCGTTGCTGTCCAGCTACGTTATTTTTTCTTCTTTTTGTTTTTCGGGGTCGTCGGCGGCACGATCAACACCGGGCGATGGGATTTACGCAGAATTTTTTCTGCGACACTGCCGAGAAACGCATATTCAAGCGCCCCCTTACTGTGGCTTCCGATAACAATCATGTCAGCGTCGAGCTGGTCGGCGATCGTCAAAATCATCGGTACCGGCTCGCCGTGGTGCACCTCGACTTTGACCGGATGAGCGACATCTTCTTTCATTAATTCTTTTTCTTCTTCAATAATTTTATGGAGTTGCTGGCTGGTCTGGGCAGCCAGTTCGGCTTCGTTATCCTTATTGTACTTTTCCAGTTTATCGGCACCCATGGCCAGAGCCACCATGTTCATCACCGAGGCGTCCACCGTCGGCATGACATGCAACACATGGATCTGGGCATGAAACTTGACTCCCAGCTCCAGGGCATAACGGATGACCCGGGCCGAATCTTTGCCCAGATCGCGGGCCACGAGGATGTTCTTCATTTTAACTTCCATCGATATATCCTCCTTGGAAGGCTGTAGGGTAAAACTGTAATGTACAAACCATATCAACAATAGCGCAAAAGAACCGTCTCAACCAGAAGCCAGTTGCTGTTTATTGCGGCGGCGGAATTGAAGCAGCCAGATCCCGACCAATGCTCCAAGGATAGGAACATACAACAACTCCTTGGGGGGGCGGTCGGTCGGTACCTGAAAATTCAGAATCTCCTGGTCAAAATCAATTCCGGCGCGGGCCGCAGGACTGGCAAAAGCCACCATATCGACAAAAATTCGTCCATCAATTTCGATGGTTTCGATCCCCAGAGCGGCCAGACGCTCGGCACCTGTTGATTCATTCCCAACGGTGAGCATAATGGCCTTGGTGTATTCGCGGCCACTAAGACGTTCCCCGCGTAAGGTGATCCGCATCGCTTCACCCGGTTCCATATCACCAATCCAGGCTGCCAGTTCTGACGGTGGTTCTTCCATCAACGGCGGATAAATGCGATCCCAGACGATCCCGGGACGCAACAAGCCGATAGCGATGATCAGCAATACCGCTGATTCCCACTTGCGGTTGCGCGTCAACATGTAGCCTTGGGTACCTGAAGCAAACGCAAGCATCCCGACCAGTGCGGTGATAATCACGATCAGCAGATGGAACCAGCCGGTCAGACCGATCAGCAACAACTGATTGTTGAAAATAAACATGAAGGGGAGAATGGCCGTGCGCATATCGTAGGTAAAACCCTGAATACCGGTGCGGATAGGGTCACCTCCGGAGATACCAGCAGCGGCGAAGGCAGCCAACCCCACCGGCGGCGTATCGTCGGCAAGAATACCGAAATAAAAGACGAACAGGTGCACGGCGATCAGGGGGACAATCAAGCCGTTAGCCGCCCCGAGTTCAACCACAACCGGCGCCATCAGGGTCGAGACAACAATATAGTTAGCCGTGGTCGGCAAACCCATCCCCAACAGCAGACTGATGATCGCCGTAAACAACAGCACCAGCGTGAGACTGCCACCGGAGATAAATTCAACAAACTCGGTCATGACCAGACCGATACCGGTCAGGGTCACGGTACCGACGACGATCCCCGCCGCCGCCGTTGCCACACCGATACCGATCATATTGCGGGCACCAGCAACCAGGCCGTTTATCAATTCAGTGACGCCGGTCAGCGGCGCATAATGTTCTCCTTTGGCTTTCCTGAACAACCCTTTGAGTGGCCGCTGGGTCAGCAGAATAAAGATCATCAAGACAGTGGCCCAGTATGCCGACAGCGCCGGTGACAAACGCTCCACCACCAGACACCACATCAGCACGACCACCGGCAGTAAAAAATAATAACCGGCCTGGGCTGTCTCCTTTAAGAGCGGGAGTTCCTTGATTTCTGTCGTTACCTCCAATTCCGGGACCTTGCAGGCGAACCATAGCAGTCCCAGATAGGCCACCAGCAGAATAGGAATAACGACGTAGAAAGCCGCCTCCCCGGCGACCAACTTGATCCAGCCAAGACCATAATAGGTAACCACAGCAATCACCAGCGACAACACGACTGCCGATGAGAAGATAAATATTTTACGCAAAAACGAGGTTATTACCGGACGCTTCATGCCCTCGAGTCCCATCTTGCAGGCCTCAAGATGAACAATGTAGAACAGGGCGAGATAAGAGATAATCGCCGGCAAAAACGCGTGTTTGATGACCTCGATATAGCTGATGCCGACGTACTCAACCATCAGAAAGGCGGCCGCCCCCATGACCGGCGGCATCAACTGGCCATTGGTTGAGCAGGCGACCTCGATAGCACCGGCTTTTTCCGCCTTGAAACCGACTTTTTTCATCAATGGAATGGTGAAGGTTCCGGTAGTTACAACATTGGCGATGGACGACCCGGAGCACATGCCGGTCAAACCGGAAGCGACAACCGCCGCCTTGGCCGGACCGCCACGAAAATGTCCAAGGGCAGCAAACGAGGTCCGGATAAAGTAGTTTCCGGCACCGGCTTTTTCGAGCAGGGCGCCGAACAGCACGAACATGAACACCATACCGGCAGATACGCCGAGGGCCACCCCGAACACTCCTTCGGTTCCCAACCAGTAGTGGGACATTCCCTTGGCGAAACTGGCCCCTTTGTGCGCGATCACATCAGGCATGTACTGGCCGCCAAAGGTATAGATGACAAAGATCGTACCAACAACCATCAACGGTGGCCCTAAAGCCCGCCGGGTCGCTTCGAGCATCAAGACCATACCAATGATCGCCACAATCAGGTCGACTGTCGTCGGACTCCCCGGCCGCAACGCTAATTCGGTATTGAACAGATACAGATAGGCGGCACAAAAGGCAGCAATCAGGGCAATGATCCAGTCCTGAAAAGGAATGTACTTCGACGGCGAGCTTTTAAGGGTTGGAAACGCTGTAAAAGCCAGAAACATCGCAAAAGCCAGGTGTATCGAACGAGCCTGGGTGTCGTTGAGAACAAAGATATTGAGCAGGTAGGGCAGTGGAGAGGCATACCAGAGTTGAAACAGGGACCAGATCAAAGGGACGAAAAAAAGAACCTTTTTCGGCACCGCACCGGTCGGGTTGCGAGCACCGCCTTCGGTTTCGGCCATCACCTTTTTCAGTTTGTCATCCAGGATATTGGTCGTTTTAGTGTCACTCATGATCTTGCCCCTTCATTCCACTAAAAAGCAATGTTCTCACAAATCAACCGTCTGGTTAAAAAGGGATCAGGAGAACAGGAATAACTGTTGATGAGTCGTGCTCCGGATAATCGAACCAGGTGAAAAAAATGCACCGCCGAAGCGGTGCATTTTTTTCGAAATGTCCTATCAGAGCAAGCCTGCTTCCTTGTAATACTTGATGGCGCCAGGATGCAACGGCGCTGAGAGACCATCTTTGACCATCTCTTCCTTCTTCAAATTTTCAAAGGCGGGATGCAGGCGCTTGAAATCTTCGAAATTATCGAACACCGCTTTGACAACGTGATAGATCACATCTTCAGGAACCTTGGCGGAAGAAACAAAAGTTGCGCCGACACCAAAGGTTTTGGTGTCCTGATTGTTGCCACGATACATACCAGCCGGGATGATTGCAGAACGATAGTAGTCGCGCTCGGCAATCAGCTTGTCGATTTCCGGACCGGTGACGTTGACCAGAATGGCATCACAGGTGGTTGTGGCTTCCTGGATGGAACCGTTGGGGTGACCGACAGTGTAAATGATGGCATCGACACGGTTATCGCACATGGCGGCAGACTGCTCAGCCGGACGCAGCTCGGAGGCCAGACGGAAATCGCTCATAGTCCAGCCCAGGGCCTCGAGTACAACCTCGGTGGTACCACGCTGACCGGAACCGGGGTTACCCACATTAACCCGCTTGCCTTTAAGATCCAGGAAGTTCTTGATGCCGGCATCGGCACGGGCAACAACGGTATAGGGCTCGGGATGGATGGAGAACAGGGCGCGCAAGTCCTTGTTGGGACCGGCGGCTTCAAAACTGCTGGTACCATAGTAGGCGTGGTGCTGCCAGTCGGATTGGACAACGCCCATGTCCAGATCGCCGGAAGCAATGGTGTTCAGGTTGTAAACGGAACCCCCGGTAGATTCGACGGAACAACGGATGCCATGTTCCTTACGATCCTTGTTGACCAAACGGCAGATAGCACCACCGGTGGGGTAATAGACACCGGTGACGCCCCCGGTACCGATGGTGACGAACTGGTTGGCGGCCGCTTCCGGGACGGGAGTAATGCCGATGGCAACGGTCAGTGCGAGGGCATACATAAACAGCTTTTTCATGGTTTTCAGCCTCCTTGATCAATGAGTGATAAAAAAGCCCACCCGATGTGAGCGATAATAGATCGGAAACGCGATTATAACACAACACCCAGCGCTGACAGGGCATTTGTTACATAAAAAAGCCTGGTGAGGTTCGGACGGGGCGCATCAGGCAGACACAAAAACCCTCAAGCAGCAAACACCGTTAGAATTATAACCACTAGAAGGACAATACTCAAGGCGTTCAACAATTTAATGATGCGTGACGCAATGGCCGGGAGTCGCCCTGGCAGAAGCCTGGTAGAGAGCTAAAAACGCGCACTGCCTGGAGTGCGGGGGAAGGGAATAACGTCACGAATATTTTCCATACCGGTCAGATACATGAGCAGACGTTCAAAGCCGAGGCCGAAACCGGCATGGGGACAACTTCCCCAGCGCCGGGTATCCAGATACCAGTCCAGGCTGGCGGGGTCGATTCCGTGCGCGATCATGCGCTGCTCCAGCACCTCCAGGCGCTCTTCGCGCTGGCTGCCACCGATAATTTCACCGACCCGCGGCACCAGCAGATCCATGGCGGCAACGGTTTTGTTATCATCATTGCGGCGCATGTAAAACGCCTTGATCTGTTGCGGATAGTCGATGACAAAAACCGGCCCGGCGAACACATCTTCGGTCAGATAGCGCTCGTGCTCCGACTGCAGATCCAGCCCCCAGGCGACGGGGAACTCAAACGCTCGTCCTGACTGTTGCAGCAGTTTGATCGCCTCGCTGTAAGTCACCCGGTGAAACTGTGCGCGGGCGAGCTGTTCGAGGCGATCAATCAGCCCCGGTGCAATGCGCTGGTTAAAAAATGCCAGGTCATCACCACAACGCTCCAGACTCCAGGTTACCAGATAGCGGAAAAATTCTTCCGCCACCTCACAGTTCCGCGCCAGATCAGCAAAAGCCATCTCCGGTTCGATCATCCAGAATTCACTGGCATGACGGCTGGTATGGGAATTTTCCGCCCGGAAGGTCGGGCCGAAGGTGTAGATATCGGCAAAAGCCATGGCGAACAACTCACCCTGCAGCTGACCACTGACGGTCAAACCCGCCTTATCACCGAAGAAATCCTGCGCCCAATCAACCTGACCACTATTCATGGGGGGCTGTATAGCGTCAAGGGTGGTCACCCGAAACATCTCGCCCGCACCCTCACAGTCATTGGTGGTGATGATCGGGGTATGGACATACAAAAAACCCCGCTCCTGAAAAAACTGGTGCACAGCAAACGCCAGGGCACTACGCATACGGAACACAGCACCAAAAGTGTTGGCCCGCGGGCGCAGATGGGCGATGCTGCGCAGATATTCAAAGCTGTGGCGTTTTTTCTGTAACGGATAAGCGGCATCGACCCCGCCTAACAGCTCAAGCTGATCGGCCTGCATTTCCCATGACTGGCCGGCTGCGGGAGAGGCCACCAGATCGCCCTGCGCCACGATGCAGGCGCCGGTTCCCAGAGCAGCCATTGCCGGCGCCTGCAGCAAGCTTGCAGCAACGACAACCTGCAACGAGCCCTGACAACTGCCATCATTCAGGGCAATAAAAGCGACATCCTTACCTCGGCGTACCGACCTGACCCAGCCACAGACACGGATCTGCTGTTGCGCCGCAGAGCTGTTGAGTAAGTCCTTAACTACGGATCGTGATGTCGAAATATACATACCAGTCCTTTGGGTCAGTACCGCCAGCAAACGACTCGATCGAGCAGAAGTCATTACTCCACAAAACGCCCGCCGCGCGATTCAATAAAAGATCCATATTTTTTGTCCACCTTGTCACTAAGCTCGAGTAGCCAGGTGCGCAAAAAATTCAGCAATTCGCCGACGGCGCTTGCATCCCTATCAGCATAATCAGTTTTTAGTTATTGTACAGCAGTAACAAGGTCTTGATACTCCAGCTGATGCTCAGCATAATCAGGAAACTGTCATGCCTGCATCAGCCTTTCTTCGTAGTCAAAATGCTCCAACAGATGTATCTGTTCAGCACCGGGTCGGGAATCCTATGTCAAGGGACGCGATTGTTTCCCGTTGGGTCATCCATGACCGCTTTTTGTCGCCGTCCATGGCGACAAAAACCCTTGCCACAGGATCCAAAGGCCCTGCGCGAAGGACAGCAGCTGAATAATTACCAATAAAGAAACAAAACTTTCGCTGCAACCGGATCAGTGATGTTGTCGCCTCTGGCGCACGATCTCGAACAAGGCAATCCCGGCTGCGACCGAAGCATTAAGGGAACTCAGATGTCCGATCATGGGGATGGCCAACAGGGCATCGCAATGCTTACGGATGTTGGGACGCAAACCGCTCCCCTCGCTACCGACAACCAGAGCCACCGGTCCATTCAAGGAAGTAGCAAACAGGTCTTTTGCCGGCGCTTCTCCGGCCAATCCATAACACCAGATCCCTGCTTGTTTAAACTTTTCCAGGGTGCGTGCCAAATTAGTCACCTGGCATAAGGGTAGATGGGCCAAAGCACCGGCTGCAGCTTTTTCAACGACCGGGGTTACCGGACAGGCACGATCCTTGGCAACCACTACGCCATGACATCCGGCTCCTTCAGCACTGCGCACCAGAGCGCCGAAATTGTGCGGGTCGGTAATGCCGTCGAGGATCAGGAAAAAAGCGTCATTTCCAGCCTGCCCGGCGCGCGCGATCAACGCGTCCACAGAAACGTAGCAAAACGGCTCGAGCTTGAGCACAACCCCCTGATGACGATCATGGCCAACCAGACGAGAGAGATCATGGCGATCAACCTGGCGCACCGCAACCTGTTGTGTTGCTGCCTGCTGCCGTAACGATTCCAGGCGCTGCTGGCGGTGGTTTGCGGCCAATAACAGCTCCAGTGGTCGCCGACCGGCACCGGCAAGAGCCTCGGCGACCGGATTGATGCCGTAAAGATAATCCGCCATCAGCCCCCCAGCGCGGCACTGATTTCTGCGAGAATCTGCCCTGCCGCTGCCAGCGGGTCGGCGGCAGCAGAGATCGGTCGACCGATCACCAGTGCCGTAGCACCAGCGGCAATAGCGTCCGCCGGGGTCATGATGCGTTTCTGATCATCCTGAGCGGCAAACGCCGGGCGCACTCCTGGAGTCACAATGGCAAAGCCGTCACCGCAGGCGGCATGGATCAAGGCGGCTTCTTTAGGGGATGCCACCACGCCATCGCAACCGGCTGCTTGTGCCAGTCGGGCCAGACGCACCACCATGTCCTCCAGCGGTCGTTCAATGCCAATTTCCGTCAGCGTCGCCTGATCTGATGAAGTCAGAATCGTCACCGCAAGCATCTGCGGCCGCGGGCAGCCGACCTGACGACAATAGGCCTCTACTTCCGTCACGGCAGTACGCATCATTTGGGCACCACCCAAAGCGTGGACATTAAAAATCCGCACACCGAGCCGGGTTGCCTCAATTGCCGCCTTGGCAACGGTGTTGGGAATATCATGATATTTCAGATCAAGAAACACATCCGCGCCCTGGTCAACCACCATCTTCACCACCTCAGGACCACAGCGGGTAAACAGCTGTTTGCCGATCTTGAATACACCAACGTTGTCCTTGAGGGTTTGAACCCAGTAACGCGCCTGGTCAAAATCGTCAACATCCAGGGCAAAAATCAAACGGTCTTTGGCATTTTTGTTCATATATCTCTCCCGGCCAGAGCACGAGCCTGAATTGTACTCTCCTGAACACGTGAAATAAGGGGGCGTGCCTGGTCGGCACTTAACTGCTGCCTGATGGTCATACTTTTGAGATAGGCGACTTCCGCCAGGGAATCCACCAGCAATTTGGTTTTGTCGCGCAATTCGAGCCCGTCCAAGTTGGCCACCAGAAAATGGCCATCCAGAGTGCCGTCGACACGAAACACCACATCACGCAAAACAAAGGTGTAGGGTTGCGGCAGGATGCGTAATTCCAGTGCAATCTCTTCAAGGTACCCTGGATTAACCTGTTTCAGCGGGAGATGAATTTCGCGAAAGAGATTATTGTAAATGGTGAGGATCTGACCCAGCACCCCTTCGATTTCCGTTCCGGACGATTCATACATCCGCAACAGGTCGCGTTCGAGCAAATCGTAGAGGGTGCGGATACCGTCAAACTCCCGCACTGCCGACTTTCTGAACAGATCACGCGCTTTGAGTTGCCCGAAACTGGTGAGATTGAGCATCCGTGTTTCAGTTTCCGTCAAATTTCCAGCCTCTTTGCCGGTAGCACAAGGATAATAATCAAGGGAGATAATCTTCCGCATGAACTGGGCTTTTTCATCGAGTCGCCGCAGTCCTTCCATAATCATATTCTGGGTACTCATAGACAGGCGCACAATATCTTCCTGTTCAACCGCCTTGGCCTGAAAATAGAAAGCGCCACGCGCGGCACTGAACAGATTATAGACAATATTCTCCACTTCGCTGCGCGCCGCTGACCACAGATCCTTGGGCGTCACGGAGGCCTGTTCAACCAGCAATTTTCCCAGGGTCGTGACTTCAGTCACCTGCTGACGCAACTGCTCCAACTCCTGTCGTTCAATCTTACCGAGGGAAAAGAGCACCGAGCCGATATCTTCTGTCTCGAAGGTACTGGTGGCAAACACCACCTCGCCCTGTTGGAAATACAAGGATTTGCTCCCCCCATCGAGAAGAATATTGAGCACTCCACTCTTGCGGAACATATTGAAAAAGGACAGCAGATCCGGGATGGCCCCTTCTTCCAGGACACCGGCCAGCAGCACTGGAGCAGCAGCCTGAGGGTCTGCCAGCAACAGATGACCAGCAGAAGCCGAGAGCAGCTCCAGCGGTTTATCGGCAAGCAGCTGACAGACGGCGGGCGGCAGACCGTGCAGCCCGCCCTTATCGACACGCAACTCCGTCATACCATTTCAGGCCCTGTTGCCGGCATCTGCACGTTCACCCTGGACCTCAGCGGCGGCAGCAATATGCCGGGCCAAAACAGCGACAACCTCGCCCAGCGGCACCACAGTTTGTTCGCCGCTGGTTCTGATGTTCAATTCAACAACCCCATCCTGCAACCCGCGCGCGCCAACCGTCACCCGCAACGGAATGCCCACCAGGTCGGCATCCTTGAACTTGATCCCCGGGCGTTCATCGCGATCGTCGAGCAGCACTTCAATCCCCACGTCCAGCAGTTGCGCATAGATCTCCTCGCTGGCCTGGCGCACCTGCTCATCCTTGGGGTTGAGCATAACCACCAGCGCCTGAAAAGGGGCCAGCGGTAGCGGCAGCTTCAAGCCGTGCTCATCATGATTCTGTTCAATTGCCGCCGCCACCGTCCGACCAACGCCGATGCCATAACAACCCATCACCAGCATCCGATGTTGCCCTTGATCATCCAGCACCGTGGCAGCCATGGTTTCAGAGTATTTGGTGCCGAGCTTGAACACGTGCCCCACCTCAATCCCCCGCCAACTTTCAAAGCGTCCGCCACTGCAACGCGGACAGGGATCGCCCTGTTCGGCGCGGCGCAGATCGGCAAACTGATCGATGGCAAAATCACGCGGATGACTGACACCGACATAATGTTTATCGGCGACATTACCACCTACGACGTAATCACTCATGGCGCGTACTTCGTTGTCTGCCAGCAGGCGAACATCAAGGCCGATGGGGCCGGCAAAACCGGCTGGAGCACTGGTCACGCGGCGGACAATCTCCTCCTCGGCGGGTAAAACCCAATCAACATCCAGCAGATTGGCGAGCTTGATGCTGTTCAGTTCACGATCACCACGCAGCAGAACGGCCACCACTTCTTCCGTCGAGGTCTGCAGAATCAGGGTTTTTACCAGCCTGGCTGCAGGCAGACCAAGAAAGTCGGCAACCTCCTTGATGGTTTTCTGCTGCGGGGTATCCACCAGCTGCAATTCCTGCCCGGGTGGGGACGGCACCTGCTCGCTCCACAACACCTCGGCTTTTTCAACATTGGCGGCGTACTCACAGGAATTGCAGGAAACGATGGCATCCTCCCCCGATTCGGCAAGAACCATAAATTCGTGGGAAAAACTGCCGCCGATGGCGCCGCTATCCGCCTCTACCGCGCGGAAGCGCAGGCCACAACGCTGGAAGATATTGCGATAGGCCTGATACATTTTCTGGTAAGACAGATCCGCACCGGCATCATCGAGATCAAAAGAATAGGCATCCTTCATGATGAATTCGCGCCCACGCATCAGACCAAAACGTGGACGGATCTCATCGCGAAACTTGGTTTGAATCTGATAAAGGTTAAGGGGCAGCTGGCGATAGGAGCGAACCGTATTGCGAACGATATCGGTCACCACTTCTTCGTGGGTTGGCCCCATGCAGAAATCCGCGCCCTTGCGGTCTTTAAAGCGCAGCAGCTCCTTGCCATATTTTTCCCAACGTCCCGATTCCAGCCACAACTCCGCCGGATTGGCCATCGGCATCAGACATTCGATGGCGCCGGCACGATTCATCTCTTCGCGGATGATCTGCTCCATTTTGCGAATGGAGCGCAACCCCAGAGGCATATAATTGTAGATACCGGCAGCGACCTTGCGAATCATGCCGGCACGCAACATCAGCTGGTGACTGATGACCTCGGCATCGGCAGGAACCTCTTTGAGCGTAGGCAGAAGATACTGGGAATAGCGCATGGTTTTTCCTGTTGATGAGATAAAAGTTGTTACCAAACCGGTTTGATTGCGCGGGTCCTTGCCCCGCTGACACCCCGACAATAAATAAACCGGAAAGCTAACCTGACGAAGTGGATAAATGCAAGCACCTTAAGCGTTACAGGAGCCGGGGTGGTTGTTTTTGGCTGATTGCCGTTCGGCAACCTCCTGCCAGGCGGCAGCCACCAGGGTATCGGCAAGGTCAGATTGGGGCACCTTGCACACCAGTTCACCGCGACGAAAAAGAATCCCCTGGTTATTACCACCGGCAATTCCCAGATCAGCTTCGCGTGCCTCACCGGGACCGTTGACGGCACACCCCATAACAGCAATTTTTAACGGCAGGGGAAGATCCTGCAGGCGCGCTTCAACCTCGTTGGCAATGGCAATCAAGTCAATCCGGCAACGTCCACAGGTCGGGCAGCTGATGAACACCGGCCCGCGTTGGCGCAGTTCGAGGCTTTTGAGAATTTCCCAGCCGACGCGGACCTCCGTCACCGGATCGCCGGTCAAGGAAACCCGCAGGGTAGCGCCGATCCCCTCACTGAGCAAAACCCCGAGCCCGATGGCGCTCTTGATGGTACCACTGAACAGCGTCCCGGCTTCAGTGATGCCGACATGCAGCGGATAATCAACCTGCTGCGCCAGCAAACGGTAGGCCGCCACGGTTCGCGCAATATCAGAAGCCTTGAGGCTGATTTTGATTTGCTCAAAAGACTCTTCTTCGAGCAGACGAATGTGCCCTAAAGCACTGTCCACCATGGCCGCAGCTGTAGCGTGGCCATGCTTGTGCAACAATTCCTTCTCCAGTGAGCCGGCGTTGACGCCGATACGGATCGGGATCTGCCGCTCCTGACAGGCGCGTACCACCTCGGCCACCTTCCAGCGCTCACCGATATTGCCGGGGTTGATGCGTAGACCGTCAATGCCGGCATCAATCGCCGCCAGGGCGAGGCGATAGTCAAAATGGATATCAGCCACCAGTGGCATACCGCAACCCTGGCGAATCTGCTTCAAAGCCCGTGCTGCATCGAGATCAGGTACCGCGCAACGGACTATCTCGCAGCCGGCCTGCTCGAGGGCCACAATCTGGTTCAGGGTGGCAGTCACATCCCGGGTATCAGTATTGCACATCGACTGCACACTGATCGGCGCATCACCACCAACCGCGAGCCCACCGAGTTTGATTTGACGTGTCTTGCGAGCCACGAAGGACCTCCGGAGTTAACAGACAAAAGTTCGTTGCGCAGTCTACCCCAACAGCAGACGGCAGACAACCAACAATGTTTGACAGCAACCACACACAAGAAGTAGTGTGCAGCCTGCATTCTCGTGTTTCTTCAACAAGGCAACGACGGCCAGATAAAACCATGAAAAAAGCCCCCGAAAAGAAAAAAATCACAGACCCGGAACTTGGCACCCTGAAGGTAACCCTGACCGGATTGGATAAGGAAGGGGTGGGCACTGTTCTGGAAGGAACCCGCACCCTCCTGGTTCAGGGCGCATTTCCTTCTGAGACGATCGTGGCAGAGGTTGAACATCGCGGCCGCACCCATATTTTCACCCGCCTGCTTAAAATACTGCGACGCTCGCCGTTACGTACCGCCCAACCCGGCTGTCCTCTCGAATTAAGCTGTCTGGGTTGCCCACTGATCAGTATGCAATATCAGGCGCAGCTGCAGTTCAAACAACAGCGGGTCGAACAGGCACTGGCTGCGCTGATTCCGGCTGAGAGCTTTTCTGCCCTGCCAGTGCTTCCCGCTGTCGACACCCTGGGTTATCGCACCAGCGCCAAACTGGTGTTTGCGCGCAAGCGGGAAAAACTGCTCCTTGGCCTCTACCGCCGCGGCAGCCATGATGTCGTCGATATTGCCGAGTGCCCGGTCCACCACCCACTGATCAACCGCATCGCCGCCATCGTCCGCGATGACGTGGCGCGGCAGCAGGTTTCTATCTATCAACCGCGCCATCAACGCGGCTTGTTGCGCTATCTGCTGATCCGGGTCAGCCCTGACAATAGCCGTGCCCTGGTGACCTTTGTCTGCCATGACCGTGATTATCAGGACCTCCCGAAACTTGCAAAAAAACTGGTCAAAAAGGTGCCCGAGGTGATTGGCGTTCACCAGAACATCAACAGTTCCAGCGGCAACGTGATCCTCGGCACCGAATCCATCAAGCTCCTCGGCCATCCTGACCTGATCGAACAGATTGGTGACATCAGGCTGCATATTGCCCCTGAATCCTTTTTCCAGGTCAACACGCGGCAGGCCGCAAGGATGTACGCCCTGATCACCGACTGGGCGGCGTTGACCGGCAAGGAAACAGTTGTTGACCTGTTCTGCGGCATCGGCGGCATTGCCCTGAGCCTGGCTAAAGGAGCACGCAGCGTGACCGGTATCGAGGTTGTCCCGGAAGCTGTGCGTAACGCCAAGGCCAATGCCGCCCTTAACAACCTGGGTAACTGTCGATTTGTTGCCGGCGATGCGCTGGCGGAGCTGCAACGGCTGGCCAGCAGCCCGGACCTGGTTACCGTCAACCCGCCGCGCAAGGGGTGCGGTGAAGAGCTGACCCGCCACCTCATCGCACTGCGCCCGGCGCAGATCATCTATATCTCCTGTGATCCCGACACCCTGGCTGCTGATCTAAAACAGCTGCTGGATGGCGGCTACCGGATCAAACGTCTGCAGGCAGTTGATATGTTTCCCCAGACCGCCCACATTGAAACCCTTGTTCAGCTGATATGTGCCTAACCGGATGGTTGCAGCAATGAAGTTGCAAATCCGCTGATGTTTTCGTGCAAACGATGATGGCGGCGCAAAAACTCACCAACAACTGAGTTGCCGCCAGCGTCTCACCGCTGCGACGTACGCACGCCTCATTACTCAACAAAATGGCGCGCCTTATATTTGGTGCTTTGAGCCTAGCTATCCAACCTGATGCTTTTTGCGACGCCATCAACTATGGTAGTTTGTGATTTACGATGAGTTCGTTTCAGTTTAAAACGATGCACCATTACAGGAGCCTTACATGTTAGAACTTGACTATCGGGGTTATGCCTGCCCCTACCCGGTTGTTGAAACGCGCAAACAGATTCTGGCCAATACCGGCAGGAAACTGATGGTCCTGGTTGATGACGACGTCTGCCGTGACAATGTCACCCGTCTCGCCCAAAAAATGGGTTATCAGACCTCGGCGGCAGCAACGGCTGACGGCTATCGGCTCGCACTGACTCCGCTGGAAATGCCGGCCGAAGCACCAGCTCCGGCCCCACAAACCACGGCAGCAGGAGCGACGGTCATTTACTGTGGCAGCGATCGCATGGGCTCCGGTGACGATGCTTTTGGTCGGCTGCTGCTGAAAAATTTCCTGATGATCCAGTTAGAGATCGATCCACTGCCGGCGGCTATTCTGTTTGTCAACAGTGGTATTCATCTGGTTTGTGCAGGTTCCGAGGTTCTCGACACCCTTGTGGCACTTAAAACCGCGGGCGTTGATATCGCCAGCTGTGGCCTGTGCCTCGATTTTTACCACCGGAAAGATCAGCTCAAGGTCGGGCGCATTACCAATATGCTCGATATCGTCGACATCCAACATCGGGCCGGACGCATTATTTCCCCCTGATCGCTGATTACTGATCCGCACCGACACCGAGAAATACAAACAGCAAAAACAGGATGTAGACAGTTTTTACGGCAAACAGCCGGTTAAAAACATTCTATTTACTTGCTCGCCACAGACAGGAACCGACATGTTGAAACAGCGCCACAGCGGTATTCTGCTGCACCCGACATCCTTGCCGGGAGGCCAGCATACCGGTTCTTTAGGACAGGAAGCACGTGACTTTGTCGATTTTCTGGTTTCCAGCAGTCAATCCGTTTGGCAGATTCTGCCACTCAATCCAACCGGATACGGCAACTGCCCCTACAGCTGCTTTTCCGCTTTTGCCGGCAACCCCCTATTGATCAACCTGGCCGATCTTGCCCAAACCGGCGATTTAATGCCCGGCGACCTGCCGCCTCCAACTCCGGCCTCACCTCATTGTGACTTCAGTGCCGCCTTAATCTCCCAGATGCCTTTGTTGCGCAAAGCCCGGCACAACTTCGTCGTACAACAGGACGCAGAGCGCCACCAACGCTTTGCCGACTTCTGCCGTGCCCAGGCGCACTGGCTTGATGACTACTGCCTGTTTGAGGCGATCCGTGCCGAGCAGCAGTTTCTTGGTTGGCAGGAGTGGCCTGAACCACTTCGGCGGCGTGACCCGGCAGCTCTTGCCCAGTGTCGATCAGAACTGGCCGACGAGATTTCCTGGCATCAGTACCTGCAGTTTGTTTTTTACCAACAGTGGTTTTCCCTGCGCGAGTATGCCCGCCGGCGTGGCATATTGATGTTTGGTGATCTGCCGATTTTCGTCGCTGAAAATTCCGCCGACGTATGGGCCCACGCCCCGCTGTTCCATCTTGATGAGCACCAGCAGTCGACCCTGGTTGCCGGCGTTCCACCAGACTATTTCAGTGCCACCGGTCAGCGTTGGGGAAACCCCCTCTACCGCTGGGATCAACTCAAAGAGCAAAACTACCTGTGGTGGCTGCAGCGTTTCGACTGGAATTTTACTCTGTTTGATCTGTTACGGGTCGATCACTTTCGGGGATTTGTGGCCTCCTGGGCCATTCCGGCTCACGACCAAACAGCGGTGAACGGCCACTGGATGGACACCTCCGGGCGCGAACTGTTCGATCTGCTGACTGAGCGCTATATCAACCCACCGATTATCGCCGAAGACCTCGGTATTATCACCCCCGATGTGGAACAACTCAGGGATGATTTTTCCTTCCCCGGCATGAAGATTTTACAATTTGCTTTCGATTCAGGCGCTGACAACCCCTACTTACCCCACAACCATCGCCGCAATTCGGTCGTTTATACCGGCACCCATGACAACACCACCACCCGCGGTTGGTGGAATCAACTCGACGACCGGGTCAAAAGCCGAGTTAAAGAATATCTCGGGCGCCCCACACCGGAAATACCCTGGGCAATGGTTGAAACCGCTCTGGCCAGTGTAGCCAGGTTGGCTATCATCCCTTTGCAGGATATCCTTGGTCTGGGTGAAGAGACCAGAATGAATACCCCCGGCACCGCTAACGGCAACTGGTCCTGGCGCTTTGCCAAAAACGCCCTGGACGAATCCCTGTGCGGGCGTTTGCGCACTGCAACACATCTCTACGGTCGCGACCTGTGCATCCGCACATAAAATACGCCAAAGCGAACTCACCTATTGTTGCCCATTGAAAACCTGTGCTATCGTGCCGAGGTTTTAGCACCATTGACCACTAACGTCGTGAACACAAGTTTCGGAGGTTCCCTTGAAAAATCGCATTCTCTTTAGCGCACTGCTCTTCATCCTGGTGCTGCTGGTTGGTTGCCAGCAAAATTCCTCCAGCCAAAGTTCAACCCCGCAACCTCAGGCACCGGCACCACCAGTATCAAACAACATCAGCGGTAGTGTCGTTGAAACGATGAATGCTCTTGGCTATACCTATGTGCTGGTCGAAACCGATAACCAGCAGGTCTGGGCCGCGACACCGCAATTCGCCGTCGGCGTTGGTGATCTGGTGGTTATTCCTGAAGGCATGCCCATGCACAACTACCACAGCCAAACCCTCGACCGGACTTTTGATGTGGTTTATTTTGTCGATTCAATCCTTAATGCCAGCTCTGTTAACGCCTCAAGCGCCGCTCCGGCGCAAGGGGAAATGCCGACCGGACATCCGCCTATCGCCGGCATGGGTGGTGCAGCACCGGCTCCCATTGTCGTGAGTCCCCTCGACAAACTGGAAAACGGCCTCAACATTGAAGAAATCTACGCTGCCCGCAATGATTTGTCCGGTCAGGAGATTCAACTGCGTGGCAAAGTGGTGAAGTTCAGCCCGCAGATCATGGGCACTAACTGGGTTCACCTGCAGGATGGCTCGGGCAGCCCCGCAGCAGGCAACCACGATCTCACCCTGACCAGCAATAACCAGCTCAAAGTCGGTGATGTTGTTGTCGCCAGAGGCAAGCTCACCACCGATAAAGATTTCGGTCACGGCTATGTTTACGACCTGATTGTTGAAAACGCCGTCCTCAGCGTCGAATAGCCGGCAGACCCACCATCAGGCTCTATCATCAGCCCTCCACCGTGACCAGGTGGAGGGTTTTTTTGTGGTTGTTGACACCGTCACGACGAAAAGTGACCGCTGCATATCCGGAAAAGTGTTTCTAGTGCTGGTCTTTCAGTGCCGCAACAAGTTGCTGTGCCCGCGCGTTAGAAAAGCCGGGAACCTGTTGAATCTCGTCCGCTCCCGCCTCACGCAAACGCTTGAGGCTACCGAAATGTTTCAGCAACGCCCTGCGGCGCGCCGGACCGATGCCGGGAATCTGATCAAGACTGGAGCGCAACCCCTGCTTGCCGCGCAGGGTACGATGAAAGCTGACAGCGAAACGATGGGCTTCGTCACGCAGACGTTCCAGCAAAAACGCCGCGGCAGAGCCTTGGCGAAAGGTCACCGGATTTTTTCGGCCGGGCAGAAAAAACCGTTCTTCGGAACGTTCTACCACTTTGCCTTTGACATTCGCCAACACCCGGCTCTTGGCAATGCCCACCGTACCGATCCGGCCAGTCAACCCAAGACGGGCGATCACCTCTACCAGGACACCAAGCTGCCCCTTGCCCCCATCAATCAGAATCATATCCGGCAGGCAGTCGTCCTCGACACCAGGCTTAAGCCGGCGCTGCAGGACCTCGCTCAACGAGGCATAATCATCTGCCCCGATCACCGTTTTGATCCGGTAACGGCGATACTCCTGCTTGACGGGTTCGCCATCAATAAACACCACCATACTGCCAACGGCCAAATCCCCCTGAACATGGGAAATATCGAAACATTCAATGCGCCGGGGAAAGCGCGGAAGCTGCAGCCGTTCCCGCAGTTCGTCCAGCAGATTTTGCCGCGCTTGCTTGCGCTGACCACGCTGGCGATAGGACTCCTCGGCGTTGCGCTGCGCCAGCTCACGCAGACGTTTCTTCTCACCGCGCTCAGGCGCCAGCAGATGTACCTTTTTGCCACGTTGTTCACTCAACCATTCAGCCAGCAGCGCAGCGCTTTCCAGGGGAAAGGGAAGAATCAGTTGATCGGGGATAATCACATCACGGGCATAAAAATCGAGGAGAAAGCCGTGCAATAACTCGGGCAAGTCCAGCACCCACTCAAGCAGAAAACTACGGCGACCGATCAGTTTGCCGTTGCGCACAAAGAGCAGGGTGACTTCGACTTCGCCACCATCCTGATGCAGACCAATCACATCCTGATCGCCGCCACCATGGTCGCTTACTTTCTGTTTTTCAACACTTTGCTGAATCAGGCGGATCTGATCGCGCACCAGGCCTGCCTGTTCGTATTTCATCGCTTTAGCTGCGGTATCCATCTGCAGCTTTAACGATGCGATCACCTCTGATTCCCGCCCCTCCAGCAACTGAATGACCCCGTCGACCAGGGACCGATAGTCTTCGCGGCTGATCTTGCCGTGACAGGGAGCACTGCATTGACCGATCTGATAAAAGAGGCAGGGGCGCCCACGCCGGCGGCAGCGCTCTATCGGAGCGTGCCGCAAGGGGAAAATGCGGTAAATCTGTCTTAAGGTTTCGCGGATCGCCGCCGCTGACGAATAAGGGCCAAAATAGTGGGCACCGTCATTTTTTACCTGCCGCACCACCTGCATGATCGGAAACTCCTCGCGCAGGTCAATACGTACCGAAACGTAGGTTTTGTCGTCACGCAAGTCGATATTGTAGCGTGGCCGATGTTGCTTGATCAGGGTGTTTTCCAGCAGCAGGGCCTCTTTTTCCGTGTCGGTGATGATCACCTCGATGCGCTCGACCTTTTTCATCAGCAAGGGGATCTGCTGACGACCGTCTCCCTGTGCCGAAAAGTAGCAGCGCAGGCGTGAACGCAGACGCCGCGCTTTACCGATATAAAGAATCGTCCCATCGGCAGCAAGCATCTGATACACGCCGGGAGACTGAGGATAATTTTTTAAATCCGGGACAAACATCTGTTCACTCGGTTTTTGCCAGCAAAAGGGATGTTGACATCCACAGGTCACTGAAAAATATCTATCCAGGCTATACAATTCATAGTATTAAGTGTGTTATGTTTTTGTCGTGGACAAAAATAAATACCCATAAAAGAACCAGGAGCCGACCATGACCCTCAACGATTATTTCACCAGCACCCAGGGAATCGGTATTTTATCAACCGCCGACAGACAGGGCAATGTCACCAGCGCCATCTATGCCCGGCCCACCGTAATGGTTGACGGCTCAGTAGTATTTTTGATGCGGGAGCGGCTGACCTATCAGAATATCTGCGCCAACCCGCACGCCACCTACCTCTTCATAGAGTCCGGTGGTGGTTACCAGGGAACCCGATTATATCTGCACAAAGTCGCCGAGATAGACGACCCGCAACTGGCCCGGCAGATGACCCGTACAAGCTTGACACCGGAACAAGACCAGGAGAAAGGCCCGAAGCACCTGATTCGCTTCAACGTCGACAAATCACTTGCCTTGATTGGCGCACAGGAACGCCGGTTCAGCAACTAAACGATGTTTTTTGTAACTATTCAGCACTATCCTTGCGCAGGGCCTTTGGCTCCTGGGGCAAGGGTGTTTGTCGCCATGGACGGCGACAACAAGCGGTCATGGATGACCCAACGAGAAACAATCGCGTCCCTTGACATAGGATCCGAAGATCCGGTGATCAACCGTTACGTTTTTTTTGTAATAAATGCTCACGGTAATTGGCAAGTCTGCTCCCAAAGGAGTATAATCACCCCGATCAATCAAACCATCCACCAAAGGAGACCCTTATGTCTGAAACCATTTGCCACTGTATGAACGTCGATCGTGACACCATTGTCAAGGCCATCAAGGAACAAAACCTCACCAGCGTTGAGGAAGTTCAGGATGCCACCAGCGCCGGCACCGGCTGTGGTGGCTGCGTTCCTGACATTGAAGCCTTGCTGGAAGAGAACAACTGAATTCTCATCGCCTTTAGATCTATGCCGGCCACAGCCTCTTTTCGCCAGACGAAAAGGGGCTGCGGCTTTTCGCTGTTTGTCCCCAGGCCGGCGTTGCCGCGACAACCGTTTCAAACCAGCTAAAAGCTCAATTTCTCTGGCACTGGCGCAGCTTGCTGGCATATTATGCTATGCCGTTGTATCAGCAGTTATTATCCGCCTTCATGGGGACACATTATACTCCGGGACGACCCATGAATCCAAACCCTCTCTGGCAAAATATCTTCCGCAATCAGGCCGGTAAGCAGACCCTGGCCTATTTCTTAAGTCAGATTCCGATGTTCGCCAAACTCGGCCGGCGCGAACTGGCATTACTTGAAAAGATTGTTCATCTGCGTAACTATGTCGCCGATGAGATGATCTTTTCGACGGGTGATATCGGCTCGGGAATGTACGTCATCCGCTCCGGTCAGGTACAGATATTCACGGTTGACAGCGAGGGCAAAGAGCATGAACAGGCGATCCTCGAACCCGGCGACTTTTTTGGCGAGGTCGCCCTTACCGGTAACCGTCCCCGTACCGCAGCGGCTCGGGCGACCACGGCAACATCTCTGGTAGGGCTGTTCCGTTCCGATATTCTCGAAGCAACCCTGCGCCATCCGGCACCAACAGCAAAGATCCTGTTTGGTTTAAACCGCGTCCTTGCCGATCGACTGCTTCAGTGCAGTCAACAGCTTGAACTACTGCAATCCACAACCAGGGATTCTCAGGAACACCACCATGAGTGACTCCACGGGCTTGAGTCGCGCCCAGGTGGCGGTTATCTACCTGGTGCTGACCACAGCGATCGCGTCCGGGATTGCCATCTATTCGTCCGCCACCACCTTTACTACCCTGTTACAGACGGCAACTTCCGGCTTGTTTCTGCCGATTCTGCTCGCCATGATCGTCGCCTTTATGCTCGATCCATTGGTGCGTCTGATTGAAAACCGCGGGGTCCACCGTACCCTCGCCATTTTTATCATCTATCTGCTGATTTCCGCGGCAATAACCTCACTGCTGCTGCTCATCGGACCACCCAACTGGCGCGGCATGTTACAGGCGCTCAAAGCCGATGTGCCGCGTTATATCAGCTTTGCCATCGTCTACCTGACCGAATGGCTCGAACTGGCGCAAAAACATTTCCCCTTTATTGCCCACTACAACCTCGGCGATCACTTGCGCAACTTCTCCCAGACGCTGATCGGGGCCATTCTGGTACAAACCCCGCGCTCGGCCATGCGTATCGGCAGCCTGCTGATTCTGGTGCCGCTGTTCTCCTTCTTTTTTCTGCGCGACAGCAGGCGGATCATGCGCGGCCTGATTTCACTCACCCCCAATCGCTACTTTGAAATGGTACTGGATATCTACGCCCACGTCAGCTGGCAGCTATCCAATTTCATCCGCGGCAGAATCATCGAAGCCATCATCGTCGGGCTGGTGGTCTGGGCCGGGCTGGCCCTCACCGACATCCGTTACGCCCCTATTCTTGCTGTGATTGCCGGGGTTTCCAATCTGGTACCCTATGTCGGTCCGATCTTCGGCATGCTGCCGGGGATTACCATCGCCCTGGTCGATCTGGGCGTTGGCGCCCAATTCTGGTGGATATTGTGTGTTTACATCCTCATCGCCCAGATCATTGTCGACAACATGATCCTGATCCCGATCCTGATCTCCAAAGTTTCCAATCTACACCCTTTGTGGGTCATTCTGGCGATTATTATGGGGGGAAAACTCTACGGCATTCTCGGCATGATTATCGGCGTCCCCATCGCCAGCATCATCAACATCATCATCCTCGAAATCCGCCAGTATCGGCGCACCTTCAACCTCTATAACCGGTACTTTTCCAGCCGCGGAAAAATGCTCTGACGATGCTCAATTCCCACCTGCTCACTGCCGTTTCTACCCTGTGCCGCGCTGTTGGCGACTATCAACTCCAGCAATTCCGACGGTTGGGTCCGGGCAGCGGCACGGAAAAAGACGAGCGCGAGCTTGTGTCTGCGGTCGACATCCATTCAGAAGAAATGCTTAAGGAAGCGCTGGCCAAGCTTCTGCCCGAAGCCGGTTTTTATGGGGAAGAAACGGGGCAGGAAGGGAACACCGAACTGCGCTGGATTATCGACCCCATCGACGGCACCACCAATTATCTCAGTGGCCTCGATCAATTCTGCATTTCCGTTGCCCTCGAAGTGACAGGACGCAGTGACCTGGGGGTGATCTGGCGACCGGCCTCCGCCGAAGGCTTCAGTGCTATCCGCGGTCAGGGGTTGCATCATCAAGGATCGCGCTGCCGTCAGGCCGGCCGGCTACCCCTCCGGCACGCCCTCATCGGCACCGGCTTCCCCTACCGTTCTGCTGATCTGGCCAACCCTTTTTTCGCCTGTTCCCGGGATGTGCTCTACCGCTGCCGCGGCATTCGCCGTTTCGGCTCAGCAGCTCTCGACCTTGCTTACGTAGCGGCCGGATTTCTCCAGGGATTCTGGGAGAGCGACCTGAAGCCTTATGATGTGGCGGCAGCACTGTTGTTTCTCGATGAAAGCGGCTGCCAGGTCAGCAACCAACAGGGGCGCCCCTACTCTGCTCACCGTGATCGCATCATCGTTTGCGGTTTTCCCGGAGTGCATGCGGAATTACAACCACTGATTGGCAAGTACTATCAGGCTGACGGGGTATAGGGCCGTTTATGTGAACAAGCAGAAGCCCGTGGCAGGGTCAGACAGAACACTGCCGCCGCAACTGTGATCAGGGCAGCAACAAGAAAGGCCGGAGCAAAACTGCCATAGTGTTCTGCCATAATTCCGGCGATGGCCGGCCCGCACACCTGACCACCGGCAAAAAAGAAGGTGATCAGCGAAAACCCAATATTGCAAACATGCTGGCGGTGACGTTCAATTGGAGGTTCACGTAATTTTACCGCCTGAATATCTCCCCGATCAACCACCACGCGTAGTGGGGCACAGATGTTCACATGGTTTACAATGTAATCTCCTGACTCAACCTTCGTGTGTGTGGGCAGGTACGAACCCTGCTTATGATCCATTCAGCGAAGAGGAATAGGTCAGGATCGCCCTGAAAAAAAACACGCCTCATGGCGTGTTTTTCATTGCATAGGTATTTGTGAATTTGCTTCTTTAGATAACTCTTAATCTTTTCCCAACCCGTTCAAAAGCCTGCAAACAAAGATCGAGATCCTCTTTTGTGTGTGTCGCGGAAATCATGACCCGAATTCTGGCTTTTCCTACGGGAACAGTTGGAAAACCTAACGCCATTGCGAATACGCCTTCGTTAAATAATTCTTTGCTGAAGTCTTTTGCCAATTTAGCATCCCCTAACATTACGGGTGTGATCGGTGTTTGAGATAATCCAGTATCGAACCCTAATTTCTTCATTTCTGCTTTGAAATAATTACCATTTTCCCATAAACGATCAACCAATTCAGTGGATTCCTCCAGAAGATCAACTGCGGTTAAACAGGCGGCTACATCTGCTGGAGTTAATGCGGAGGAAAATATGAAGGGTCGGCCACGTTGCCGAATCCATTCGATTAATTTTGCATTACCTGCGACCATTCCTCCCATCACCCCGAAGGCTTTGGACATGGTACCAATCTCAATATCCACTTTTCCATGTAAGCCAAAATGATCCACAATGCCACGCCCACCTTTGCCAACCACGCCTTCTCCGTGAGCATCATCTACCATTAACATGACATCGTACTTGCTGGTGACTTCGTAAATCTTGTCTAATGGAGCCAGATCACCGTCCATACTGAATACACCATCCGTAATGGCTAATAACCGGCGGTAATGATCTTTGTTTTCTAAAATCTTGGTTTCCAAATCACTGGCATCAGCGTGCTTGAAGCGTATGATGGTTGCACCGGATAACCGGCAGCCATCAATAATGGAAGCATGGTTCAGTTCATCTGAGAGGATGCCATCTTCTTTTCCAACCAGGCAGGGGATGGTCGCTAGATTGGCCGTAAATCCAGATTGGAATGAGATACAGGCTTCTACACCTTTGAATTGAGCCAGACGGCTCTCTAATTCCAGATGTACATCCATTGTTCCAGCGATGGATCGAACAGCACCAGGTCCAACTCCATATTCATCTACCACTCTCTTAACGGCTGCAATCATTTTTGGATGATTCGCCAGCCCTAAGTAGTTGTTCGAACAGAAATTTAAAACTTTCTTTCCATCCACAATCAACCAGGCTCCCTGAGGGGAGCTAATGGTGCGTATCTGATTGTATAATCCGTTATCCTTTAAGGATTGAATCTCATCTTCAGCCCAGATTAATCGATTTGACATATAAACCTCTTTTCAGGTGAAATCAAATTTGATAATTAGATTATATCCGAAGCATGTTGTAGCCCATGGTTACAAAAAACATGTTTTATATGGAATATTGTTGATATTTCCGCTGATTAATTCTTTTATTCACTTAAATACCCCATTTCGATTAATGTTTTTCGAACCTGCTCGACCCCGTTTGGAAGTACAGCAACAGTATTTGGATTAAGAACTGCTTGAATGAATTTCTTTACTGATGTGTTCTGTAATTGATTGATTGCTTCTGGGTCTGCAACATGTAAAAGGATTGCCTGAGTGAAGTGAGCCTGTGTTCCGAAATTCTCCCAATTTTCCAAGGCAGACTTTAATTTGGGTGGAAATGGATGGGCAAGTACAGATTGGACAATTTTCAGAAAATGACTGATTTTTAATCCCTGATCCTTAGCCCGCTGCAATGAAACAGGTGATATTTGAAAAGCATACCCATCTTTGGTTTTTCCATTCCAGTCGCAAAACCTGGAAATCTGATATCGTATTGACCTGGAAAACCTCAACGGGATAACAAATTTTCCATATGAGTCAATCAGGAGTTTAACATCTTCTGGTTTGATAGGTTCAGGTGGATGGTTGGATAATAAATCTGCATACCATTGCGAACATTTGAAAGCCTGGATTTCGTTATCATTATCGCTGGAAGCCAGGTCAACCAATCCCAACCAGAAGAATGGTCCAGTGAGCATGAAACGAATAAAAGCACCGTCAACTGCATCCCAATGCTCAAAGCCACGCAAGTATTCACCTGTTTCAGCCTTCCTGATATACCACGTGTCATAATTTCCGGCTGGGCGTTGAAAATCAGGATTGATCTGATAAACATAGGTCACAAAACTTTCGAGATTCCACCATTGTCCGGCTGGTACCAGGGAGATTTGATCCAGAAGAAATCGACGGACATTGTGGTGATTGCGATCAAGCACGCCTTCAATGATAAAATCTGGCATTAATTCGATTTCGTTTAATTGCTTATTTTCAATCCAATGATTGACAAGCATCAATAATGATTTTTCACGAGAAGTCTCTAAGAATTTTCTTACCTGACCAGGATCTAATATCCCCTTTTCTGAAATCAATTTAAGATCAATGAGAAGTTTATTTAAGAATTCAACTGGCATATCACAATATTCATGAAGAATGTCAGTCGAGAAGCCATTTCGAATCGCTGCCAGAAGAGTGCAAATATCATCCAGAATTCTATCGGAAGCAGGAAAATTGGCTTTCGTTTCTTTGGATGTGGCAGAGCGACCAGGTATTTGTTTTTTCTGGATATAGGCAGGTTCCAGGCAAGAGAATATTTCCTCCGGAATATAAGCAAATTCCTGAGGTTCTGTTTCTGTGCTAAAAAATGCCCGTCCAATGAAAGCCCTATACCAAAGATATTCAGTTGGTGTCGCTGGGTTAAGGTCTGGTCGTTCACGATCTCTCCTGGCTGACCCCATCACCTGGATCTCTCCAAAATCACGTGCAAATTTTGCCCAGGGAATCTTTCCTTCGTAATCTAATAGGGTATCAAAGGCTTGACGAACATTTTCTGGAAAGACTTCGTAAATTTCTTTAATGATCTCTGGATTATTCATTTCCATTGCTAATTGAGTCCTGGCAGT
>JAHYIY010000059.1 GCA_019429255.1 Desulfuromonadales bacterium | reverse complement strand
TTCGCAATATTGCTATTCACCAATATCAGGATATTGATCCGGACGTAATCCACTTCATCATGCGAGAAGGTTGGCTGGATCTGGTTTCGCTATGTATGGCACTAAAGCTTAAAATCAAACCGTAGATGTAACTATTCACCAATATCCTTGCGCAGGGTCTGGGTATCTCCAAAACCTACAATCCCGGCCTGTTTAAGAAAAAGGTGAGTGCGGTGAACGACCTTTCCTTAATGAAGAGGAAACAATATAGTGTGTCCCCATGCAAAGATGCCTCGCGACTACTGGGAGCAGCATGCGCAAAATTCAAGCATTACCGGCAGATATTTTAACGCGACTGGAGTCTCTCCCTGCCATTCTCGCCGCACATGACAAGGTTGTTTTCGTTTATCTTTTTGGTGGGCTGGCAAAAGCAGAGGTGCGGCCATTGTCCGATGTGGACATTGCCGTTTATCTGACCACGATGCAGAACCTCGCGGAAGTCAAGCTCGACTTGATCGGGGTGATTGCCGACGCTCTGGGGACGGATGAATTTGATCTGGTGATCCTGAATAGTGCGCCGATCAGTCTGGTGGGACGGATTTTGCGTCAGCGTCGGGTTCTGGTGGACAAAAATCCCTACCAGCGGCATCTGTTTGAATCCCTGATGAATCGCAAGTTTTTTGATTTCAAACGCAAGGAAGAGGCTCTCTTGAGGCAAAGGTTTGGATGATGGTCGATGATATTCTGATGATGAAAAAGCTCGCTTCTCTCTTGGACTATCGGCAGCAGTTGCAAGAGTATAGCGCGACGACCGTAAGGCAATACCGTGCCGACTGGAAAGTGCAGCGTATTGTTGAGCGCACATTGCAGATGATGATCGAACTTTGTACGGATATCGCCAGCCATCTGATTGCTGATCTGGGTTTGCGCACGCCTCAGACCTATGCAGAAACCTTTCGTATTTTGGGAGAAAACGGTATCCTTTCCCCCGAACAGACTCAGGTTATGGAAAAAATGGCAAAATTCAGAAATATTGTTGTCCATCAATATGAAACGGTTGATGCAGAGATTGTCGTATTGATATTAAATAAGCATCTGGCTGATTTTGATTCTTTCAGTAGCGCTATGAGAGAGCAATTGAGGCAATCTTCATCTGATGCGTGTGAGGAATGATTACGACAAAAAAGCGACAAAAATTGGGGACATTCTATATTGTCCCTCCCCAGTTTTGCGAGTATAGCGAGCGACTAAAAATAGAGGAAAGCTATCGTGCCACCTGAAGTCATTTTTTTTCTTATAATTTCCTTCATTCTCGGCGCTGTCGTCGGCTCTTTCCTCAATGTCTGCATCTATCGGATCCCGGCCGAAAAATCGATTGTTTCGCCGCCGTCTTCCTGCCCGGCCTGTGGTCACCAGATCCGCTGGTTTGAGAATATTCCGATTGTCAGTTACCTGCTGCTGCGTGGCCATTGTTCTGCCTGCCGGATAAAAATTTCACCACGCTATCCGGCAGTGGAGGCGCTGACCGGTGTGCTCTTTGCGCTGACGTTTTATTCTTTCGGTTTCTCGGCAGCCACCATTGTCTATCTGATTTTTGTTGCCGCCCTGGTGGTGATTACCTTTATTGATCTGGATCATCAGATCATTCCCGATGTCATCAGTCTGCCGGGGATTCTGGTCGGGTTTGCCGGCTCTTTTTTTGTCCCGTGGGTGACCTGGTACAGTTCCATTATAGGCATTCTGCTGGGCGGAGGTTCGTTGCTGGCTGTCGCCTGGGGGTACGAAAAACTGACGGGACGTGAGGGGATGGGGGGCGGTGACATCAAGCTGCTGGCCATGTTCGGGGCTTTTCTCGGCTGGCAGGCGGTGTTTCCGGTCATTTTTCTGGCGTCGTTGGCCGGCACCCTGGTTGGCGTGCCGTTCATGCTGGCGCAAAAAGGTGATACCAGGCTGGCGATCCCCTTCGGACCCTTTCTGGCAGTGGCAGCTATGATTTATCTGTTCTGGGGGCAGATGCTGATTGGCTGGTACCTTGGCCTGCTTGGCTGAGGATTTTTAAATTTTTTTATTGGTTTAGTCTAAAACTTCTTGACAATATCTGTCCCGGACCTATAATTATGCACAATTTGTACATCTGATAAATCAAGTTCAAGGGGGTTAAGGGTTAAATAATATGGTCCGGAATCGCGTCAAGGAAGTTCGTGAATCCTTATTGATCAGCAAGGCCGAACTGGCTCGTAAGGCTGATGTCTCGCCCTTGACGATTACCCGGATTGAACGCGGCAGTCCTTGTCGTATGGAAACCATGCGTAAAATTATTCTGGCGCTGGGATACAAGCTTTCAGATAAAACCAAGGTTTTTCCGAATACGAAGGTTTGATTCAGGTTAATGTTAATTTATGTGGCGCGCCTTTTTTTTGGGGATTCTCTTTTCGACTGGATAAAACATGTTCGCATCGAAAAAAGATATTGTCGGTATTGATATCGGCACAAGTGCAGTAAAGATGGTGCGCCTGCGTGAGGCGCGTGGAACTTTTCATCTCCAGAATATCGGCATTATGCCGCTGGAGCCGGAAACAATCATTGATAACGCCATTATGGACTCTCCGGCGATTGTCAACGCTATTCAGAATATGCTTGCGTCGATGAAGATAAAGACCAAGCTGGTTGCCACTTCGGTTTCCGGCCACTCGGTTATTATCCGCAAAATTAATCTGCCGATGATGACCGAATCTGAGTTGGAAGCATCAATCCAATGGGAAGCTGAGCAATATATTCCCTTCGATGTGTCCGAGGTTAATATCGACTTTCATATCATCGGGGCCGACTCGAAAGATCCTTCCCAGATGGGTGTTATTTTGGTGGCGGCTAAAAAAGATTTCGTTAATGACCACTCTGCGGTGTTTGCCGAAGCCGGAATGACACCAGTGGTGATGGACGTCGACTGCTTTGCTGTAGAGAACATGTTCAATTACAACTATGGTTTCGTCGACGGGGAAGTTGTCGCTCTGATAGACCTTGGTGCCAGTGCTACAAGCGTCAATGTCATGCGTGGCAGCAATTCAGTCTTTACCCGCGATATTCAGACCGGTGGCAATCTGCTCAGTCAGGAGTTGCAAAAGCGTCTTGGTGTGAGCAGTGAAGATGCTGAGCGCATTAAACTGGGTGAACGGAATGTCGGCGACCTAACAGTTGACGCCATTGAGGGTGTTCTTGGTGATGCAACGGAAAATCTGGTTCAAGAGGTGCAGCGCTCCCTCGATTTCTTTTCGGCAGCCTCCGGTGAAGAACGCATCGGCAAGGTCTATCTGACCGGTGGGGTCGCAGCGTCAGAGCGTGTTCAACATATCCTGGCGCAACGCCTTGATATCGAAGTGGAACGAATCGACCCCTTCCGCAATATCGCCATCAATGAAAAACAGTTTGATCGAGAATATCTCAATGCCATTGGTCCGATGTTTTCAGTGGCGACCGGGTTGGCAATGAGGAAGGCGGGTGACAAATGATAAGGATCAACCTTCTTCCGATAAGAGCGGCGCAAAAGAAGGAAAAGCTGCGCTCCCAGGTTGTTATCCTGGTGCTGTCTCTGGTGCTGGTAAGCCTGGCTTGCGGTGCTGTCTATGTGCAGCAGCAACAAACCAATGAGAACTTGCAACAAGACATTGCCGATATCAATCGCCGTAATGCCGAGTTGCAAAAACGCATTGGTGAAGTTCGTGATTACGAAAAAAGAAAAGCTGATCTCGAACAAAAACTCGAAGTCCTTGCCAAACTTAAAAGTGACAAGACCGGCCCGGTACGGTTGCTCGACGACCTCAGTAATGCGCTACCTGACGAACTGTGGTTGACCGGTTTTGCCGAACAGAACGGCAGTATTGACCTGGCTGGTATTGCCGACACCGAGCAAACAGTGGCTCTTTTTATGCAGCAACTGGAAAGCTCAGGTCATTACAGTGGCGTCGAATTGACGGTTACCGAACAGACCACGGTCGGTAATCGCAGAATGCAGCGCTTCAGCCTTAAGGGTCGGGCTGTGACCCCTGCGACCAATTAAAACAGGACGGGTGCGATGAATCCAAAAATTGAAAAAGTCCTTGGTCTTCCAGCCTATCAACGGTTTCTGATTCTCTTTGTTCTTGCTGCTGCTATTGTTGCCACCTTTTATTTTATGGTCTATGAGGGGCTTAGAGAAGAACAACAGCGATTGGAACAGCAGCGTGAATCAGCCCAAACCGTTCTCCAACGCAATCAACGTATTGCCAACAACCTTGATGCCTATCGGGCCGATTATAATAACCTTCTGGTGCAACTTGAAGAAGCCCTTGGTGAATTACCCCTCGATAAAGAAATTCCGACCCTGCTGACCAAGATCGCTTCTCTGGCCCAGGAAAAAGGGCTTGATGTTGTGCGTTTTCGTCCTTTGGCTGAAGTACCAAGAGATTTTTACGCTGATGTCCCCGTCGAATTGCGCCTGGCCGGGTCGTACCATCAGGCCGCCCTGTTTTTCGATGCGGTGAGCAAGATGGAGCGGATCGTCAATATCAAGGGCCTGAAATTGGGTGGGGCCAAAGAGGTTGATGGTCGCACCGCGCTGAATATTGACTGCAGTGCCATAACCTTCCGCTTTCTTGGGGACAGGTCGAACAATTAGTTGAAAGGTGGTACGCTCAGATGATTTTTCACAGGTTCCCTGTTATGAGACTTTTCTTGATTGTCACTGTGGCGCTGTTGATGATTCCGTCAACTATGATCATGGCACAAACAAACGGTGAGGTTGAGGTCGCTGCTGAAGGTGTAACGGCAGGGGAGTTTACCTATAATCCCGGGGGGCGACGTGATCCTTTCACCCCCCTGATTCGACGTGACGACCCTCCACCAGCTATACAAACCACCAGACGTCCGGAAGCGTTACGTGGTCCCCTGGAGCGCTATGAGCTCAGACAGCTACGGTTGATTGCCGTCATGGTTGTTCGCGGGAATCCACGGGCGATGGTGGCTGCGCCGGACGGTAAAAGTTACACAGTCAAGGTAGATGATTACATCGGTATCAATGGCGGCAAGGTTAAAGATATTCAGACTCGCGTCATGGGTGTCGATGAGCAGGGTCTCAGGGTAGAAAAAAATCCAGATCGAATTGTGGTTGAGGAGGTCGGTGTTGACAGCCTCAGCGGCAATACAATTAAAGAAGAGCGCTATATCGTATTGTAGTGCGTTGCAGGCGGACTGCAGGTTTTTGCTCCGATGAACTTTTAGGGGAATGAATATGAGAAGAAGCAGTGTGCTCCTCAGTATCATGATGTTGTTATTCAGCCTTGCTGTGGTCATTCCTGTGGCAGCTGAATCCTTGTCGACAGTCAGCGTCTCCGGTCAACAGGTGACCTTGTCTGCGACGGCGGGAGTTGAGCAGGTCCGGTATTTTTCGCTGGATTCGCCTAAACGCCTGGTGGTGGATCTTTATGGTGTTGATCCAGGATCACATGCTGCAGATATTCCCCTTGGTGGCGGTTTCAACTCCTTGCGCACCGGGACCCTGGAAAATAGAACCCGTTTCGTTTTTGACGTGACCGGTAGTCAGTTCCCGACATTTAATGTCGCCACTGGTACCGCAGGAGCTGTTGTCACCTGGCAGCCGGCTGAAGCAACAACCTTCTCGGCGTTAGCTGAACCTGCACCGCAGGGCAGTGCCAAGAT
>JAHYIY010000058.1 GCA_019429255.1 Desulfuromonadales bacterium | reverse complement strand
ACGCTTAGCCCAGCAAATGGCTGAAACCCAAGGTCGCACCCTTAGCGACGCTTGCCGTGAACTAACTGAGCAGCTTGCCGAGCAACAACGCAAGGCCTTGTCTCATGATACTTGGCTTACCGAACAAATAAACCTTGCGTTCGACAAACTTGATTCCGGCAAGGCTGTGTTCGTCGACAATGACTCTGCAAAAACACGAATGGCTGAACGTAAAGCCAAGGTTCGCAATCGGGGTCGCCAATGATTGTTTGGGAAGAAGAATCCCTAAATGATCGTGAGAAAATTTTCGAGTTTCTTTACGCCTTTAACCCAGATGTTGCTGAAAAAACAGATGAAATCATTGAAGCTAAAGCAGAAAACTTAATTAAACAACCTTTAATGGGCGTTCAACGGGATGGAATTCGAGGCAGATTGCTCATTATTCCTGAAGTTTCAATGATCGTATCTTATCTTGTTGACGGGTTCACGATTCGTACTCTGCGAGTTCTTCACCAAAAACAAAAGTTTCCTATTGAGTAGCTGAAAACATTTGGCTCTTCGACGTTTCAAGTGGGTAAAGGATAGAGCCTGTTGAATTTCAGCTTACTTGCAATATAAAGACCGATTTGGTCACTTCCTTCCATTCAATGCTCCTCCGCCACAGCCTTTTTCCGCATAACGCTCAGCATCAGCGGCGGCGCGCAGCGCCGTGTTGGCGCTTTGTTAATGGGCAACAGACTTGGAGAATACATTTATAACAACAACTCCAGTCACGATAAGTAGTAAGCCGATGACTGCGGGAATATCCAGCGTTTGTCCGAAGATGAGCCATCCAACCAACGCTATCAGCGCAACACCTGCACCTGCCCAAATTGCATAAGCCACACCAACAGGAATAGTCCTGAGCGTAAGCGATAGAAAGAAAAAGGCTGCTCCATATCCGGCAACAACGATCAGCGATGGCCACAATCGAGAAAATCCGTCCGATGCCTTTAGAGCGGAAGTCCCAACCACCTCGCTGATGATAGCGACTGAAAGAAAGATCCATTGCTGCATTCGTATCTCCTAAGCTCTGAAGTTCGACGCCCAACGTGAAATTAAGCAGCGGCGTTTTTTGCCGTCCGCTTGAATGATTGGCTGGAAGGCATAACTCAATCAATGAACCGTCCAATTAAACCCAATTAGCCCCAACACCCAAGCAAAGCCGGCCGCGCCTGCAATTCCGGCGAATATTGCGACGAGAATGAAAACAAACCCGATAACCTACCATTTGAAGCCCGCCCTCTCGACCCGGACAAAATTTGTAACGGCCTTGAAAGACGGATCTGTAGCTGTGCCTCCACTTACCGGTGCCCCGCAGCCCGGGCACGCCTTCGCACGATCAGAAATGGCCTTTCCGCACTTGTAAACGCCAGCCAAAATCCGCCGTTATTTGCCGCATAGTGGATCTCGCCTGAATTCTCCCTGTTTTATCAATTCAATAATTTGAGTATTTTTTTGATGCATGAATCATCAAACGCACACAGGAATGACTTGGCAGGTTATAAAGTGAGGTGTCGTTGAGAAAGGTATGGCGCCAGCACTGATTTGACGGTCTAAGTCGACGCCATACCCTCAGAACCATGCAAACGCATTTTCCCCTATTATTGCACATTAGGGTCATAAATCCATCCCTCATCGACCTTTTTGTCGATGTCTTTATCGAGCCGCCTTTATTTTTGTAGCCGTTGCCATGTGCAGGTCATTATCTGTTCGCACTGTGATCGTGGGCAACGTTATTGCCCCGGTGAGTGTCGTCATCAAGCCCGGTCTGAATCGGCTCAGCGGGCGAGGAAAAAATACCAGTTGACCCGGGCATGTCGAAGGGGCCGCGACCCCGCGGCCCTGGTGTTGATGTTGATGTAGATAAAACAATCGGGCGACACGTGCGTCGCCCCTAGAGAAAACCCTTACGCCCACAAACTCATCATTCAGGCATCCACGCCAGACCAATCATCTCAACGGAAATGTCGGTTTTGCGCGGGCGAATGTGGATCGTTTCCAGGCGCGTTCGACTGATGTTATACTCGCTCTGAATACGCTCCAGTTCAGTTTCCAGTTCCGCTTCAAGTGCTTCGTAGCGACTTTCCAGAACGGCCAGGGACTCGGAGGCATCGTCGATGTCACGCTTTTTAGCCGCGGTGCGCGCTCCCCCGCGCATGGCGCTGGTTGCCCGGCCCAAGGTTCCGGCGGACACGGCTTTACGCCCCAAAAGAGCGCTCATCACCGTGGCTCCGAAGGAAATAGCGGTGGACATCTTCTGCTGCCCGTACTGATCCCTGGTTTTGTCGACCCGGACTTGCGCCTTGCGTACCTGCTCCTGCAGGGCTGTTAAGCGCGTTGCATACCTTTTGCGCATTTTTTCTATCTGCTGGTCGCGTTTCTCGCGCAAGACAAGAGAGATACGAGCTTTGAAGTCGCCTTCGGTCTCCTCCGGCGTTGATGACAGTTTCACTTCGGGACAGGTTTGCAGTTCAAGGGTGATTTCCTGATAAATATACGTCGGCAGCATTTTTCCCCAGGTCTTGATCTGGTTCGATCGCACGCCGGCGGCGGGCACTGCGGCAAACTCTGCCCCGGCGAGGGGTTGGCGATCAAAGGCCGCCAGTTCGGTCAGCGACTGATCAGCCTGGTTCCAATCGAATTCTTCGCTGTGTTCAACGGCCGGATGCATGAGTTGCACAGTCTGCCAGCAATCGATCCTGGCTCCGGCATTGACAAAGTGCAGGCGAGCTTCAGCAAAGATAAGTGGGCGATAAAGGATCGACGTAGCTCCCGGATAACGCGGGCGCAGAAAAATTTCTTCCACTCCGGGTGGCAACTTGGGACGTGACGCGCGCGTTGCTGAAAGAGACGTATCCATCTCTGCCGGCGCGGAATTCATGCTGTCCGTGGTATTGCGATTTGCGGTATCCCTGAACACGGCAGGCGTAGTAGCGGGAAGTGGGGACGGGGTCACAGATTCGGTCAGCAGTTTGATCTGCTTCAGAGTCAGCGGCCCGCGCAAAAAAGACATGGCCCAACGTGACTGGAACAACAGCGGATGCCCCCGATGCACGTTGTGCATCAGGAAAATCCGCTTGCCCAGGCCGGAAAGCAGCTGATCTATTTCGGCCCGTGCGAATCCTTCGCCGGCTCCCTGGATAGCGCTTTCCAGACCATCCAGCACACGCGCTTTATCGCGATCGGTTTGCAATCGCCCAATCAGCCAGGTACCGATGTTGGCAAGTCCCTTATAATCAAGATCGACCGGGTTCTGGGTTGCCAGAACCACGCCCAGTCCATATGCCCGCGCCTGCTTGAGCAGGGTAAGCATCGGTTGCTTTGAGGGGGGATTCGCGGTCGGCGGGAAAAATCCAAAAATCTCGTCCATGTAAAGAATGGCGCGCAGACTGGAAGTACCGGACTGTCGTCGCATCCAGGCCATCACCGCATTGAGCAGAATGGTAACGAAAAACATGCGCTCGCTGTCCGCCAGGTGGGCGATGGAAAGAACAGCGACGCGGGGCTTGCCCTCAGGGGTATAAAGCAAACGCTGAATGTCAAGGGGTTCACCTTGCGCCCACGCGGAGAAGCCGGTTGACGCGATCAGATTGTTCAATGCGATCGCCAGCTTCATCCGCTCGTTCGCTGGATAAAACGAGTCAAGATCAAAGACCCCCACTTGGTTGAAAGGGGGCTTCTGAATCTCATGGATCAACGTGGGTATATCCAGATCCTGGCCGAGGCGCCAATGGTGGTCCAAAATGGTGGATAGAAGGATATGTTCACGACTGCGGATCGGATCAGCGGTGATGCCGGCAAGGGCAAGCAGTCCGGAAACGGCCGCAAGGACATAATCGCGGAACAGCGTGGTATCTGCAACGGTTTCGGCGGACGGCGCATTAAAGGAGCGCAGTATACTCAAGGGCTTCCCTCCCTCGCTGCCGGGGGTATAAATGGTAAATTCGGCGGCAGCTTTGAGTCGGGAGATGCGTTCCGCCGACTGATGCCAGGCGGCCAGACCCTCTTTCCAGTTTTGCGCTGTTTGCTCCGCCAGTTGCGCCATGGTCAAGCCCTTGAAGGCGGCATCCTGGGGTTCAATCCAGGGTTCAAAATCTGCCGGGGCGAGATCAGGAAAACTGAGCAGGAGATTGCCCATATCTCCTTTCGGATCGATTACGATGGACGGGATGCCGTCGATCGCCGCTTCTTCCAGCAGACTGACACAAAGGCCGGTCTTGCCGCTTCCGGTCATACCGACGCATACAGCATGAGTCGTCAGATCTTTGGCATCGTACAGAAAAAGATCGTCGACTGTCGTGCCCTGTTTCGAATCAAACAAACGACCCAGATAAAACGAGCCCAGCTTTTCATAATCGTGCATCATATGACACCCTCCCGACGATCAATTGTTTCAACCTGACAACCGCATGCTGTTGAATCTAGAGCCCCGCAATTATAAGGTATCTTGATGTTTTTGATAACTGAGAAACACAAGTTCATCGCCTGACAAAAAAAAGTCGCCGAAAACCTGGCGACCCTTTTTTTAAAAACATCATGGTATCTGTTCAGCACCGGATCTTCGGATCCTATGTCAAGGGACGCTTTTCGTCATCCATGACCGCTTGTTGTCGCCATCCATGGCGACAAACACGCCTGCCACAGGACCCAAAGGCCCTGCACAAGGATAGTGGTGAATAGTTACACATCATGTTGACCGGTTCGTCAACACCCTATGTGGTTAAAATCCTAGACGAATGATAACGCTTGGCACACCGATAATAACGGAATTGCGCGGAACCGGCACCTGGTGTTTTACCACCTTTTTAGTCTGGTGACGGTACGGTTGATGATTTTTGTAATAACCATGGGCCGGGGCATGCCGCGCTGGACCACGATATTGTGGTTGATGTCGGTAATCACGTCGATCTGAGCGATCATAACGATGGTCACGTTGCTGGGTGGTTTTATGAATGACCACCTTTTCCCTGGTAACAACCGTGTGTCCGCCACCATGACCACCAGTGCGAGATGCTGAGGCCACCGCCGGGGCTATCAGAAACAAACTTGCTGCCAATAAAAGTGCCAGGGTCCTTTTCATATGTTCCTCCTTAGTCTGAAGGTTGCGAAGGTGATCTTTGGGTCTGTTTCTTTTGCCTTCGCCTTGCCCGTCTTGCTTCGTGTTGATTTCAGTTATAGCCGACAAAAATCGCTGGCGCATTGGACATCGACTGGAATGACTCTGGATGTCGGGTTACTTTTCTTTCATTTCAGTATCTTGCAGTGATTTTTTGGGGGAAAATAAGGCAAAAAAAATCCTGATGGGACTGCTTTTCCGGGGAGTTTTGAGGTAAAGTGAGGAGGCAATCACTGGCAGCTGAGTGTTTTCACTCTCAACCTGAAGGGGCTTTGACATGCATGAACTTCACCGTGAAATACTTCTTGATGCTCCCTGTGAGACCCTTTGGAACTTTATTGCGACACCCAACAACCTTAATCTGCTGACGCCGCCCGATCTTGATTTCCGGATTGTCTCTGAACTGCCCGAACGCATGTATAACGGACTGACCATCCAGTACCGCATTCGCATTCCATTTTTCGGCACCCACCGCTGGTTAACGGAAATCAAACATATCCGTGAGGGGATTTCATTTGTCGATGAACAGCGCCTCGGCCCCTATCGCCTCTGGTATCACTATCACCAGATTGAAAGCCTGGGCACTAAAAAGACCAAGATGATCGACCATGTCACCTACGCACTCCCTTTTG
>JAHYIY010000023.1 GCA_019429255.1 Desulfuromonadales bacterium | reverse complement strand
GATGGTGGTCAGGAGAGCCTCAATCACTCTTTTACCGGTCCCGATGGCGAAATCCAGACGCGCTTGACGGTCGAGCGCTGGGTGCGCAACGAAAAGAGCGGCTATGCGCTTTCGGTGCAGCGTGGCGACGAGCAGATTAACGTGCCGGTTCAGTCTGAGCAGTTCCTGTTTGCCGCCGAGTTCCTGCGGCACCTGTCGCTGCAGCAGGCCTGGATCGAGGAACCGGAACGCATGGCAGGATAACGCAGCGGATAAACAGCTCAGATTTGACTCTTTGTCCCCTGTACTCCAGGGATAAACGTGATTTACTGGATAACGTCCTTGATTGAGTTTAAACTGGCGCAGGCTTAGTCGCTCTCGCCGCCAGAATGACTATCGGAACGATAAATTCAGGTACAGTCGCTGCTGCAACCTTGGCGCGGCTCACACTATCGATTAACCTTGGTGGAGTTGAAAAATGCAGCATCCTGAAACCGGAACAGATTCTCCCTGCCAACCGATCTCCGTCTCTGCCGACAGGCCTCCCTGCTGAGGCCCACAGGTCTCTGCCGGAGGCGGAGAAATCAGTGAAAAGGTACCCGGTTTTGTTGGCTGGCTGCAAACCGGAGCGGGAAAGGTGCCACTGCTTTCGACCCAGCTTGGCTGCCGTGACCGCCTCGGCGCCTGGAAAGCCCGCTGGGGGATCGGAAGGATGTCATACCTGACCCCACCCGGCCTCTATGCCATCGGCTCTCCGGGTAGTGACGATCCAGTGATTGTCACGGCCAACTACAAGATGAGCTACGACATCGTCCGCAGCGCTCTCCACGGCCGCAACGTGTGGATTCTGGTCCTGGAGACCTTCGGCATCAATGTCTGGTGCGCCGCCGGAAAAGGGACGTTCGGGACTGACGAACTGATCCACAGGATAGACGCGGCACATCTGACGCAGGCGGTCAACCACCGCACGCTCCTGTTGCCGATCCTCGCCGCCCCTGGCATCGCCGCCCACGAGGTGACCCGCCGGACCGGGTTTCGTGTCCACTTCGCAACGATCCAGGCGACAGACCTGCCGGAATTCCTCGACAACGGCATGGTGACGACTGCGGCCATGCGGGAGCTGACCTTTACCTTTCGCGAGCGCCTCGTCCTCGTCCCGGTGGAGATCGTCCTGGCCCTGAAACCGACCATCTTCATTACCGCCCTTCTTTTCCTTGTCGGAACGGCCTTTAACGAAGCGGCGGCCGGATTCACAGCAGCAGCAGCCTTCCTCGGGGCAGTAGCCGCGGGAACGATCGCGACACCCCTTCTCCTGCCGTGGCTTCCCGGCTCAAGCTTCGCCGTCAAGGGGGCGACCTGCGGGATGGGGTGGGGGCTTGTCTGGCTCGCTCTCGCCGGCGGGGACATCGGGGTCCCGGCCGGCGCCGGAACACTCCTCGCCCTCACCGCCGTCAGCTCCTTCTACGCCCTCAATTTCACCGGCAGCACCCCCTTCACCTCCCGCTCGGGGGTCAAGAAGGAAATGCGTATCGCCCTGCCGGCGATGATTGCAACTCTTGTCGGAGCGACGCTTCTTTGGCTATGGGCGGCGTTCCTTTAGGTGATGGTGTGCTGTTGATGGGTGGTAACTATTCAGCGCTATCTTTGCGCAGGGTCTTTGGATCCTGTGGCAAGGGTGTTTGTCGCCATGGACGGCGACAACAAGCGGTCATGGATGACCCAACGGGAAACAATCGCGTCCCTTGACATAGAATCCGAAGATCCGGTGCTGAACAGTTACGATAGGTGAAAAGAAAATGTGATGAAAGATTTCCGGTATCTGAAAAATGTAGTGACACTCCGCCTGGACGGCAAGATCTGCATCGGCTGCGGCCGCTGCATGGAGGTCTGCCCCCACGGCGTCTTTACCATAGAGAATCGAAAAGCGCGGATTACCGACCTTGACGCCTGTATGGAGTGCGGCGCCTGCTCGAAAAACTGCGCCGTTGCTGCCATTACCGTCGCTGCCGGCGTCGGTTGCGCCCTCGGCATGATCAACGAATGGCTGCAGGGGCTCAACCTGCCGAGGACGGGCAGAGGGTGCTAGTTTCCTGCAACCCCTACGTTTCTTGCTGACCAGTCTAAACAAACGGAAAAGATGTGTCGCTCGGCAAGATCACGTGCGAACAGGTACCCCTTTTTTATTGAACTCCTTAGGAGCGTCCCGCCTTTCTATTCAGCACTATCCCTGCGCAGGGTCTTTGGATCCTGTGGCAAGGGTGTTTGTCGCCATGGACGGCGACAACAAGCGGTCATGGATGACCCAACGGGAAACAATCGCGTCCCTTGACATAGGATCCCCGACCCGGTGCGAAGGACAGCAGCTGAATAGTTACCTGTTTTTTATTGAACTTCTCAGGAGCGTCCCGCCGTTCTAAAATTCAACGCCCAGATCTTCAAGAAAAGCTCTGAGGTTTTGCGGCAAGGGTGATGTGATTTTCACAGGGGTGTCGGTGAAGGGATCGACAAATGCCAGCTGCCGGCAATGCAGGAACAGCCGGGACAGATTATCGGGACAGGGACCACGGTAACGGCTATCGCCATAGAGGGGATGACCGATCTGTTGAAACTGACGGCGAATCTGATGCTGGCGTCCGGTGCCGAGTTCGATCTGCAGCAAGGATGCGCTGTCATTTGCGGCCACTAGCTGATAACTGGTGACCGCTGTTTTACTCTTCCCCTTGGCCGGGATATCATCGATCAAGGTGCCGGCAGTGGTTATTTTCCCTTTCACCAACGCCAGGTAGATTTTTCCAACCGGTGCGCTCATCATCATTTTGCCCAGGATCGAACAGCTCTTTTTTCCCTTGCCGAACAGCACGACCCCGGAGGTTTCACGATCAAGGCGTTGAATCGGGGCCGCGATGAAATGTTCCCCGCGGCGTTTGAGCAAATCGGCCACCCGGGCGGTGAGGTTATCCTCCTCGTGTCCCTGTCCGGCATGGGTCGCCAAGCCGGACGGCTTGTCAAGAATCAGCAGCTGCTCGCTTTCGTAGAGAACCGATACCGACATTTTTTCACTCTGCACGAGCAGATCCATCAGACGCCGGCTGTCAGGCAGCAGAATGCGTTCACCTGCAACCAGGGACTCATTTCCCGTTACAACATTGTCAGGCCTGCGGAATTTACCGTCGTTGAGCAATTTGCGCAGATAGGCCACCGGAGCGGCAGCAATCCGCTGCTGGAGAAAAACCTCCAGCGGCAATCCGGACTCGGTGGCGGTGACAATCATTTCAGGCATGGAATTTTCCTGACTATTTCAATAAACAGAAGATTATTTGTGACTTTGTGCAACAACAGGGGGGCGATCTCTAAAAAAACGCCGCCGACCAGCAAAGGCTGATACGGCGGCGCTTTAGGGTGGTGTTAATGAGGATACAGGCTAAAAACCGGCATCGCGCGTACGCAGGTATTTATAGTAATCGGAATCAGCGGAGATCACCAGTTTACCATTTTTGGTCAGGGTTTTCTGGTAGGACTCCATGGTCCGTAAAAACGCGTACAGCTCGGCGTCTTTGGAGTAGGCCTGAGCGTAAATAGCGGCTGCTTCGGCGTCGGCATTACCGCGCATTTCCAGCACCTTACGATGAGCCTCGGAGCGAATCCGCTGAAGTTCAAGATCCATTTCACCGAGAATATTGGCTTTTTCCCCTTCACCTTCGGAACGATAGCGGGAAGCGACCTGATTCCTTTCGTTGATCATCCGCTCATAAACCCGCTGGCGGACCTGCTCAACGTAGTTGATGCGCTTGATCTGCACATCGATCAATTCGATACCGTAGGCTGGGGTGCTGGCGCTGGCGCGCTCAAGAACGCCTCTAATAATGGTCTCGCGGCCGGTCATTTCTTCCACAGTGATTTCCCGCCCATCAACCTCAAAAGCCTCATCTGCCTCCGCCTTGTAGTCACTGCCGCGTACCAGTTCAGCGAGCAAATGACTGGAGACCGCATCGCGGACAACCGAGTCGATGATATTGTCCAACCGGCTCAGGCCACCGCGGATATTGGCTACTGTCCGGTAAAATTCGAGGGGATCGGAGATGCGCCAGCGCGCGGTCGTATCGACCCAGATAAAGCGCATATCCTTGGTTGGTATCTGGTTAGGCGTTCCGTCCCAGTTCAGGATCCGGCTCTCAAAGCGATTGACATTCTGTACAAACGGAAGTTTGAAGTGCAGACCTGCGTTGGTAATGGTGCTAACCGGGGCGCCGAACTGGGTTACAACCACCTGTTCGGCTTCATTCACTGTATAAAAAGCGTCCTGACCGATGAGAATGACGGCCAGAACGATGACTATGAGCAATCCGTTTTTCATCGAGGGGCTCCTTCCATATTTTTACGCAGTGGCAGCAAAGGGAGGGCGCCACCGTTGATATCGTCCATGATGTAAGTTTCATCGAGTTGGGGTAGGACGGCTTCCATGGTTTCGATGAAGATGCGCTGGCGGGTAACTTCCGGTGCCTGCTGATATTGGGCCAGCAGGGCCAGAAAGCGATTGGTTTCACCACTGGCGCGGTTAATCCGTTCAACGGCGTAACCCTGAGCCTCCTGAAGGGCCCGTTGTGCTTCACCGCGAGCCCGGGGGACTTCCTGGTTATACTGGGCGCGGGCCTGGAAAATCATACTTTCCTTTTGCTGCTCAGCTTCATTGACTTCGTTAAAGGCCCCTTTGACCGGATCCGGCGGAGTAACGTCCTGGAAACGAACGGTGACAATACGGATACCAACATCGTAAAGATCAAGGGTCTCCTGCAAGGTTTTTTCAATGATTGCCGCCAGAGAGACCCTTTCCGTAGTCAGGACTTGTGTAACGTTGGCGTTACCTACCGCTCTACGTACCATGGCTTCGGAGAGATCCCGTATCGTGCCGATGGGGTCCTGAATCGTGAACACATATTTATAGGGATCGCGAATCTGATACTGGACAATCCATTTGATGTCGGTCACGTTAAGATCACCGGTCAAGGTCAGGGATTCCTCTTCCAGGCCGCGGCTGGACAGGGCAGGACGCGCTCCCGGTTCGATCGAGCGGAAGCCGAATTCTTCCCTGAGTACCCGGCCGGTTGGCACCAGATAAACCTGATCGATGCCGAAAGGTACCTTGAAATGCAGCCCCGGCTCGGAGAAGCTTGCAAACTTGCCAAATCGCAGCACCACACCGGTTTCTTCGGTATTGACCTCGTACATGCTACTGTAAGCACCGACAATGATCGCCAGCACAGCCACAATCAGGATAATGGGTCGAGCGCTCTTTTTCGGATCCAGTTGCATTTTCTCTTTGAAACGATTGGTTATTTCGATAACCTTTTTTTCCAGGTCTTCCCCGGAAGGACCTTGTCCCCAATTCTGCATTGCTACCTCTTTTTATCTGTGTCAGGGTTGATGAACGATGACTTTTCTGTGATTTAAGTCTGCCATGAACAGGCCAATATAACAGATTTTTGTTTCTGGTGGGGGATTTTCGGTACCTTACGTGTGCTTTTTGCCACTTCAGGTGCTGGTCAGCGCTTCAGGGGATAGCTATACTGTCAGTATCAAAGCACAAACCCGACCAAGAAAAGGAGCCCCATATCATGAAGGTGATTGTCGATCTCTGTGTTGTCCCCCTGGGGGTGGGGGTCTCTGTTTCCAGCTATATCGCACGCTGTCAGAAAATCCTCGAAGAAGCGGGATTAAACATCAATCTGCACGCTTATGGCACCAATATTGAAGGCGACTACGATCAGGTATTTGCAGCAATCAAGCGTTGCCATGAGGAAATTCACGCCGCCGGCGCCCCGCGCATCAGTACCACCATCAAGCTTGGATCACGCATCGATCGGGAACAGACCATGGCCGATAAAATCCGCAGTGTTGAGGATAAAAAACGGCAGGGAGAAGCTCCTGTCTGGTAATTATGAGGCCCTCGACTTCTGCAGTGCCTGCAACTCATGCTTTAATTTGAGATAGTTGGCCAGACGGTCACGGTCAAGAGCTCCGGCAGCGGTCGCCTGTTGAACGGCGCAACCCGGCTCATGGTCATGGCTGCAATTGCGAAAGCGGCACCCCTGTGCCAGGGTGAGAATATCGGCAAAAGACTCCTCGAGGTCGTTACTCTCCCCCCACAGGTGCAATTCACGCATGCCGGGATTGTCCATCAAAATCCCCCCTTGTGGCAGCAGAAACAGTTCACGATGGGTGGTGGTGTGACGCCCTTTGCCATCGGAACTACTGACCGCGGCGATTTTCTGACGATCCTCTCCGAGCAAACCATTGACGATCGTTGACTTCCCAACTCCGGAGGAACCGAGCAGCGCCACAGTTTGACCCGGTTTCAGATAGTGCTGCAGCGGCAGCAACTGGAGCGGCTCCAGCGCCGAGCAGACAAACACTGGAGTCGTGCCGGCAATACGTGTGACCTCTTTCACACAAGCTTCGGGGTCAGGGTGCAGGTCCGCTTTATTGAGAATCAACACCGCAGCGGCGCCACTGCTGCTGACCAGGGTCAGGTAACGTTCGATACGGCGCAGGTTATAATCCTGATCGAGACCACTGACGATGATGACCAGATCGATATTGGCAGCGATGACCTGTTCCTCGGCGCGCTGCTCCTTGCCTTTGCGCCGGCCGGAGATGTTGCGCGAAAATGAATTGCGGCGCGGAAGCAGGGCAACAATGGTGCCACGCTGCTGCCCTTGTGGGGCAATTACTACCCAGTCACCGACCACCGGCAGATCCGGGCGACCACCGGCATGATGGCGGATTTTTCCGGTAAAGCGGACGGTCAATTCGCCAACCGAGGAAAGCACCCGGAAGTAATTTTTCTCCCCACGGATCACCCGTGCCGGCACATGATGACCATCATTCCAAAGGGCAAAGGCTTCTGCAAAATCTGTCGACCAGCCCCATTCTTCTAATATCATCAACACATTCCATTGGTTGATGGGCTGCTGATCATGCTACCAGCCCCATTGATCGAAAAAAATATGTAACTATTCAGCTATGCCCTTGCGCAGGGTCGGGGGGCCTGTGACAAGGGTGTTTGTCGCCATGGATGGCGACAACAAGCGGTCATGGGTGACCCAACGGGAAACAATCGCGTCCCTTGACATAGGACCCCCGATCCGGTGCTGAACAGATACAAAAATATATCAAATTCAGTTGATAAAACGCGACAACAGCGCCGGCACCGCTGTCTCCACAGTTAAAATCCGTTTTCCAAGATGCGCCGCGATAAAATTGGCTTCCCTCAACTTATCGATCTCGTAGGGGATAAACCCTCCCTCCGGGCCAACCGCCAGGCAGGCAGGAAGCTGCGGTTGGTGGGGAAAGATGCAACCATCGCCCGGATGGGCCACCAGGTTAGTGGTGACGGCACTGATAGCAGGCAGGTCGTCCTCAACAAAGGGGCGAAAGCGCGGGCACAAAACCACTTGTGGTAGCACTGTGTCGCGCCCCTGCTCGAGGCCGAGACAAAGCTGTTCCCTGATCTTTTCAGGATGCAGCAAAGGGCTTCTCCAGTAATTTTTATCAACCCGGTAGCTATTAATCAGATAAAGGGACTTGACCCCCATGCTGCTGATCCCGCGCAATAGACGGCGCAACATTTTCGGCCGCGGCAACGCCAGAAGCAGTGTCACCGGCAGGGGCAGCGGTGGATCTTCTTCAAGATGGACCTCGACCGTCAGGGAATCACAAGTAATGGCGCTGATTACCCCCCGGCCAAGGCGGCCATTAATCCGTCCAACGCGCAAGCTGTCGCCGCTGTCCTTGCCCAACCAGGTAGTAATGTGATCGAAGCGCCGGCCACCTAGCCTGACGTGGTCATCATCAATAAAATCCTCATCCTCCAGCAACACCAGATTCATAATAGCTGCGTCATCGATGCTCCCCCGGTTGCCAGAAGATATCAGTGTTGCCGTTATCATTACTCAACCGCGCCCAGACAAAACACAGATCGGAAAGACGGTTGAGAAAGCCCAGGCACAGTGGATTGATATCTTCCATCTCTGCCAGGCAGACCAGTTCGCGCTCGCAACGCCGGGTCACGGTCCGCGCCAAGTGCAGCAGGGCAGCAGCGCGGGTACCACCGGGCAACACAAAGTTTTGTGCCGGTGTCAATTTTGCCCGATCCTCTTCAAGCCAGGTCTCAAGGCAATCGATCTGCCCCTGATGCACATTGGGAATCCGTGCGGCTTGCTCACTGTCAGCCGGGGTTGCCAGCTCACCACCCAGATTAAACAGTTCATTCTGCAGGCGCAGCAGCTTGTCCCTGATCCCTGCCGGCAACTCCTCACAACGAACCAACCCCAGCACTGAATTCAGCTCATCGACGGTACCGTAGGTTTTTACCCGCTGTGATGCCTTAGATACCCGCGTGCCATCAACCAGGCTGGTCTGCCCTTTGTCGCCACCGCGGGTCATGATCTGATCGAGTGTTGGCATATCTTGAATCTCCTTGAGAATCCGTGTTGGACAAACATACGACTTATCAGTCTACGTAAATATCGGCGTCGTGACCAGCCCCACAAATTTGCAATTTTGCAAAAAACTGGTCAAGGAGCTTCACGAATACAAACCAGTGTTTTTATTGCACGACTTGAAAATTCAATATTTTTAAATTTTTCAATAATTTCAAATATTTAAAAATATAACCTTTTTTCTTTTCAGCATAAAAAGAACCCCCTTCTATTCCTGAAAAAACTTGCAAATCTGCGAAAAATTCGTTTAGGAGCCTTTTTCACGCAGCCGGAAAAAACGCTACAACCTCCTGTTATAACATCGTTTTTTTATTTTCACAGATTGGCACGTAGGTTGCCTTAAACAAGGACATCCAATCACACACCCAGGAGAACTGCCATGGCAATCTGCCCATACTTCGACCAAGACCAAAAGTTCTGTGATGTCGGCGAAGACTATATTTCCCCTTACGACGTTGTTGCCATGTCCCATTACTGTTCGAGTAGATACCGGGAGTGTGAAAAGTTTCCGCGCCTGACGGAACGCTATCCGGATGTGCTGACACATGCAGGACTGTACGACAGAACACCACAGCCCCCTGCCACCATGCAAACGGCTTACTGTCATGCCGAACCGGCGCAAACCGCAACCAACGCAAAAGCTCACCACCCCCTGACCATCAAATTCGGCAACAAATGGCCTTTGTTCCATCGCCTAAATCGTGTCATATCCATTCAGCATTCTAATGTGATAACACCCAAGGAGAGAGAAGAGATGCAAACCCAACCGATCAAGAACCGCGGCTTTCAAGTCGTCCTGGCTGGACTCGGAATCAACCTGGCCCTGGGCATTCTTTACACTTACAGTATGCTCAAGGGTGAAATCGACAACATGTTCGCCGGATCCGGCGACCCCTATGCTACCGCCTGTCTGGCCTTTGCCTTATCGATGATACTTGGCGGCAAGATGCAGGACAAGGTTGGTCCACGGATGACGGCCATCCTCGGTGGCCTGCTGGTCGGTGCCGGATTTATTGTCTGCTCCCTGACTTCAAGCTACTGGGGCTGGATCTTTGGTTTCGGGGTGCTGGCCGGTCTCGGCATCGGCTTCGGTTACTCGGCCGCTACACCCCCGGCGCTGAAGTGGTTTTCGCCGGCCAAAACCGGGATGATTGCCGGTATCGTCGTCTCCGGTTTCGGTATTGCACCGGTTTACCTCGCGCCCCTGTCTCAATACTTGCTAAGTCAATATGGCCTGCATAGCACCATGATGATTCTTGGCATCGCCTTTATCATCTCTGTCTGTGGCATGTCGATGCTGCTCACCAACCCACCGGCAGGTTTTTCAGCCGCTCCCCAGAAAGACGCAGCAAACACCACCAAAGTTCCTCCGGCTGCTGTGGCGGCAGATGTGGGGCCGGCTCAGATACTCAAAGAAGGGCGTTTTTACACCCTGTGGCTGACCTTCTTCATCGGTGCCGGTGCCGGCCTGATGGTCATCGGCAGCATCGCCGGCATCGCCAAGCAGAGCATGGGTGAAATGGCCTTTATCGCCGTCGCCGTCATGGCCCTCGGTAACGCTGCCGGTCGAATTGTTGCCGGCCTCATGTCAGACAAGTTTGGCCGCGCCACCACCCTGACTTTGATGCTGGCTTTCCAGGCGGTCCTGATGTTTGCCGCTATTCCGATTGTCTCAAGTTCCGGTTCCGGAGCTTTGCTGGTGACCCTTCTGGCAACCTTTATCGGTTTCAACTATGGTTCCAACCTGTCCCTGTTCCCCTCCTTTGCCAAGGATTTCTGGGGATCCAAAAATTACGGTATGAACTACGGTATTCTCTTTTCTTCCTGGGGCATCGGTGCCTTTGTTCTGGTCAAAGCTTCCTCGATTCTCAATGCCAAGTATGGTGGCATGGAAAGCTCCTTCATGGTCGCTGGAGTGCTACTGCTGGTCGGAGCCATGATGGCCACGTCCCTGCGCCCACAAAAAGTGGCCGTACCTGTCACCGAACCGGTGTTTATCGAGGAAGAAGATCTGGTTCTGGAAAAAGTACGGGATTAGTCATCACGCTTCTTGGTGCTCATTAGTGATCATCCGGAATACCCGGATGATCACTAATGCAATTTTCGAGTCGGGAAACAAGAATAATTGGACAGCCCTCTTGAGAATAGGGCTGTCTTGCCTTTGAGTGGAGACAACATGATGGCACCATCGCCCCAGGCTATTCAGCACGAACTGCCGGGTCCGGCCCTCCTGGCTCTGGCTGTTTCTCTGCTGATCTACCTGTTCAGCCTGTTGGGACCCTACAGTCCACCGGTGCTGTTAAGCGGCATCCTGCTGATGTGTGGTGGTGTGATTCAACTCACCTATGGCTTACTCAGCCAACAACAGGGGCACCCGCGCGCGGCGGCAACACTGCTCCCCTTCGGGTTTTTCTGGCTATCGCTGATCAGTTATGAAATCTTCCCGGAACTGGGGATCGGTCGTCATCCTAATGCCATTACCATGTTTTCTTATTTAAGCCTGTGGGCTTTGTTTGCCGCTATTCTGTTTCTTGGCAGTTTTCGCCGCAGCATCGCGGTGCAAACCCTGTACGGTACCTTCATGTGCTCTTTGCTGGCCCTATCGATGAACCACTTAAGGGACGATCAGATCTTTTTATTCCTCGGTTGCCTATGCGGCCTTATCGCTGCGCTGACTGCTCTGTATATCGCCGTTGCTCAAACTATCAATAAAAACATCGGACGGGAAATCCTCCCTTTAGGGCATTGGAACGACTAGTGGCAGGAGGAGAGTGAATGACGCTCTTGCCTCAAACGATGTTTTGAGATATTTTTTTGTAACGATCTCATCTGCTATTGATTTCTTTTTCACCGGCGGCAAATAGCATATTTATGAGCATAACGGGGTAGAATGAGTCCTGCACAACAAATGACACTATTGGGGCTGGTTGCTCTGGCCTACTATGCCGTTCTTGTGGCATCAGGTGCTGTCAGCACCGATGTCATGCCCCAGTTTGTCGTTTCGGCGGTGATTTTTCTGTCATCAGGACGTTTGCTGCGCGGTATGGCACGCAATCATGTCAAAGAAGAGCGCAAAGACGTCAACGGCAAACCCCGCCCGGAGCCGGACTGGGCACGACGTACCCAGATTCTCAACTGGGTGATGGTTGTGCTGATCATGTGTGCCCTGGGGCTGTGGATTATGAAACCGGTGGGTGTAACCTTTTTTGAGATGTTTGGGTTCGGCTGATCCGATGAATAGTCTGTGAGGATTAGCGGCTCTTGTCGCCTATCAGATCCTCCTTGCGTAATCCGTATTTTTTCATCTTGCGATAAATCGTCGCCATATTCATCCCCGCCTTGGCGGCCACCTCTTCAATATTTCCCCCGGCAGCATTGAGCAACTGCCGCAGATAGTCGATTTCAAAGCGTGCCAGGGCATTGTTGTAATCATCACCGCCTGCGGTTCCCTCTTCAATATCGATAAATTGTGACAGGGTGGCCAGACTGATCTGCTGCTCAGTTTCAATGGTAATACAGGCCTCGATAACATTTTTCAGTTGACGGATATTGCCTGGCCAGTTGTACGCACTGGCTGCCTGCTGTGCCTCTGCCGACAATCCGCTGATATTGGTGCCAAACTTGCGGTTCTGTTCACGGATTAAGTAGGAGGCAAGGAGCAGAATATCGGGCTTGCGTTGGCGCAGGGGCGGCAGGTGCAGATTGATAACGTTAAGGCGATAGAACAGATCCTCGCGAAAGGTGCCCTTTTGCACCTCTTTTTCCAGATCGGAATTGGTTGCGGAGATGAGTCTGACATCCACCCGCGTCGGGGTGGTATCGCCGATGCGCCGGAATTCCTGCTCCTGCAGAAAGCGCAGCAGGGTTTTCTGGACATTGAGAGGTAAATTGCCGATTTCATCGAGGAATAAGGTGCCCCCGTCGGCGGCCTTTAACAGTCCTTCCTTGTCGGCATCAGCACCGGTAAAGGCCCCTTTTTTGTGACCGAACAGCTCACTCTCCATCACTGAGTCGGGAATAGCGCCGCAGTTAATGGCAATAAAGGGTTTGTCCTTGCGCGGCGAATTGTAATGAATCGCCTGGGCAATCAACTCCTTGCCGGTGCCCGATTCACCGGTAATCAGGGCCGAGGTATCACGCACTGCGACCTTTTTCACCTTCTCAAGCAACTGCTGAAGAATCGTCGAGGTTCCGATGATCTTGTCAAAATTGAACTTGCCGGCAAGCTCCTGGCGCAACTGCTCATTCTCGCTGAGCAGTTGGTTATGCTTAAGGGCGTTGCGTACCCGGAACAGCAGCTCATCCGGCTCAAAGGGCTTGGTCAGCATATCATAGGCCCCCCTACGCAGGGCCTGAATCGACATATCGACGGTGGCAAAGGCGGTAATCATAATAACCGGGGTATCGGGTTCCCGGGCCTTGATCCGCTGCAACACTTCGAGGCCATCAATGCCCGGCATCTTGATGTCGCTGATAACCAGATCCCAAACCCCGGGACGGAACATCTCAACTGCCTCGAGGGGATCAGTGAAGGTGCGCACAGCATGGCCGTCATCCATCAACACGGCTGCCATCATGCGGCACAGCCCTTCCTCATTATCGATAATCATGATCTGTTTTACCGACATTCCTAATTCCCCTGACGTATCATATCAATATTCCTCACGCACCAGCGGCAGGCGGATAATCACCCGGGTGCCTTTGCCAAGCTCCGAATCGATGGCAACCTGTCCCTGGTGCATGTCGATGATCTGCTTGGTAATTGCCAGCCCTAAGCCGGTTCCGCGGGCTTTGGTGGTAAAAAATGGTTCAAAAATCTTGTCCAGATTCAACTCGCTGATCCCTTCCCCCTGATCAGCAAACTCAATCCGGATATATTGGCCATCTTCGAGGCGGGTTGACACCCTGATCTGTTTTCCCGGTTGCGAAGCCGCTCCGGCATTAAGCAGCAGGTTAATGGCGACCTGGCGCAACTGATCACCATCAGCTGCAATCATCGGCAGATGCTCGGCGAAATCCTGAACAATGCTGACATGGTTCATATCGATATGGTTTCCGGCAAAATCGATTATCTGGCGCAGCAGACGATTGATATCGGTCGGCTCCAGAGCCGGTTTGGGGGTACGGGAATAGCTGAGCAGATCCTGCACAATCTTTTTGCAGCGCTTACTTTCCCTTTTGATCTCGTGAATAAAATTGTAGTTGGGATCATCTTCAGAAATCTTTTTTTCGAGATAACCGGCATAACCAAGAATCACTCCCAAAGGGTTGTTGATTTCGTGGGCAACACCCGATGATAACACCCCGAGGGATGCCATTTTCCCCTGCTGCGCCAGCGCTGCTTCCATCTCCTTATTTTTACGCAGCATGCGGGTCATGCGGTTAAAAGCGATAGCCAGCTCCCCGAGTTCATCCTGACTTTCCACCGGCATCTGCTCATCGAGCCGCCCCTGACGTACCCTGCGAATCACACTGATCATGCGCTGGATCGGATCGGTCAGAACCTTGGCGGCCAGGGCGAGCAAGGCAGTGGCGACAAGGCCGATAATCAACGGCAGTAGCAGTACATGCAAGGCAATCCGCCACTTGAGATCGTTGGCAGTACGATAGAATTCGTCCTCATAGCTGCCGACGGCGATAATCCAGTCCCAAGGTTCAAAATAACGGTAACGGACGATTTTCATCCGAGCTTTTTTATCCTGCGGGCCGTGCCATGGGTAGCGAATCCAGCCGTCGCGCTGCTGCGTCATTTCGGCAATAAAAGCCCGACCTTCCGCATCCGTGGCCGCAAGGAGATTTTCCCCTTCGGCATCCGGATGAATGGTCAGGGTGCCGTCACCGGTCATGGCGTAGATGTAGCCGGTCTGACCAACCTTTTTACTTTTGATCTGCTCGCCCAACAGCTTCAGAGCGCCCTGCTCAAAGATCGGATCATCATAGGTCTCATCCAGATAGCCACCGGCAGCGACTATCCAATCCCAGGCATGACAATAACGAAAAGCGACAATCTTGCGGCGCGGACGCCGGTCACCAAGCAATTCATTGTACCAGGGATAGATGGTGTAGAGAACATCCCCCGGCTCACTCGCCAGGGCGCGCCGTTTCATATCACGGATAAAAAACCAGCCGTTTTCATCCTGCACATCACTGATATCTTCTCCTTCGCGCGCAGGATGAACGGTCAGGGTGCCGCCGCCGGTCATAGCAAACAGATAACCACTGGTGCCGATACTCACTTCCTTGAAACTGTTCCCCACTGCCTGTTGCGCCGACGCGAGGTCGATCTGGCCAATCTTCTGCCGGCGCTGCTGCTCATTGATAACACCAAAGGCCAGTTCAACCAGGCTTTTCATCTCCTGTTCGACGATTTTCTTCTTGTCGTCACGATACACTTCAAACTGGCGGTGATGATTTTCCAGCAGATCGAGGGTAAAGCTTGCCATATGGTCGAGGTCAGCGCGACTGACTTCAGTCAGCCCCTCATAAGCCTGACGAGTGGCGACGTAACCGATAATGGCACCAAGCAGAAAAATCGGCACGATCACTAAAGGCAGAATAACCACCAGCATTTTCCAGCGAATTTTCAGATTGCTGAGAAACCTGGAAAAACGTCGAATCATGAAGCCTCATTGTCAGTCAGAATTGCCGAACAAAATCTGTGACTTTATAACATGAGTTGGCAAATGGAGAAAGGATCAGGTGGCGGGAACACCCGATTAAATAAAGCAGAGAGGGGGAGTGAAGCTCCGCTTGTGATAACGTGCTGCTTTAGAGCAATCCCTGCACCTGGGCATTATCACGCGCTGCCTGACGCAGGCCATCACTGATGCTCGGGTAAACATGCACCGTTGTACTTAAATCAACCACGGACAGACCGAAACGGATCGCCAGAGTCGCTTCGTGGATGATGTCCGCCGCGCGCGGGCAGAGCATCTGCACACCTAGAATCTTGCCTGATCCCTGTTCAGCGGTGAGCAGTACGCCGCCGAGCATTTCTCCCATGACATGGGCCTTGGGTACCCGCTCCAGGTCAACGTAGGTTGTTACCACTGTGTAGCCCTGTGCTTCGGCCTGGGTTTTGGTGAGACCGACGGTGGCAAATTCAGGGTCGACAAACACGGCCATTGGTGAAAAACGATGGTCGATGGAATGGTTACCACTCGGATCCAGCATATTTTTAACGGCGATCTGGGCTTCCCGCGCACCGGCCGGCGCAATCATCGGCGGTCCGGTCACGTCGCCGGCGGCCCAGATACCCGGTACACTGGTACGCAATTGGCGATCAACTGTAATAAATCCACCCGCATCGGTTTCCACGCCAATCTCCTCCAGCCCGAGATTTTTAGTGACTGGCTGGGTGCCGATGGCGAGCATCAGTCGCTCTGCGAAAAAACCCACTTCGGCGCCGTTCAGCAAGGCAAAAATGCAGGTGCTATCGCCGTGTTTCTCGATCCGCTGAGCTTCGACATTGCAGAGAATCTCGACTCCTTCCTGCTCGAGCATCATGCGGAACTGCTCGGTCAGGCGCAGGTCAAACTCAGCCAACAGCCGCGGACCACGCTCGAGGATGGTGACCCGGGTACCGAAGCGGGCAAACATCTGCCCCATCTCCAGAGCAATGACACCACCACCGAGAATGACAATCGATTGGGGAAAACAGGGAAGATGCAGGGCATTGTAGCTGGTGAGAAAAGTGACGGTATCAAGACCGGGAATCGGCACAACGCGAGGTTCACCACCGCTGGCAATCAAAATGTGCGGAGCCGTATAGGTGTTACCACCGGCCTCAATTTCATGTGGAGAAACAAAATGCCCCCGTGCCTTGATGACCTTAATATTGGGTGATTGATCCACCTCACGCTGATAGTGGGTTTCACGCACCGTAACAACCGCCTTCTGTTTTAACGGCATCAGGGTCCCACAATGGGGGGAGCCAGCCTGCAGATTCAGACCCCAGCTTTCCCCTTTGCGCGCGCCATGATACATCTCCGCCTTATGAATCAGGGTTTTACTGGGGATACACCCCCAGTTGACACAGGTGCCGCCCAGGTGTGATTGCTCAAGCATGAGAACTTTTTTACCGGCAGCGGCGGCAATACGTGCACCGGCAAAAGCGGTGGTACCGGCACCGAGAACAATCAGATCAAAAGCAGTGGGCATGGTTTCTTTCCGTCAACAAGGCAAGGGGATCAACAGGGTAGATCTACTCAGTTATCCGTGCTCTGGTGCTGATGTCTCAACTGGCAAATTTCCAGTTTAGCCTGGTAGAGATCGCGAAAAATCAAACTGGACCGTTCGAGCATCTGTTGATTATAACTACCGAATAACTGGCCCAGGCCTTTTTTAATCTCATCGAACTGATGCTGGGTCAAATCAGAAGGCAGTTTCAGCGACAATTCGGGGACATCCTCAATAAAATACGTTTCGATAATTTTTTCAAGTTCTGTTTTCAAACAATTGATCACTTCCGGGTTCTGATCGGGTGGATGCTTCGCCAGTGCCTCATCAATAATATCTGCTACCTGCACTTGCGATTTTTTTATCGGAATCACTTTTGCCGCCATCATCGGATCCTTTTTGCTACGCTCGGTTATTCAGACAACAACCTCCAACGGCTACAGCATAACGGATAATGGCTGACGGATGCAAAACGGCCGCCCCAAAACGAGTTGGAGTGGCCGCGCCATACAAAGCAATAATCGCATCAAACTGGATCAGAAACGCACCAGCAACCCACCAAAAGGACCGGAAAATTCTGTTTCCACGAGCAGGTCACTCTCATCAATCTTCAGATCAAAATAACGATAACCGGCGTAAATACCCATCATCGGCAGGGGTGAAAACTCTACTTGCGCTTCGGCATCAAGAAAATAATTCCGATCGTATTCCATGTAGCCAACCCGCCCAACCAGGCCAATAAAATCGGCCAAAGCGGCACGTGCGCGCAGCCCGATGGTCGGTATGGGTGCCAGAGCAGATGCCTTCTCCTCAAATACCAGTCCATTCCCTGTTGACCCAAGATTCCTCAACATGACTTCGGCATCGACAACTTTGACTGCCAGTTCCAAACCAAGTTGCAGCCTGGTTGGCAGATCGTCCAGATTGACCGGAAAATAGGTGTAACCGATATCGTAAAGAGCGATATCCAGTTCACTTTTTACCCGATCATTCGCAGCAAACGTATTCTCATTGAACTTCTTCGCAACCTTGAGGGTACCCGTGCCGGAAAAACTGATGGGCAGATAATTGAAAGAAAGGCGGGATTTTCCCATGTTCAGGGCAACCTCTCCGGTGAAATCCGTACTATCGTCCAAATCAAGGTCGCGGCGAACGTCGATTTTCTGGCCGCTATCGTTACCGTTTCCGGCGATAGAGCCTTTCAGACTAAGGAACTGATAGCCTGCCTTGATCGACAGCAACTCATCAGCAAAGGCGGTTGAGGTCAGGGTGAACAAAAACAACAGGACAGTAGCCAACAGGGTTATCACTTTACATTTGGGTGACATGGCCTTCTCCTTGCCGAAGAGGGTTTCGACAAAAATTAACACAACCTAAACACATGGGTCATGCTTTTTAATATTAAAGCTGTAAGCGCCTGTTTTATCGGTTTCTTGCATTCAATCCGTCAACACACTAATATGGAATCGTAAAGGTTGATGGCGTCGCAAAAACTCACCAACTGCCGCGTTGCTGCGTTTATTTCGCTGCTTCGACGTACGTAAGTACTCCTCATTGCTCAACAAACGCGCGCCTTGCATTTGGCGCTTTTTGCTTAGCCAGCTAACCGGATACTTTTTGCGAAAGCATCAAGGTTATCTTTGCTGCAAGGACTCGACTTATGGCTACGGTTATTACCAGACGAGGACTACTGACATTCCTGGCATCACAGCTGGGGATACTGTGGTTAGCAACACAGGGGTTTTCACAACAACCGCCAAAGGATAAAACAATGGACACCAGCAGTTCAACCGTCAGGCTTTTTTCCGTTGAAAAGAGTGCCTATATCGAGGTGGAAAAAATGATCCGCAACGAGGCTGAATGGAAGCTGCAGCTGACGCCACAGCAGTATAAGGTTCTGCGCGAAGAGGGAACCGAACGCGCCTTTACTGGAGCCCTGCTCGAGAACAAGGAGCGCGGAATTTACCGCTGCGCCGGTTGTGGCAATGACCTTTACCACTCCGACCACAAATACGATTCCGGCAGTGGCTGGCCGAGTTATTATCAAGCCGTCGCGCCGGAAAATGTCGCTACCCGCCTCGACCGGCGTCTGTTCATGACCCGTAACGAGCTGATCTGCCGTCGCTGTGAATCCCACCTGGGGCATGTGTTTAATGACGGGCCCCTGCCGACGGGCAAGCGCCACTGTATCAATTCAGCGGCCCTGATCTTTCACCCGTTATGATGGTTTTTTGTAACTATTCAGCACTATCCTTGCGCAGGGTCAGGGGTCCTGTGGCAGGGATGTTTGTCGCCATGAATGGCGACAACAAGCGGTTATGGATGACCCAACGGGAAACAATCGCGTCCCTTGACATCGGATCCGAAGATCCGGTGCTGAACAGATACGGTTTTTTTAAGGACGGAAACGCAGGAAGCTAAACAACTTTTAGCCGCTCTGTGCCATATTCAACGATACAACCGGTGCGGATTTTACAGCGTTTACGTAGCTCGACCTGGCCGTCAACCTTCACTTCTCCGGCGGCGACCGCCAGTTTGGCGCTGCCGCCACTCGCACATGCTCCCGTCAACTTAAGCAGATCGCAGAGTTCGACAAAGGGGCGTCCATTCAAATCAAATATTTCCACTGGTTATCCTTTTTTTCGGGCCACCCAGACGGCATGGCGATAACCACCTTTACCGGGGCGCTCAACCCGGACAGAAAACCCGGCAGCAGCAAGACGCTGTGCGAAGGCGCTATCGGGATTTTCTCCCCAGACGGCCAGGGTTCCCCCCGGCTTTAAGGAGGTGCGGGTGCGTTCAATCGCGTGGCTGCCGTAGAGCGGATCATTGCAACCATCGGTGCGGGGATGAGGGCCACGATAGAGATCGAGGATGACGGCATCAAAAGTGGCTGCCGGAGACCGGCGAATCAGCTCGGCAACATCGCTGATCACCACCTCAACCCGCGGGTCGGCGGTCGCGGCAGCGGTTAATTCAGCCAGCGGGCCGAGACACCAAGTGTGAACGATGGGGTTCAACTCCGCGACAATCACCTGTGCCGTAGCGGGAAGCTGATCGAGCACGGCGCGCAGGGTGATGGCCATCCCCAGCCCGCCGACCAGCACTTTCGGAGCGGGGTGCTGCTGCAGGCCCTGACAGCCGAGCGTGCCCAGGGCGATTTCCGAGCGTTGGGCTTTGCTGTTCATCAGGATCTGGTTACCAATGGTGATGAGAAAATCCCCGGTGCCGCGTTGCCGCAGTTCGAGGGTTTCACCGCTCTCGGTCAAAACATGATCAAGGGTTTTCCAGGGCAGGGCCACGCGTGATTTCCTTCTATAATTGTAACTATTCAGCTTAAGTATAACGAGCGCCTATCAATGGGTATGTTTTCTCTTGCGAAAAGAACTCGCTTCGCTCAAACAATTTTCGCAGCGTTCAAGCATACCCATTGCAGGCTTTTTCTTTTAAGTTTCCCTAGGTACTGAATAATCACCTATAATTTTAAATCGACAACACCCTGGCACAGCCTGGCCCGCAGGGCGGCGATGTCCGGATTGTCGAGATATTCGTCAAAGCTCATGACCCGGTCGATAACCCCGTTCGGGGTCAGTTCAACAATACGGGTGGCGGTTGTCGCGACAAACTTATGGTCATGGGAGGTAAACAGGATCACTTCAGGAAAGCTGATCAGACTGTTGTTCAGGGCGGTGATCGATTCCAGATCGAGGTGGTTGGTCGGCTCATCGAAAAGCAGGGCATTGGCGTTGGTCAGCATCATCCGCGCGAGCATACAGCGAACTTTTTCGCCACCGCTTAACACCGTCGTTGCCTTGGTCGCTTCATCGCCGGAGAAGAGCATACGGCCAAGATAACCGCGGGCAAAGCTCTCCCCTTCGCTCGGGGCGAACTGCCCCAACCAGTCAATCAAACTCATCTCTTTGGCAAAATAACTGCTGTTTTCCTTAGGGAAATAGGCATGAGTGATGGTGACGCCCCAGCGGTAGCTGCCGCTGTCCGGCTCCAGCTCGCCGGCCAGAATCTGGAACAAGGTAGTCTTGGCCAGACTGTTACCACCGACAAACGCAATCTTGTCCCCCTTGTTGACGATCAGGTTCAAGCGATCGAGCACCTTGACTCCGTCAATGGTTTTGCTCAGGTCGGTGACTTCGAGAATGATATTGCCGCAGGGGCGCTCCGGCCTGAAGATGATGAAGGGATATTTGCGTGAAGAGGTCGGTAAATCATCGATCTCCAGTTTGTCGAGGAGCTTTTTGCGTGACGTTGCCTGTTTGGCCTTGGAAGCGTTGGAGCTGAAGCGAGCAATAAACTCCTTGAGTTCATTGGCCTTGTCACTCGCCTTTTTGTTGGCATCCTGCTTCTGTTTGAGAACCATCTGACTGGCTTCATACCAGAAATCATAGTTGCCGACGTAGGTACGGATGGTGCCGAAATCGATATCAGCAATATGGGTGCAGGCCTGGTTGAGAAAATGCCGGTCGTGGGAAACGACAATTACCGTATTCTGGAAGCGACCGAGAAACTCCTCCAGCCATTGAATCGATTTCAAATCCAGATTGTTGGTCGGTTCATCAAGCAACAGGATATCAGGGTTGCCGAACAGGGCCTGGGCCAGCAGGACCCGCACCTTGTCGCCACCTTCCAGTTCTTTCATCTTCTTCTGCCGCAGGGCTTCGGGGATGCCGAGACCGTTGAGCAATACTGCGGCCTCCGATTCCGCATCGTAACCGTTTAATTCGGCGAATTCCGCCTCCAATTCGCCGGAACGGACGCCATCGGCATCGCTGAATTCCCCCTTGCTGTAGATCGCTTCACGTTCGACCATCACCTCAAAGAGCCTTTTGTGCCCCATGATGACCGTGTTGAAAACGGTTTCTTCGTCAAAGGCAAACTGGTCCTGGCGTAATACCGCCAGGCGCAACCCCTTGTTGATGGTGACTTCGCCCCTGTCAGGCTCGGAGTCGCCGGCAAGAATTTTAAGAAAGGTCGATTTTCCCGCACCGTTGGCGCCGATCAGTCCATAACAGTTGCCGGGGGTAAATTTGATATTGACGTTGTTGAAAATAATCCGCTTGCCATAGGCCAGGCAGATGTTTGTCGCAGTTATCATCGTTGCTTCTTTCTCTTTACGGATCCAATAGAAAAAGACCACCGAGTCAATCCCTGTGGTCTTCGTGCTGCCAAGCTATAGCATGTATTTCAGAAACGGGCTAGAGCAAATCACAGGCCGGTGAATAGTGTCCTGGTTACCACACATGAATCCTTTGTCTGCCCTCGTCCGTTAGTGCTATATTGGAACGTGTTGTGCCGGTTATGTCCGAAATTTAGTTATTTGGTTATCCACTTCGCTCCAGCATAACGGTTAGAAGTTCGCGACCGATGCGACCTGCTAATAATCTGGATCCTGCGACTTCGCGCAGGATGACAAAGAAGCACCTTTATGGAAATGAAAGAGCGTCATTCTGCGCGGAGCGAAGCGTAGTCGCAGAATCCATATCCTGTTTTCTGATTTACTGGGGTCAAATAGATAAGCAGATTTAGTTATTCAACGACAAGAAGGATGTTACCGATGGATATACTTCAGGTTTACCTGTTCGGATTCCTTGCTGCTGCTGCTTTATCCCTGGTCTGGTCCTTTGTGCTGGATAATAACAAGCCGCCGACAACCCGGGAGTTTACCCTTAAGTTACTGGCACGATTTGCTTTTTTAGCCTTCATGTTTGCTGTCATTATTGGCTTTTTGTACCTGGCCATTGGGCTGTTCCGTACCGAGTAAATGGGCGACCACGCTGTGCTCTGATAGGGCCATCTGCGATTTGTCATGAAGGAGTTCCTGCTGATTAATCCGGTCTACGAGATCTCTGCCTTGAGAAACGCCAGCCTTCTGGGGTCGCTGATTCTGGCCAATCTCCCCTCCACACTATCATGCTGACATCACCGACGACGCCTGTCAGCCCGTCGCTGTCGAGGCGGGGAACTCTGGCTGCAGATGTAATTTTGTATTTGTTCAGCACCGACTCGGGGATCCTATGTCAAGGGAAGCTTTTCGTCATCCATGACCGCTTGTTGTCGCCGTCCATGGCGACAAGAACCCCGGCCCTGCGCAAGGACAGCAGTGAATAGTTACGTAATTTTTACTTTTAGTTGCAGCGCCGCCACCATCAGGGCTAAAATCCCCTTTTTCCTGCAGGGTTGTTTTTTCATCTGAACCAACGGGTAAGACTGTGTATACCGAAAAAGTCATGGAGCACTTCAACAATCCTCGTAACGTCGGCATCATTGCCGAACCGACGGTGCTGGTGCAGGTCGGTGAGCCTTCCTGCGGTGACGCTCTGCTATTGTCCCTGAAAATCGACAACGACCGGATTGTCGATGTAAAATACAAGATCTATGGCTGCGGAGCGGCCATTGCTACTGCTTCGGTCGCCAGTGAAATGGTCATGGGGCTGGCCCTGGATGAGGTTCTTAACATCAGCGATCAAACGATTGCCGATGCCCTCGACGGGCTGCCCCCGGAAAAAATGCACTGTTCCAACATGGCTGCTGGTGCCCTTCACGGCGCGATCCGCGAATATCGTAAAGCCATCGCCGTCGAGCATCCGGGCAGTGCGAGCTAAGACTGTTACCCTCTTTTTGGGAGAATGAATACATGCTGGTTGTTCTGGCCATCTGTGCCTATCTGTTCGGCGCCATCCCTACCGGCCTTATCCTGACGCGCCGGCTCGGCAAGGAAGACATCCGCAAAGCCGGCAGTGGCAACATTGGTGCGACCAATGTCTACCGAGTGGCCGGGCGCAAACTCGGCATTATCACGCTGATTGGCGATTGCCTTAAGGGTGTAGTCCCGGTGGTCATCGCCCAGCAGGCATTTGACTTGACCGGAACGGCTCTGGCGCTGGTGGCATTGGCGGCTTTTGTCGGCCACTGCTACCCGGTATATCTGGGTTTCAAGGGGGGCAAGGGGGTCGCTACCGCCCTCGGGATTTTTCTGGTGTTCTCTCCGCTGGCGGTGCTGACGGCACTGGTCGTGTTTGTACTTTTTTTATGGCGCTGGCGCTATATCTCTCTGGCATCCATCGCCGCCGCAGCCGCTATAGCCCCGGCGATCCATCTTACCACCGGCTCGTGGCCGATTTTTACTGTTACCCTGGTCATCGCTGCAATTGTCATCTGGCGCCACAAAGACAACATCAAGCGCCTGCGGAGCGGTACGGAAAACCGCTTTAACTTTTAGATCTCTATATCTATGCGTCGGCTTTTACTGGTCCTGATTATTCTGATAGTTCTGCTCAGCTGTGGATTAGCGCTTGGCGGTTGGTGGCTGCTGACAACCCCGGTCACCCCACCTGAAACCGTAACCCTTGAGGTCACCCCGGGAAGCAGCCTGCAGCGAGTAGCACGCCAGCTTGAAGAACAAGGGGTCATCAGCCATGCCTTATTGCTGCGCCTGCTGGCCAAATGGCACGACCAGGAGCAACAGATTCAGGCCGGGCACTACACCTTTGCTCTACCAGCCACCGCAGAAAACATTCTGCAGCGACTGGTACGGGGCGATGTCGACCGGGTCAATCTGACTATTCCTGAGGGCTTTAACCTGCAGCAGATTATTGAACGGATTGTCGAATCGGGACATGGCGAGGCAGCTCGATTATGGCAACTTGCGCGTGATCAGGAATTTATCGCCAGCCTCGGGATTGACGCCGACAGTCTGGAAGGCTATCTTTTTCCCGAAACCTATCACTTTGTACCGGGCACGACGGAAGCCGCCCTGCTGCGCATGATGGTCGAGCAGTTTCAGCTCAACCTAAGCGCAGAAAAACGTGAAGCTGCGCGCCAACTGGGACTGTCGCTACATCAACATGTGACCCTGGCTTCCCTGATTGAAAAAGAAACCGGCGTGGTTGCAGAGATGCCGTTGATCTCTTCGGTGTTTCATAACCGCCTGGCGATCAACATGCGCCTGCAGACCGATCCGACGGTCATCTATGGCGTCGAGGATTATTCCGGCACCATTACCCGCCGTCACCTGAACACCCCTACCCCCTACAATACCTATATCATCTATGGTTTGCCGCCCGGGCCGATTGCCAGTCCGGGACGCCCGGCTCTCTATGCCGCAGTCTTCCCGGAAACTTCCGATTATTATTATTTTGTCTCGCGTGGTGACGGCAGCCACCACTTTTCCCGCACCCTGCGCGAACATAATAACGCGGTGCAGAAATACCTGCGCAATGGACGCTGACCATTTCAGAGCAATATCCTTTTTGCCACAAAAAAACCCGGCAGAACCGGGCTTTTTTGTGCAGGATGTGACGAACGCCGATCAGGCTCGTTCTACCTGAACCGCCGTGCGGTTATCGCCATCGGCCAGCAAGCCAGTAAGGCCTGCTACGGTGAAGTTAGCGCTGCTGTAGATCAATCCTTTAGGAATGTTCGGGGAGATGTTCACCCGGGCAACCACAGAAACACCGGTGATACCCGTTATCTTGAGCTTTTCACCGTCACGCACGGCAACCTCTTTGGCGTCCTCAGCACTGACATTCAGCAGGCCTTCCGGTTCAACTTCACAGATCGCCGGCGCAAAGGTTGTCGTCGTGCCAAAATGGCTCATTGAAGAACCCACCAGCAATTGCAGCCCCTTTGCCTCTTCCTTAACGCTGATCGGCTGATAAACCAGGCTCTTGTTCGTCACCTGATGTCCCTGCTTCAGGCAGGCATACCAGTCCTTGTGGGTAAAACAGATATCCTGGTAGAGATCAGTCAGGGACTGAACCTCCTGAACCACCGCATGCTGGTTGTACAGGGTCGGCGAATTTGTCAGTCGACCGAGCAGTTCAGCAAAGATGGCGGCATCGGCACGGCTCTCACCCACCGGATGAAGAGCCTGACGGACGGTACGGACGGTCTGGTCGAGGGAGGTGAAGCTGCCGTCTTTTTCAGCAAAAGTGGCACCCGGCAGAAGGACCGTAGCCAACGCAGTAACAGCCGAGGGGAAGATATCCTGGACGACAAGTATTTCCAGCTGTTTCAAGGCATTAAACCAGCGTGTACTGTTGGGGAAAGACAGAGGATTGACCGCAGCCAGATAGAGGAAACGGATATTGCCGGCCTCGATCCCTTTAAGAATACCATCGGCATCCAGGCCACCATCCGGCAGTTTGCACCCCCAGGCTTTTTCAAAACCCTCTCTGTTTGCGCCGTAGGACTGATAACCCGGCAGGGATTCGGGGTAAACACCCATATCCAACAGACCCTGGGTGTTGCCCTTTGCGTCGAGGGGGTAGAGCCCGCTCTCATTGCGCAGGGCACCACAGACGATGGCCAGATTGCTGACCGCTGCCGCCTTGGCGACACCATTGCCAGACTTGTGAATATCGGAGCCGAAAATCACCGCAACGTTGGTGGCGTTACCGATCAGTGTGGCGGCCTCCTGCAACTGTTGTAAACTCAGACCGGTTGCGCTGATGATCTGATCCAGATCGACTTTGGCCAGATCTTCTTTGAGTTCATCGAGATTTTCAACGGTACGATTGAGGTAGTCATGATCGACCAAATCCCCCTCCAGCAGTAACTTTGCCAATCCCTGGGCCAGCTCGATGTCACTGCCGGGCTGATAGGTCAACTGGCTGTTGGCAAACCGGGTCAGGTGGATCTGACGCATATTGGCAATAATCAGCTTGCCCTCGCCGCGGCGCACCGCATTCTGAATCTGCCAATCAACGGCAGGGGCTTCAGCACTGGGATCAGCGCCGAAAACCAGCACTGCATCAGCACGCCCAATCGTCTCCAGACGATTACTGGCACCACGCAGACCAATTCCCTTGTTCAGGGCACGCAAGGAACGCAGAGCACCAAAACGGGCTTCTGAATCAATATTGTTGCTGCCGATAGCAGCACGGAACAACTTCTGAAACAGGTAGTTTTCTTCGTTACTTAAACGGGGTGAAGAGAGCCCGGCAATAGCCGCCGGGCCGTGCTCTTTTTTAATTCGCTTAATCTCGTTAGTCAGGTAGCTCAGCGCATCATCCCAGGAAACATCTTTCTCACCAACACGTGGCGTGGTCAGGCGTTTGTCATTGTTGACGTAGCCGTAACCAAAAAATCCACCGATACAAAGGGTCCCCTGATGACTGGTGGTAGCCTCATCGGAGGTGATCCGGTAAATTTCATTGTTTTTAACATGTATATCAATCTGGCACTGGCTTGGGCACAAGGTGCAGATCGATTTGGTTTTACGCAGTTCCCATGGGCGCGCCTTAAACTTGAACGGCTTGGAAATCATCGTCCCGGTCGGACAGACGGACACACAGTTACCGCAATAAATACAGTTTTCAACACGCTTGTCGATGTAGGCACGATCCCCCTTGTCATTGACAAACAAAGCATCGGCACCGATCAGCTCGTGGCAGACCTTGACACACTTTTCACACATGACACAGCGCGAGGGTACCTGCTGAATCAGCGGCCAGTGGTCAATGGTCGGCGGGTTGACATCCTCCGCCTGAAAATGCTGACGATTGACCCCCAGCTCAAAGCAGGTGTCCTGCAGATCACACTCTCCTGCGGCATCGCAGACCGGACAGTCAAGGGGATGGTTGAGCAGAATCAACTCCATAATCTGCTTGCGAATACGGGTCAGGGATTCTGATTGGGTGGTGACAACGATCCCTTCCTTGACCGGGGTATTACAGGCGGTCATGGGACGATCGACGCCGGTGATTTCAACGGCACAGATACGACAGGCACCTGTGGTCGAGATTTTTTTCAGCCAGCACAGGGTTGGAATATGAATATTCAGTTGCCGGGCAGCTTCAAGTATCGTTGAGCCTTGGGGGACCCTTGTCGCCTTGCCGTCTATCGTCAGATTGACCATATTGTGTTCACCTCGAATACTGGCGGACTTCATTTACGGCACGTCATGACAGACACTGCCGTACCCAGCCATTGTATGTTTTTATTGAATTGCAATCATCGAGACCCGGTAGCAGCGCAGGCAGCGTTCAGCTTCCTGTACAGCCACAGTGTCCGTGTAACCGAGTTCAACCTCGGTGTAGTTTCCTTTAGCTGCCCGCTCGCGGCCATGAACCTCGGGCTGATGAAAACGATCGACAGCATCCAGCCAGGAAACCTCCTCGTCTTTATTGTACACCCCCAGATTTGACAGGATATCCTCGTGGAAATCCTCATCGCTCAGATAGGCCTCCCCTTCCTCGAGCCAGCGCTGAATCACCCGGGCAGCGCGGTGGGCATTGCCAACACAGGCGACAACGGTCAAGGGACCGATTTCCGCATCACCGGAGGCAAAGACACCGTCCATATCGGTGACCAGAATCCGCGACAGAGGATTGCCCATGGCATCGTTCAAATCGCGACCTTCAGCATTTTTAAGAGGCACATACTTGGTCACCACGGTGTTCCACTTGGTGATGGCAATGCCGGTGTCCTCGGTGATAAAGGAGAGCTCGGGATCCTGGCCGATGGCCGGGATCAGGGTGTCGCACTCAACGACAAACTCACTGCCTTCAACCGGTTGCGGCCGGCGGCGACCGGAGTCATCCGGCTCCCCCAGCTCCATGCGCACACATTCAACACCGATGACCTTGCGCTGATCGTCAACAATAATCTTTTTCGGCAGGATCAGAAACTCAAACTGCACCCCTTCCTCTTCGGCACCGTCAATTTCCCAGGAATCAGCGGGCATCTCCTTGCGCGTCCGACGATAAAGCAGAATGGCATCGTCGGCACCCTCGCGCAGGGCCACCCGGACGCAGTCAATCGCGGTGTTACCGCCACCGACAACACAGACCCTCTTCCCCATACCGGTCGGTCTGCCCATATAGGCGTCACGCAGAAATTCGATACCGCCGGCCAGAAAGCCCTGATAGCCGTCTTTTTCCCCTTCAACACCCATTGGTTTTGATTTATGAGCACCGGGCGCCAACAATACGGCATCGAATTTTTCCTTGAGTTGCGTCAGACTGATATCGCGGCCGACATGGGTATCGTAGATAATTTCTACCCCCAGGGAGCAGATAATATCGATATCGCGCTGGAGGACATGGCGCGGCATGCGGTACGCCGGTATGCCGACTGCAATCATGCCACCGCCGAACCCTTCGGGCAGGGATTCATAGATGGTGCAGGGATAGCCTTCCATTGCCAGATAATAGGCAGCAGCAAGACCGGCCGGACCGGCACCGACAATGGCAACTTTTTTACTTTTACGCGGTTTGGGCTGCAGCGGTGGTTGGTGATGATGCTTCCATTCATAATCAGATGCGGTGCGCTTGAGCACCATGATACTGATCGGATTATCCACATTGGCACGGCGGCAGGCAGTTTCGCAGGGGTGGGGACAAACGCGACCGCAGACTGCCGGCAACGGCATGCTCTCACGAATCACCTCAAGGGCTTCGCCGAACTGGCGGTCCTTGATCGCTTCGATATAGGCAGGGATGTCGATGTGGGCAGGACATTTGTCCTGACAGGGGGCGGTCAGTTTGACCTTGTAATCAACGGCTACCGCTTTGCGCGGAGTGCCATTGATGTAGGCAAGGTAATCATCGCGGAAGTGCTTGACCGTATCTACGATGGGAACGGCTGAACTCGGGCACAGGGTGCACTTGCAGTTCTGCAAGACTTCAGCAATCTGCTCGATCGTTTCCAGATCGCTCTCTCGCCCCTTCCCAGAGACGATCCGCGTCATGGTGTCCTGCATCACGCGGGTCCCTTTTTTACCGGGTGAGCACTTGGCACAACAGAAATCTTCCTGAACCCGGCGGGCGTATTCTGCCGCCATGGCAACCACATCGACATTAGGGTCATTGAGAATCAGGCCATCCCAGCCCATAAAGGCGGCAATTTCTTTCTGGCCATCAAAGGTTACCGGAAGTTTCTTTTTGGCGACCGGCACTTCGGCATCGCCACCCTGGCGATTATCAACAACCTGTCTCCCCCAGCTGGAAAATGCAACTTTCGACAAACCGGCCTCCTTTGACCTGCTTCGACCTGCCCTGACACTGGAAGATCGAGAACCCCGCAATGGGGCGGAAAAGCCAGATTTTCTGGCGATTTTTTACTCACTGGATCGTATACAGTATGCAGGTAGATAACACAAACCAGGGTTTTAAATCAAGCCAATTTTCCCGGAAAAACGCAGTAAAACAAGCACAAAAACAAACAAAAACAAATTGTTGTAACTGCCGGCGGTACTATCTATTCCACGGCAGGGGCGGTGGTGGATTGCTGACCAGCCACACCCTTTCTGCAGCAAAACGACCCGGTTGTTTCTGCCACTGCTGCACCCAGGTCCAGCGCTCAATCCGGCTGGAGGGAAGACGATAATAGTCAAGCTGATAAGCGACCTCGGCAACCCCATCGGTCGCTCCAGGATGGATATTCTGGATCTGGCTGTCGACCACGAACAGGTCGGGATCCTCTTTGAACTGCTCGAGAAACGCTGCACGCTGCTCTGCCTCGACGTACTTGGCGGCACCATACCAGTCCTTCCAGCGCATAGCTTCGGTGAAACGCTCAGCGATTTGCGGCAGACTGGCTGTCTCGCCACCTGTCAGGGCAGCACAACCGGACAACAACAGACAAACGATAGAGAATGACAACAACGAAAAACGGCGCATGAGGCTCTCCCATTGTTTTTTCAGATTAAATCAGCCCCGGGCAGCGCAGGCGTTAGCGCGCAACTGGCGAATGGTTGCGGCGTAATCGCCGGTACCGAAAACCGCACTGCCGGCGACAAAAACATCTGCGCCGGCGGCAGCGATGCGCTCAATATTGTCAATCTTGACCCCGCCATCAACTTCCAGCTCAATCGGCATGCCGAGCTGGTCGATGCGCTGACGCAGTTGCGCAATCTTCGGCAGACAGTTTTCAATAAACGACTGACCGCCAAAACCGGGATTGACCGTCATCAGCAACACCAGGTCGAGATCGGGCAAGATCATGTCGAGGGTTGACAGAGAGGTCGCCGGATTAAGGGAGACGCCCGCTTTCTTACCAAGGGAGCGGATCAATTGGATGGTGCGATGGAGATGGGTTGTTGCTTCAACGTGAACGACAATCAGGTCAGCGCCGGCCCTGGCAAAGTCACCGACATAGCGATCCGGATTCTCAATCATCAGATGAACATCAAGGGGCAGGTCGGTGACGCGGCGCACGGCATCGACCACCAACGGGCCGATGGTGATGTTGGGGACAAAATGACCGTCCATGACATCGATGTGAACGTAATCGGCTCCCCCCTGCTCAATGGCGCGGATTTCGTCACCAAGGCGGGAAAAGTCGGCAGACAGGATCGAGGGGGCAATTTTCATCATGGTGATATCCTTGCTATTTTACTCTCTGCGGCGCAACCGCGCGGCAAAAAATGCGTCCATCCCGTCATGACAATGGGGGTAGGTGCGCAGGGTTCCAACAGGGGTAAACAATGGCGCCCAGTGCGCCGGCAACTGTGCGGGCAAGGGATCCAGGGTAAAGTTTGGGTGTTCAGCGATAAAATTATCGATCACATCATCCGACTCGATGTGACTGAAGCTGCAGACCGAGTAGAGCAACAAACCACCGGGTCGCACCAGTGTCGCCGTTTGTGCGAGCAGGCGCTGCTGTAACCTGGCCAACCGGCGCAAGTCGGCGGCGGTTTTATTCCAGCGCCCCTCCGGGTTGCGTCGCAGCACGCCAATACCACTGCAGGGGGCATCAAGCAGCACCCGATCGAAACTTTCAGGGGTGAGAAAATCAGCCGCTACCGCCATGTCCCAGGCGTGGACGCTGATATGGCTGCACCCCAAGCGGCGCGCTCCCTGCTCAATCAGCTTGACCCGTTGGGGTGACTTATCGACGGCGACGATCTCGGCCTGATTCGCCGTCAGCGCTGCCAGATGGGTGGTTTTGCCACCGGGCGCGGCACAGGCATCGAGAATGTTCTGACCGGGACGGGCATCAAGCAGGTGCGCCATCAGCATACTGGCTTCATCCTGAACCTGGTAGAGCCCTTCGTCATCCCCCGGCAACCGCTGTTCGCCGCGCCGTTCCAGTACTACCCCTTCCGGCGCAAAGGTGCAAGCACTCGCCTCGTGACCGGCGGCGCAAAGGAGCTCGAGGAAACTGTCGCGATCGGTTTTGAGGGTGTTAACGCGAACGCTCTGGCGCGCCGGCTGGGCCAGAGCCTCGCCGAGGGCGCGCGCCTGCTGATTGGGGAGCAGACGCATCACTTCTTTCGCCAGCCAGGTCGGCAGGCTGCAGACCCGCTCCAGATAGGGGCGAACCTGCTGCGGTTGCGGCCAGGGGATGTCATCGCGCCCGCGGTCAAGGGCACGCAGCACGCCATTGAGAATGCCGGTGAGACTGGCCAATCCAAGTTTGCGCGCCAACTCGACAGTAGCATCGACTGCTGCGTGGGCCGGCACCCGATCCATCTCCAACAACTGATAAGCGCCGATGCGCAGCAGCCACTGGAGCTCACTTTGCAAACGCGGCAAGGGTTGGTTGCAAAAACAACTGAGGGCAAAGTCAATCCGCCCGCGCAAGCGCAGCACGCCATACACCAGTTCGGTGACAAAACGCCGGTCGCGCTGGTCAAGGGTACAGCGCTTCAATTCACTGTCGAGGACCAGATCAGACCAGGCACCATCGGCTACGCGCAGCAGCACAGTGTAAGCGATATAACGGGCGTCCTGTTGGGAGGGGCGTATCAAGGGGATAATTATCCTTCAGGGTCAATCGGGGTGGCAGCGGTGGACTCTAGACGGGTGCCTACCGGCAGCGGATAACCGCTGAGGAACTCACGCGCGGTCAGACGTTTTTTGCCCGGCAACTGTAGTTCACCGATTATCAGTGTGCCCTGTCCACAGGCAACAATGATTCCTGTGGCCTCGGCGCGCAATACCTCCCCCGGTGCGCCGGAGCCCTCTTCACTCATGCCGGTACAGGCGATTTTGAGCATCTGACCGTTCAGATAGCTATAGGCACCAGGCCAGGGATCGAGGCCGCGCACCTGATTATGAATCTGGCGGGCGCTACGGTTCCAGTCGATGAGGCCATCTTCCTTGCTCATCATTGGTGCATAGGTACTTAAGGCATCGTCCTGCTCTTGCGGGCACAACTGACCGGCGCAAATCAGCTGCAGGGTTTCTTCCATCGCTTCACGCCCAAGCAGGGCAAGGCGGTCGTGTACTTCCCCGGCAGTTTCAGCAGGGCCAATGGGCGTGCTGCGCTTGACCAGCATGGCGCCGGTATCGAGCCCCACATCCATCAGCATGGTGGTCACCCCGGTCACATTTTCACCATCGACAATCGCCTTGTTGATCGGGGCGGCACCACGATACTTGGGGAGCAGCGAAGCGTGAACATTGATACACTGAAAGCGCGGAATTTCGAGCACCGACCTGGGCAGGATCTGACCATAAGCCACCACCACGATCAGATCGGGGGCCAGCCGGCGCAATTCCTCCACCGCTTCGGGTTTACGCAGACGCTCAGGTTGAAACACCGGCAACTGGTGGGCAAGGGCAAGCTCCTTGACCGGTGACGCCGCCAGCTTCTTGCCACGCCCTTTTGGACGATCCGGCTGGGTATAGACCCCGACCAGATTGACGCCGGCGTCGAGCAGCCCCTGCAGAGTCGGCAGGGCAAACTCCGGAGTGCCCATAAAGACGGTGCGGATCTGCTCAGGCTTCATGTTCATTTTCCTGTTCTTTGAGCATTTTCAGATATTTTTTTTTGAAGATCGAGCGTTTCAGCGGTGACAGGCGATCGACAAAGAGGATCCCCTCAAGATGATCGATTTCGTGCTGAATGCCAATCGCCAGCAGTCCGTCAGCATGACGCTCATGAACCTGCCCGGTCGGGTCCTGATATCTCAGGGTGACCTCCTGATGACGCTTGACCGCTGTGCAAAAACCGGGAATCGACAGGCATCCCTCTTCTTCGTAGGACTCTCCCTGGGCGGCAATAACTTCCGGATTGACAGCAACAACCAGATCGGCCGGTTCATCAGAGCCTGAGCAGTCCAGCACAATCAAGCGCAGCAGTTCACCAACCTGGGGTGCCGCCAGACCAACACCGGGCGCATCATACATGGTCTCGACCATGTCCTGCGCCAGCCGTTTCAGGGTTTCATCAAACACCGTCACCGCTTGCGATTTCTGTTTGAGCAGCGGCTCAGGGTAGTGGAGGATTTGTCTTATTGCCATTGCACTATCTCCATCCGACAAAAATGTGCCGGAATTCGTTGATTCATGTGACGGTCTGCGCAACCGCTTATTGTTCGCACAACCCCTCATTTTAGAGACATGTGCAAGCGGGGTCAACAGCAATGGCGACAGAACCTTTTCTGTCGCCCTGATGATGTGACTGTCGTGGAACCGGGCTATTCAGCAGGCAGCTGAATAGAAATTCATGGCCGCTTTGACGCCGGCGCCCTGTTTGATTTCGGCCCCCATGTGGCCAAGAACCGCATCCATTGCTCCCAGGCAGTAGAGAACATTTTTCTGGTTGCAGCTATGCCCCATCAACCCGATCCGCCAGACCTTGCCGGCCAGAACACCCAAGCCGGCACCAATTTCCAGCTGATACTCTTGCAGCAACCGGGACCGGACTGCTGCATCATCTGCACCGGCAGGAATAACTAGCGCATTCAATTGCGGCAGTCGTTCATTTTCCGTAACAAGAAATTCCAGGCCCATAGCTGCAAAGCCGGAACGCAGCGCATGATGGTGATATTGATGGCGTTGCCAGGCGTTTTCAATCCCCTCTTCACGCAGAATCAACAGGGCCTCGTGCAGACTGTAGAGAGCGTTGACCGGAGCCGTATGGTGATAAGCGCGCTTTGCCCCTTGTCCCCAGTAACCCATCACCAGGTTGAGATCAAGAAACCAGCTTTGAACCGGCTGCTTGCGGCTGGTGATTTTTTCCTGCGCGGCGGCACTGAAACTGACCGGCGAAAGACCGGGAACGCAGGAAAGGCACTTTTGCGACCCGGAGTAAACCGCATCAATACCCCACTCATCAACCAGTAGCGGAACCCCACCCAGGGCCGTTACTGTATCGACGATGGTCAAACAGCCGAATTGACGGGCCAGGGCGGTCAGGGTTGGTGCATCGGAAAGGACTCCGGTAGAGGTTTCAGCCTGGACGAAGGCAACAATCCTGGCATCAGGATTGGCTTTGAGGGCGGCCTCAAGCTTGTTGGCATCAACCGCTTTTCCCCATTCATCATCTACAGCAATAACCGTCCCACCGGCGCGCACAACGTTCTCTTTCATCCTGCCGCCAAACACTCCGTTCTGACAGACGATCACCTTGTCGCCGGGTTCAACCAGATTGACGAAACAGCATTCCATCCCCGCTGAACCCGGAGCAGAAACCGGCATGGTCAAGGCATTCCCGGTTTTAAAAGCATATTGGATGAGGTGCTTAAGTTCATCCATCAAATCGATGAAACGCGGGTCAAGATGACCAATGGTCGGTCGCGCCAGCGCTTCAAGGACACGCGGGCTGACATCGGATGGGCCGGGACCCATAAGGGTTCGCTGAGGGGGATGGAAGGTTGTGATATGCATGTTTTCTCCTCTTTCGCATAAATGAATCGATCAATTTACCATAGTAACAGACCTGGATCTGCCGGGGGTGCAGATTGCCCGCAGCATCTGTGACGGCAGCAGTGGATGCGGTCAAGACTCCCGTCAGAAGACCGACGGATACTCCTCCAGTGTTTTCGGCGGGACCAATTATCCCTATTGTCGAATAAAAGTAAAATCATGTTATCAACTTTCACTTCGGGAAGGTTTGATCTGACTAAAAATGGGAAAAACCACAAAAAGCGCGAGAAAACCTATTATTACAACAAATATGACTACTTTAGTGGACTTTAGCTTAAAACGGCAATTTCACTATCATTAAAAATTGATAAAAAATAATTTAAAAAGGTGTTCTTTTTTTATCTAAGGGCTTGACCTGAGAACACTAAATGGTCTTTGTTACCACATAGTTTATGGCAATGGTTACAAATCGCGTCGATTTTTTTCTTCGTATCCCTGACCCGCAGAAGGAGGAAATTCATGAGTAGAAGCACCCCCGGAACCGTTGAATTACAGATCCGTGATCGCCTTGAACAGGAATATGCTGACATCTACACACCCGAAGCACTGGCAGCCCTGGCCTTCATGGCACAATTCGATGCCGAGCAGAAACGCCTGATGGACGAGCGCACCCGGCGGCGACTGATACGCATGAAAGAAGGACGGAAAATCGGCTTTCTGGATCCACAGTCCGAGATTAGAGGCACCGGCATCCGCGTTCAGGATGCCCGCGACGGCAACTTCGTCGGCGCAGTGATCCCGCACGATCTTCAGCGTCAGTGGCTGCAGGGAACCGGTCCGGCGGCTAAACCCGGGGTTCCGATCAAATCAAGTCTGCGCAATGTCGCCTACGCCCTGCTGTCCGGAGCTGACGGCTGGATGTTTGACGGTGAAGATGCCCTGGGGCAAACGCGCACCCTGTCCCTCGATAACCAGCGCAGTCTCAAACTGGCCATCGCCCGGGACCCGCAATTCCTTGAGGTTGCCGAGTCCGTTGCCCAGGAAATGAACAGCTGGGCCCGAGGCTTCTTCGGCCGCGATATCATCACCGACTGGCGCATGCAGCTGGATTTTACCACCAAAATATTCAGGGCGCGCGGTCTGCACCTGGATGATCGTCACGTTCGATTGAATGGACAATCATTCTCCGCGTCCATCGTCGACATGACACTCTATGTCGTCAATAACCACAAGAAGTTGCATGCGGCAGGTTCGTCCATCGTTCTGTACCTGCCCAAAATCCAGACAGCCGAAGAAGCCGGATTCTGGAACCGGCTCCTCACCGCCCTTGAAACCCATCTGGGTCTTGCCGCAGGAACCATCAAAACCTATGTGCTGGTAGAACAGCTTGAGGCAACCTTCCAGCTGATGGAAATCCGCGCGGCACTGGGGCGGCATTTTGTCGGCTTCAACACCGGTCGCTGGGACTATATCAACAGTGTCTCCGATTCCAATTGCTGGGACCCCGACTTCATTAATCCGAATATCGAATCCATCGTCATGACTTACGGCTACATGCGCAACTACGAAGACCGGGTGCGCCGTGCCGTTAATACGCCGGATAAAAACGGTAACTATGCCCTCTGGCAGGGGGGGATGGAACCCAACATTCCAGTGGGATCGGAAGCTGGAGTAACCGGCAGCATGACCAAGGCCCGTGCCGGAGCCGTGCGTGAACAGCAGCAAGGAGCCAGCGGCAAGTGGATTGCCCACTGGAAAATGGCCCATATCATCCGCCCGGTGTGGGAAGAAGTGGGCGAAGCCAACCAGATGGGACGACCCTTCCCGCGTCTTACCTACACCGCAGAAGATGCCGCCGGACTGACATTGCTGGAGCCGGCACCACGTACCATTCGCGGGGCACGCAACCTGCTGAGCGTCGCCCTGCAATATGGTAACGCCTTCGGCCAGGGACTGCAGGCGGCGGCGCTGAAGCCTGCCGACTTTTTCGGCAACGATGACATTCTCTACCTGATGGAAGATATGGCGACCGGAGAGATTCGTCTGAGCATCCTCTGGGAGTGGATTCACAAGGGCGCGGCACTGACCGAGGATGATGCCGAAACCGGTCTGCGGGCCGGTGATGTGTTCACCATGGAAATATTTGAACGCCTCCTCGAGGAAGAATATGCCAAGCTGCTTGCGGCCGACAATCGTGATGTCTACGACCACTCGAAAACCACCACCCTGCCGATTTCCCGGGCCATTGTTGAAGCCTACGTACAGGATCCGACCAAGGTTCCCTGGTTTATCGACCTGCTGAATATCAACCTGAACAACATGAATATCGACACCGCCAAAGAGCGGATCGCCCTTTATTTCAATACTTTTCAAGAAGAGGGCAGACGCATCACGGAAAATCTGGATACGCTGCCCAGCAAATAGTGATGAAGACTAGCAGAGGAGACCAACATGAGCACATTCAAAGATGAAGTAGTCGCAACCAAAGCCTGGTTTGCTTCACCCCGGTTCGCGGGCATCACCCGACTGTATACCGCTGAACAGATCGTGGAACAGCGCGGGACTATTGCCGTTGAATACACGATTGCCCGGGACGCAGCAGAGGCGTTTTATCCGCGCTTGCGCCAAATGTTCGAAGCCGGTCAATCAATTACAACCTTCGGCCCTTACTCGCCGGGACAGGCGGTGACCATCAAGCGCATGGGGATTGAGGGTATTTATCTGGGGGGCTGGGCAACCTCTGCCAAAGGCTCCAAGCAGGAAGATCCCGGACCGGACCTTGCCAGTTATCCCTTAAGCCAGGTTCCCGATGAAGCCGCACCACTGGTACGGGCACTGTTGGCGGCAGATCGCAATCAGTATTTCCTGCGACTGCGCATGAGCGATGAAGAAAAGAAACAGATTCCCGAGATCGATTACCGTCCCTTCATCATTGCCGACGCCGATACCGGCCATGGTGGCGATGCCCATGTGCGTAATCTGATCCGCCGCTTTGTTGAAGCTGGTGTTCCCGGTTACCACATTGAGGATCAGAAGCCGGGGGTTAAAAAATGTGGTCATCAGGCCGGCAAGGTTCTGGTACCGGTAGATGAACAGATCAAACGCCTTAATGCCGCCCGCTTCCAGCTGGACCTGATGAAAGTCAGCGGGATTATCGTTGCCCGGACCGATGCTGAAGCCGCGACCTTCCTCGATGGCCGGGGCGATGAACGCGATCACCGCTTTATCCTTGGCGCAACCCAGGTCAATGTCCCCAGCTACAAGGTGGCCTTTCTGGCGGTGATGCGGCAGTTCTTCAACAAAGGCATTACCGAGATTAACGGTCACCTGATGTACCGGATTTCGGATACTGCTTATAGCGCAGCGGATGCATGGCTGGACAAATCCGGCCTGTCGAAAGAAATTGACCGACTGATCAACACCCTGCCATCACACTCCACCCTGGATATCAATAATGCCCTCGACAATGCGGCAACCCGCCTGCTCGATATGTGGCAGATGGACGCCAACATGAAGACCTACGGTGACGCCGTTGCCGATGTCATGACCTTTCACCTTGATGAAGGGGCTGAGCTGCCCATGAGCATCGATGAGTGGTACGCCTTTGTCGGAACTGCTTCGGTTGAGGAGTGTCGTGAAAAGGCCCGGGGCATGGGCTTCAATATCGTCTGGAACTGCGATATCGCCCGCACCCCTGAAGGCTATTACCAGGTCCAGGGTGGCATTCCTTACGCCATCGCCAAGTCACTGGCGGTTGCCCCCTTTGCCGATATTATCTGGATGGAGACCAAAACCGCCGATCTGCACGACGCGAAAATCTTTGCCGATGCCATCCATGCCGTTTATCCTGATAAGATGTTGGCCTATAACCTGTCGCCATCCTTTAACTGGGACAGTACCGGCATGAGCGAAGAGGATATGCGCCAGTTCCCGGTTGAACTGGGGAAAATGGGCTTTGTCTTCAACTTTATCACCTATGGCGGCCATCAGGTCGACGGCATGGCGGGTGAAGAGTTCGCCCAGGCCCTCAAGGAAGATGGCATGTTAGCTCTGGCCCGCCTGCAACGCAAGCTGCGCCTGGTCAATTCGCCATACAAAACGCCGCAAACCTACGTCGGTGGCCCCCGCTCCGACGCCGCCCTGATGGCGGTTACCGGTGGCACCGCTACCACCAAGGCGATGGGTAAAGGTTCAACCCAATTCCAGCACCTGATCGAAATCGAAGTGCCCACCCGACGGCTCGAAGAATGGCTGAAGATGTGGACCGACCATTATGGTCTCGGCGGCGACCTGCGCATTGCTTTACGCCCCCATACCGCCGGATCCGAGTTGTTGGAACTGAAGGTGATGTCTAAAGAGGACATCACAGCAAATATCGTCTTTGCTGTTCTTCAGGATCGTCGTGGGCGCAACATGTTGTCTATCCGTGACCAGAACACCTTTCGCTCCGATTTTCGCAAGAAACGCCTGATGTCCCTGATCACCCTGTTTCTGATTCATCGCTACAAGGCAGTGTCGGTTCATTACGTCACCCCGACGGAAGACAACCACCGTCTGGCCGAGGGAATGCAGGCCCTTGGACTGTTCAGCGATATCCGTACCGAGGTCGGTGAAATCATCGTCGCCCAGGTCAACGGTGAGCGCATCAAGCAACTGCTTCAGGAACAGGCTGAACTGAACAAGCTGATTATTAAGGGCTAAAATCAGCACAGTGAGCTTCATCAAACAGAACAATGACAGACATCGCCCCACCCTTACGTTACAGGGTTGCCGGTGTCTGTCATTTTTGCTTCACACCCGAGCCTGATGCCCCGCAGGAACACCTATCCCTTTTTTAATCATCAGCAAAGAAAAGATATACAGATGTTCCGGAGATTTGCTAAAAAGGATGTAACTGTTGAGCATGAGATCGGTGATCCTGCCCCCAGAACTACAGCTGAATAGTTACCATGAGGAATCTGTGGTCGACATCAGGAGGATATGAATGAAAAAAACTCCCTTGAATGCTGTACACCGGCAACTTAAAGCACGGATGGTTGATTTTGGTGGCTGGGACATGCCGGTGCAGTACAGCGGCGTGATCGCCGAACACCAGGCGGTCAGAACCGCAGCAGGGCTATTTGACGTGTCGCACATGGGGGAGATCGAAGTCAGCGGCCGTAGCGCCCAGGAATTTCTTCAGTATGTCACCACCAATGACCTGACCAGACTCACTGACGGACAGGTTCAGTACAGCGCCCTGTGCTATGAGCATGGTGGCGTGGTCGATGATCTGACCCTCTATCGCTTCACTGGCGAACGCTTCATGCTCTGCGTCAACGCCGCCAACATCAGTAAAGATCTGGCCTGGCTGCTGTCCCTGGCCACATCAGGTAACTATGCCGATCTGACAATATCCGACGACAGCGACCACTATGGCCTGCTCGCCCTGCAGGGGCCGCAGGCCCAGTCCATTCTGGCACCACTGACCTCCGTCAATCTCGATGAATTGAGCTATTATCATTTCACTGCGGCAACGGTGGCCGGCATCGACCTGGTGATTTCCCGCACCGGCTATACCGGGGAAGACGGCTTTGAGTTGTACTGCCCGGCAGATTCTACCATAGCGCTGTGGCAGGCGCTGATGCGGGCCGGATCCCCCCTGGGGCTGATCCCCTGTGGTCTTGGTGCACGCGACACCTTGCGGCTGGAAAAAGGCTACGCATTGTACGGTCATGAACTTTCAGCAGAAATCCTGCCCCTCGAAGCGCGTCTCGGGTGGATTACCAAACTTGACAAGGGGGATTTTGTCGGCCGCGCGGCACTGCACAAAGCCCGCGAACTGGGTATCCAGCGTCAACTGATCGGCCTTAAACTGACGGTTCCAGGCGTTCCACGCCAGGGGTATCCGGTGTTGTGCGACGGCCGCGAAGTTGGATTTGTCACCAGCGGCACCAGTTCACCGACGTTAAAACAGGGAATCGCACTTGCTCTGGTTGACAGCCAGTCAGCAGCCACCGGAAAGTCATGGCAGATTGAAATCCGCCGGAGCGCCAAGGATGCCGAAAAGGTCACCCTACCTTTTGTGAAATAGAAAGATATCTGTATCATCCTGCACGCCGATCGCAGGATCCAGGCTGT
>JAHYIY010000022.1 GCA_019429255.1 Desulfuromonadales bacterium | reverse complement strand
AAGCAAAAAAACACAAAAAAAAGGCGCAACAGCTATGAATAATCAGCATGTTACGCCTTGATGATATTTTTTTTGAATGTAACGGGGTGTTACTGATTGTTACGCTTGCACTTTCTGTAATCGCTTAACCGCTTGCGTTTGTTTGCGCCGGATATGCTGGAGCGCTCCGGCCAGATAATATCGTGAAGGGTTGTCCCTTTAAATGCATACTCATCTTCAATGTGTTTGATGATGACATGAATAGGGATGCTGCCCTCTCGCGCTGTCGTTGCATACTCAACAGCCTTTTCATGTGCCGTTTTTTTCAGTGCCTCCATTTGTTCCGCTGGTGGTGGTGTCTGTTCTGTCGGAGCGACCGTTTTCGATCCGAACCAGAACCGAGGCAAGTCATAGCCAGCAGACAAGCACCAGGCGCGGAAGTGCTCGCGGTGAATCTTCTCTTTGAATGTTCTTGCATTTATTCCAGGGGGTTCTTTTGTCGATGTGAGGGGCTCGGTCAGTTTTTTCAAGGGAGAATTATCAGGGTCGTATTTTTCACGAATCACTTCCGGGGGGTTAGTCATTTGTTCAGCCATGCGGCGGTGATTTCTTTGCGTGGCAGTTTCTCGATATCCCCAAACTTCGCCATCAAGACTTATCCTCGGCGACTGTGTGAACCGTTTTCTATTGGTGTTTGTAACCTTGTCCCAAGTTTCGTCAGGTTCCAGTTTGAGCGCGGGCGGTTCTGCGTAAATTGCTTTTGCCATTGCAACCAGCCACAAAAAGCGGGTTGTTTCTGGAAACTCCTTGGCGCATTCATCGGCAACGGTCCAGATATTAAGGTTTTCATCCAAGCATATTTTTAACATGGTCAGCACTCCCTAGTGCTCCCTGATGTGAGGATGCCCGGCGGGGGCGGTAGGGTGCCGCCTTTTCGATCCGTCGATCTAGCCGGGCGAAATTTTAACGGTTATCTGTTGCTGCTGGTGGTTGCCTTCTTGGAATTTCTGATTTTCATAATGTGCTGGAATATCCAGCGTTGAAAATCGGGGTCGGCGTCTTGATAAATTTCGACAACCTTCCTTATGTCGGGGTCTAGCAGTCTCCTGCATAGTTCAGGGTCATTTCTTTCAATCGTTTCTATTTTATTCATAGGCTGATGACCTCCTGCTGCTGTGCTGGTGTCATGTTAGTGGTTCCTCCTCGTTGTTCGGGTGGTGCCTCTGTCCAGATACTGCTGCCAGGCGGCTTCGTTACTGCGTAACGCGGTAAGCTTGGCGTCGTCAGCGGCGAGAATCAGACGCTCCAGGGTGGCACGTTGGCTGATACCTTCATGCGCAGCGATACGACGCAGGGCAAGGGCGGCGGCGGTGCTGATCCAGGTATTAAGACGGCGCTCTCCGTTTTCGCCAGCGGTGGGGCGGTTGTAACGGTAGCGACGTTGCCGTTCTGCTGCTGATAGTGGTGCCATGTTAGTGGTCCCCGTTTATTGTGGTTGTGCTGGTGGCGTCGGATGATACTGCTGTAACGAGTTGCCCGGCGGTTTCACTTGCGGCCTTTAAGCTCTCGTCGGTCAAATGTGCATAGCGTTGTGTCATGGCCGGGCTCGCGTGGGTCAATAATCGCTGGAGTGTATAAAGGGGGGTTCCGGCATTTGCCAAGGTGGTGGCGAAATGATGACGCAAGCCATGAAAAGGCCTGAAACCTTCCGGTAATTGTGCGGCCTCGCGTATGCGATTTGCTCCCTTCTGAAAGTTTTGGCGCGGGTGATGGTGGCCGTTGTCGTCGGTTCGACCGGCGAAAACATAGGGGTTTGCGGTGCGTGGTAACGCTTTAAAAATCTGTCTGGCGGCCTCGTTGATGGGGACTTTGTGGGTTTTGCCTGATTTGGTGTCGCGCAGCTCACAAAAGCCAAAATCAAGGTCAACGTCGCGCCACTGGAGGCGCAGCAGCTCCCCCTTGCGTAAACCCATAGTCAGGGCCAGCAGCATGGCGCGACCTGTCCAGGGGTCCGATGCCAGGTCGGTTTCAATCGTAACCAGCAGACGGCGGTGTTCGTCGGGCGTCAAGGTTTCGGTTTTGGTGTTGTCGAAACGTGGGGACTTGATCTTAAATTTCAGCGGTGGGCACAAGGGCGGCGACTGACTGAGACCAAAATTCACAAGGCGGTTAATCAAGGTAAGAACGTGCTTGATCGTCTGCTGTGAACGATTGTTTTTCAGAAGGTTGCGACGTATTCTTTCAATATCCAGACTAACAATTTCGTCAGGTGTTTTATCGGCGATGGTGGTCAGGTGATGGTTGAAATTGGCCCTATCTGATCCGAGGGACTTTTTCAGGGTTTTACTGTATTCACGCCACAAGAACGCAAAGGTCGGTTTGCTTGACTCTGCCAGTTCTTTTTCACGCCTCTGGTACTCTGCCAGTTCGCGTTCTTCGGCCAGACTAACAGGACCGTGACCGTTACGATGGTTGCGCCTGAATTCCCTGATCTTGTCATGTGCAGCAGATACGCGACACCCTTCTGACTCCCAGCCAATGACACCGCGATATTTTTTGCCGTCCAATTTGTAGACTATGATAAACTGCCGATCCGATTTGATGCCGTTTTTCCTGCCGGGCTCGGTTCGGTAAAAAACACCTTTTTCAGATGTAGGCTGAAGGTCGTTTATGGGCATGGTGCCTCCGCTTGGGTGTCCCTTTGGGTGTCCCTTTTTATCAGGATGCTATAGGAAATTAAGGGTCGAAACAGGTTTAAGGTTAGATTATAAATGCTTGAAAGTAAAGGCTAAAAAATGGTGTTTGGGAATGGTGGGGAAAATTGCGGAAAACTGTATTTGCTGGCTTCCCAAGCTGAGAGTCGCGGGTTCGAATCCCGTTTCCCGCTCCAATAAAAACAAGGGCTTTAGCTGACAGCAGCTTTGGCCCTTTTTTTTCACAACGAAAGGGTTGCTTATGGACACAACAATGGCCAAAGCGGATGGTATGGCAGTCGATTTGCGCGGGGAATCCAACTGGACCGCTTTTGATGCGCCGGCCCTGGTGGGTAGTTCGTTGCGATTTATTTCCGGTGATCCACACGGGGAGCGTTTTCGCATCCGCTATTATCGTGATGCCGCTCAGCAGCTCAAAGCGCGGGTGTGGTTTGGTCCGGAAACCGAGGGGCCGCCCGGTCATGCTCACGGTGGCGCGATAGCGGCGGTGCTTGACGAGGTGCTGGGTTTAACCGGCTGGGCTGCAGGTCACGCGGTAGTTGTTGCCAACCTCAATGTCAGTTTTCGTAACCTGTTGCCGCTGCAAACTGTGGTGACGGTCGAGAGCGAAGTGGTTTCCATGAGTGGGCGTAAAGTGCTGGTGAAGGGGAGGGTATGCAGCGGTTCAGCTATCTACGCTGAGGCGGATTGCCTGTGTATTGCTATCGGTCATCCCAAAACCTCAGATGAGGGGTAAAAATTGACTGATTGATGAATCTTTAGGTCTGTAATCAGGTACTTTTTTCAACCATTGAAGGTGCTGTGCAACCTTGTTTTTACTGGCGTTACGTGCTATCCAATGAAGCTGTTAAGTCCTTGAATCATTATTTCTATCGACAATTTTTTCTGCGTTGAACAGTGACAAAGCTGACATAGTGCAAGGAGACCCCATGCAGACCAAGATCATCCTTCCGGAATCACAGATTCCACGCCAATGGTACAATATTATTCCCGACATGCCAGGCCCTCTGGCACCGGTAATTCATCCCGGCACCATGCAACCGGTCTCTCCCGATGATTTGCTCCCCCTGTTTCCCATGCCCTTGATTGAGCAGGAGGTGTCTAACCAGCGCTGGATCGATATCCCGCAGGAAGTTCTCGATATTTACCAGCTGTGGCGTCCGGCGCCCATGTACCGCGCCCATCGCCTGGAAAAGGTGCTCGCTACCCCGGCGAAAATCTACTACAAGTATGAAGGCGGTTCCCCGGCCGGCTCCCATAAGCCCAACAGCGCTGTTCCGCAGGCCTATTACAACAAGATTTCCGGCACCAAACGTATTGCCACCGAAACCGGCGCCGGCCAATGGGGATCATCCATTTCCCTGGCCTGTCAGATGTTCGGGTTGGAGTGTACCGTTTATATGGTCAAGGTGTCCTACAACCAGAAGCCCTACCGCAAGAGCATGATGCAACTCTGGGGTGCCGAGGTTATCCCATCCCCATCGAACCGTACCAATGCCGGTCGTTCAATTCTCGCCCAGCATCCCGACAGTAACGGCTCCCTCGGTATCGCTATCAGTGAGGCGGTGGAAGACGCAGCCACCCGCGACGATACCCGCTATGCTTTAGGTAGCGTGCTCAATCACGTTTGTCTGCATCAGACGATTATTGGTCTGGAGTCCAAGGCACAGATGGAGATGATCGGGGATTACCCCGATGTGGTTATTGGCTGTCATGGTGGCGGTTCCAACTTTGCCGGTATTGCCTTTCCCTTTATTGCCGACAAGGCCCATGGCAAACAGGTACGGGTCGTTGCTCTGGAACCGGCCAGCTGTCCGACCCTGACCCGTGGTGTCTATGCCTTTGACTACGGTGATACGGCCAAAATGGCACCGGTGTCCATGATGTACACCCTTGGCCATGATTTTATGCCACCGGGGATTCATGCCGGCGGATTGCGCTATCATGGTGCTTCGCCGCTGGTATCGCAGTTGGTACACGCCGGTGTTGTCGAAGCCAAGGCGGTGCACCAGCTCGCCTGTTTTGAAGCGGCGGTGCAGTTCTCCCGCTGTGAGGGAATTATTCCGGCACCGGAATCGAGCCATGCGATCCGTGGTGCCATTGATGAAGCCCTGCAGGCCAAAGAAGAAGGTAAGGAAAAGACGATCCTCTTCAATCTCTCCGGTCACGGCCATGTTGATATGACTGCATACGATGATTATCTGGCGGGCAAGCTCAACGACTATGAATATCCGGAAGAAGAGATCAAGGAATCATTGTCACACCTGCCCAAGGTTGGCTAGAATAGAAAAAAGATGACTAAAAAGGTTGTTTCAATGGAGAAGATTATCAAAATAAACTGCCCTTACTGCAGAACTCAAACCCAATGGCAGAATAATCCCTCGCGCCCTTTTTGCTCGGAACGCTGTCGATTGATTGACCTTGGGCGCTGGGATAATGAGGAATACGCGGTGGCCGGCGAAAAAGCGCCGGAACCGACAGACGATCTGGACGAGACACCTTTTTCTTGATTTGAGGAGAAACCATGTACCATCTGTCCATCATAACCAGCTTCGCTGCCGCTCATAATCTGTTGCATTATCAGGGCGACTGCGAAAACCTGCATGGTCATAACTGGAAGGTTGAAGTCACGGTCAGTGCCGAAAGTCTTGATAAATCGGGGCTTGGCATCGATTTCAAAATTCTGAAAAAACATACGCGTGAGGTCATGAACTATCTGGATCACAAGTATCTTAATGATCTTGATGCCTTTAAAGATATCAGCCCTTCTTCGGAACAGATTGCCCGTTATGTTTTTGAGCAAATTCAGAAGTCGCTGCAAGAATATGAGGTGATTGTCCAGAAGGTAACGGTATGGGAATCGGATAACGCATATGCTGCATATACCCGCAGCTGATCTGATCGAAGTATTTTCTTCGCTGCAAGGGGAGGGGGAGCTATTAGGCCGGCGCCAGGTTTTTATCCGTTTTGCCGGCTGTAATCTCGACTGCGACTACTGTGATACCAGTTTTTTAAGTAGAAGTCTGTGCCTGGTGGAGGAAGATTCCGGTTCCGGCGCTCTAGTTGAGTATGAGAACCCGGTTCCCCTTGATCGGGTAGTGAATCTGCTTAAACAATGGTTGAAAAAACACCCCCAAGCCCATCACTCCATCAGCATCACTGGCGGTGAGCCGTTACTGCATGCCGAACTGCTTGAGCTTTGGCTGCCCCACCTGCGCCAACTGTTGCCGATCTCCCTGGAAACCAATGGCACTTTGCCTGCAGCTTTGCGACTGATAGTCGACCATGTTGATTATGTCGCCATGGATATCAAGCTGCCGTCGGTAACCGGCCAGATAACAGACTGGCAGGCGCATGCCGATTTTCTCGCAATTGCCACACAAACACAGTGCTCGGTAAAAGTGATTGTTGGTGAAGCCACCACCGATGAAGAACTACTCCAGGCCGCGCAGTTGGTCCAGGCCGTCAGACCAGCAACCCCCATCATTCTGCAACCGCTGACCCGCAACAACCGGGTTGGGGTTTCTGTTCCCAGGCTCCTGGCACTGCAAGCCCTCGTTGCAACTATCCACCCTGAAGTTCTTGTAATTCCACAAACCCATGTATATTTAGGGGTTAAATAGTTTTATCTAGAATCAACTTGAGACTTTTTTGGAGTCACGATGATTATAGAAGAAATGACGATGGTGGAATTTGGAGCCGGTCTGAAAACCACGCGCACGGTTATTGTCCCCTTTGGATCGACAGAGCAACACGGCAGCCATCTGCCCCTTGATACCGACACCCTCCAGGCCATCGATATTGCCCGGGTGGCTGCCACCAGACGGCCTCTTTTTATTGCGCCACCGGTCCACTATGGTGTTTGCCGTTCAACGGCGCAGCATCCCGGGACGATCGGCATTTCCACCGGCACTTTAAAGATGCTGGTGCTGGACCTGGTATCCTCCCTCTATGCCCAGGGGCTGCGTTATGTCATTCTGCTTAGTGGTCACGCCGGCACCACCCATATGGCAACCCTGGTTGATGCCGGTGAAGAATTGTTGAACCGTTTTACTGACATCCAGATCGCGGTGATCAAGGAATATGATCTGGCCCTTAAGGTAGCACAAGGGCTACTGGAAACCCCGGGAGATTCCCATGCCGGCGAGATTGAAACCTCACGGCTGCTGCATTCACATCCGTTACTGGTGAAAGGTACCTCACCGGCAGAATACCCATCTTTTCCGCCAGGAATTCTGGTACGCGATAAACAGAAATACTGGCCGGGAGGAATCTGGGGGGACCCGACAAAAGCAAGTGCCGTCAAGGGAAAATTGCTGCAACAGCACATGGCTGACAGACTCTGTGAGATGATTGTACGTTTGGAGGAGATGGGCTGAGGTTCAGCGATGGCCGAACTTTTCTATTAGCTTGTCGGCGACCAGTGCCGGCACGAACTTGCTGATATCTCCCTTGAGGCGGCCGACCTCTTTGACAATGGATGAGCTTAAATAAGCGCACTCGGGGGAGGTCATCATAAAGAGGGTTTCTACCTGCTCACACACGGTACGATTCATCTGCGCCAGCTGGAATTCAAATTCAAAGTCGGTAACTGCACGCAACCCGCGCAGAATGACCCGGGCCTTTTTGCTGACCACATAATCTACCAGCAACCCACTGAAGGTTTCAACCTGGATGCGCGAATTGTCAGCGACCAGTTGATTAATCATGTCGATGCGCTCGATGATGGAAAACAGGCCGCTTTTTTCATTGTTGCAGGCGACGGCAACGACAACCGTATCAAAAATTTCCAGGCCGCGGTTGATGATATCAAGATGGCCGTTGGTTAACGGGTCGAATGAGCCTGGGTAGATGGCTATATGTCGATTCATGAAGTTTCCTCAAGGTAAGCCAAACAGATGGATTGCGGTTGAACCATAGCAACGGCGATCAAGCAAGGTTAATGCACCCTGGTACTCTGGCATCTCATTGCGTTGTGTCTCGGCGCAGATTATTCCACCATCCGCTAAAAGATTCAAGGATTCGACTCTGGCGAGGACCTGATCAGTCAAACCGGTGTGGTAAGGAGGGTCGAGAAGAATCAGGTCAAAGGGTGCATACCGGCACACCTTGTCCAGGCAGGCGGGAAGCTCACCGGGGAGCAGTGTCACCCGATCGCCAAAACCGCAACCGGCAATATTTTCTTTCATCAATTTGATGGCATAGGAACTATGCTCGATCATTACTGCCGTTGCTGCTCCACGGCTTAAGGCTTCGAGGGACTGGGCGCCGGTCCCGGCAAAAAGTTCCAGCACCTTGAGACCATTGAATCCGCCAAAACGACTGTTCAACGTGCTGAATAGAGCTTCACGAACGCGGTCCGGGGTTGGCCGGATCTGCTTGCCGTCAAAGGTGGCCAGTTTTTTCCCGCGGGCTGAGCCGGCGATAATACGCATGGTTGTTGACAACTCCTGACTCATAATGAGGTTTTTGTTTGTCCGGTTTTTACCAGTCGCACCGGCTAAGGGCAAGGTGAAAAAATTTTTGATTTTAATCTCTGTTGCCGTGACTTAAATTGTCACACCTGGTTAGTATTGTAACAGTGACAGCAATTGTTCAGCTGCCTTCCTTCGCGCCGGGCCTTTGGATCCTGTGGCAAGGGTTGTTGTCGCCATAGACGGCGACAACAAGCGGTCATGGATGACCCAACGGGAAACAATCGCGTCCCTTGACATAGAGTTCCCTACCCGGTGCTGAACAGATACAAGTGACAATTCATTTGCCCAAGGAGTGTAGCCATGCATGAACAGTATCTAGCTGAATATGCAGCTAAAAGTGAAGGCAGCCGGGGACGCAAATATGATGAAATCTACAAGGATGATCGCCTGGCGTTTGAGCGCGATCGCGACCGGATTATCCATTGTGCTGCGTTTCGCCGCCTTGAATACAAAACCCAGGTGTTTGTCAATCACGAAGGGGACTATTATCGGACGCGCTTGACTCACTCTCTGGAAGTCGCCCAGATTGCCCGCGGCATTGCCCGCAAACTGAAACTCAATGAAGACCTGGTAGAGGCCCTGGCCCTCTCCCACGATCTGGGACATACCCCCTTTGGTCATACCGGCGAGCATGTGTTAAACCGTTTGATGAAGGATCACGGCGGTTTTGAACATAATCAGCAATCACTGCGGATTGTTGAGGTGCTGGAGCAACGCTATCCGGACTTTGACGGCTTGAATTTATGCTACGAAACCCGCGAAGGGATTATCAAGCACACCACGTCCTACGATCATGCGGGCATCTCTGCTGTCACTCATTATTGTCCGGCCGAACAGCCGACCCTCGAAGCGCAGATCATCGATCTCGCTGATGAAATCGCCTATAACAACCATGACATTGATGATGGTTTAAAGGCCGGCTACGTTATTCTGGATGACCTGACCGGGGTAGAACTCTGGCAGCGCACCTGGGTCGATGTTGGTCGGCGCTTTCCCGGGATCAGCGAAAAACGCCATATTCTGCAGACGGTCAGTCGCTTGATCGGTGAACTGATCCAGGATCTGGTAGCGACAACAGCGGCGCAACTGCAGCGCCACTCAATTGTCTATCTGGATGATGTGCGCCGCCACACCGGCAAGCTGGTGACTTTTAGCCAAGAGATGAAAGAACGTAACAAGGAGCTGAAAGCTTTTTTGTTCAGAAAACTCTACCGCCACCATAAGGTCGAGCGGATGCGGGTTAAGGCCGAACGCTTTTTAACCTTGCTGTTTGAAAATTATATGGATAATCCCTTGCTGTTGCCGGAAAAGTACCAACGCCGCTACGAGCTTCATGGCCGAGAACGGGTGATCTGCGACTATATCGCCAGCATGACCGATCGCTATGCCCAGGATGAATACAAGCGCCTTTATGAGCCGTTTGAGCGCGCCTGAACAGACATGCAGGTTATTTCTGCTGAATAAAAAATTTCTGTAGCGGGGTGGTGGTTGGTAGATTGAGCTCTTTGAGCTGGTTGTTGCCATCGGCAAAAAAGAGTTGGCCGTAGCGCCCGTAATGGGGGATTCTGCGGGCAACGGACACAACATGTTCTGATCCATCACTGACAAACCATGCCGCATGGCGCTCGGGATGATAGGGGTTGCGTGTGACGATCACGCCGACACCCTCTGCGCACGTCGTTGCTCCATCCTCTTCCTTGCTAAGTAGTTTTTTTAACCTCTCATCCATCTCAGCCGCCGGCATCAGCCGGTCATTAATCCCGAAAATCAGCAAGTCATGCTGACTTAGTTGCTCTGCAGTCACCTGTTCGACAGAGATAATCGGTATATGCGCCTGACGCAGGCCGGCCAACAAGCTCTGTCGCGCTGCCGGAACCGGTGTCAAGTGGTCAGCGACAACAGCCAGCAGCTTTGTGCTGCCGCGGATCGAAGCGATGGTTGACGGAATTTCCGTTGCTGCCATCAGGCGAAACAGGTCGACATCCGGATCGATAATGATACGCTCCGGACGCCATTCGGTAGCGATGGAAAATTCATGCTGTTCGCGGTTGAGACGGATAGTTTGTGTGAGTTGCTCCTGATGGTTTTCCAGTCGTATGTTGACCATTAGTTGATAAGGCGTGGTGTTCTGCTTTAATGTGGCGCCTGTTAACCAGCCTTGATCGGTTTCTACCTGCGTTGTCTGCACAAGCTGCAGTTGCAGATCATCCGTGCGGCTGATCCATTGGCTAAAGAAGGGGGTTAAATCACGGCCAGTTGCGGCGCCGAAATAGTCAGCAAAATGACTCCAGCCAATGCGGGTGAACATCTGTTGTGCGGCAATCTCGCCTAACGTCCGCCAAAAGATTTGATCCCCGACCTCATGGCGCAGCATGTGAAAAACCATCATGGTTTTGCCATAGCCAATGGACTGGCTCGGACGATCACTGCGATAGATGAAGTTCTGCACGGTAAAGCGGTTTATCGGATTGGTCAGGTTTGCGTAGGTTATCAGCTGATTGAGTCGGTAGCTGCGCGCATTTTCACTACTGTTATATTCTTCAAACAGGTGATCAGCGATATAGGATACCAGCCCTTCAGACCAGTTACCTTGATTGAAATCTACCCAGACCCCGTTTCCCCACCAGGAATGGGCAATTTCGTGACCGAGACTGGTGGTGACGACAAAAGGCAGGCGGATAACCGTGTTGCCGAGCAGGGTCCAGCCGGGCAAACCGTAACCGGTTGGAAAAAAGTTTTCAACAATAGCAAAGTGGGCAAAAGGGTAGGGACCGAACAGCCGTTCATAGAGATCAAGATAGCGGCGCGATTCCTTCAGATAGGTTGGTGCCAGATCGGCTGACTCGGGGTAAAAGTAGGCATAGATCGGCACGGAGCCGCTGATATCCTCAAATACCTGATAGGGGCCGGCGGAAAGGGTCAGTCCGCGCAGCGGATAGTCGATCTCCCAGGCTGATGTGCTAAAGGCGCCATCATGGTAGCGATACTGGCGCCGGCCGGATGTGATCGCCTCCGTGTTGCCGGGAGCGCTGATGCGAATGTGATAGTTGATATCTGCGGCACTGATTTGTGGATACCAGGCGGTGCCGGCTGAAAGATAGGTGCCGACCGGGCTGATAGTTGCCGAAATACCGAAACTCGGGTCTTCGGTATGGACCGGTATGGTGGCAACCGGATCATTGAAGATGGCTGAATAATTGATGGTAACGGGATCATCATTGATGAGCTGCAAACTCAGGCGATCATCCCTGAACTGGTAATTGATTGCCCGGGTTCCCTGGCGCACCTGATGGACTATTGCCGTGGGTGCAAGTCGCGCATGGAATTGCCGGTCAGCAAACTGAGGAACGCTAAAGGTTGCTGTGCCTTCCAGTTGCTGCTGCGCCGGGTGCAGTTGCACCTCGAGATGATAATCGACAGCAGCCCAGGTTGGTGTAGAAAAGAAGAATAGAGCAGTAAATAGTGAAAACAGCAGAATTTGTTTCATCATCACCCTTGCAAAGCCAGTACAGTCGATTTCCCAGTGTAACCTCTTCAGCCTGGCGGTATCAAGTTACCGTTCACCGCTCACCGTTCACCGCTCACCGTTCACCGGTCTCTGTTCACCCCGCTGTTGATGCCAGTCGCGCATGGCAAAGAGCTCACCATAGGTCAGATGCGGACGCAAATTGCGTGACGCCTGCTCACGGTAATGACGCAAGTCCGGGTAGCGTTGACAGAAAACGCCCAACTCCTCAAGGACCGGATCATCAGCCGGAATCAGTGTTAACTGCTCAATGGCAAACATGATTTTTTTCAATCTACGCCCTAAAATGGTGCCGGAGCTGACGATGGTGCCGGCAAGCAGACCGGCAACAATACTGCCCCCCCAGGGCTGATGCATGGCGATGGCAAGCAGCAGCGTTGCGGCCGCTGCCGTGGTGATGATGGTGACAGCAATAGCAATCAGATCGGAAAAAAACAATGATTCCCGGGTCGCGGTCGCAAGAATGATGGCAATGACCAGGCTTAAGGCAATCAACACCATAATGGAACGACCGCTGAGAAAATTACCAAAATAAAGCAGCAACAGCAGCACGATATGGATTCCGTCGGAAATGCAGGAACGGATCATCAGTTTACGGCGCTGTTTTTTCAGCTCAGTCAGGGCGCTGTCAAGCTCCCGGCTGGTTGGTGGATCCAGGGTCAAATCAAAGGAATACATAGGATAAAACCAGTTATGGGTTGATGGCCACGTCGTTCAACTTGCATCCATCATTCCTGTTTTGCGGCGGGAAAGCAACCCCTCCGGTCGGCTAAAGGCGCCGAGGGGTTGCTTTTTTCGCGTTTGTCAGTAGCTACGGTTAACCTCTTTTTCAAGGGGTTCATCCAATTCGCGTTCTGCAGCATTGGCGTAGTGAAATTCTTTGCCCTGGTAATTTTTTAAAACGACATCGGCACCAAGGGATTGCAGGTAATCTGGGAGCAACGGAATTTTGCCACCACCGCCAGGAGCATCAATAACGTAAGCCGGTACCGCCATGCCGCTGGTGTGTCCGCGCAGGGCCCTGATGATCTCCAGCCCTTCTTCCACCCGGGTGCGAAAGTGGTCGGTTCCCTGCACCATATCGGCCTGGTAAATGTAGTAGGGACGCACGCGGATCTGCAGCAATTTATGCATCAGTTGTTTCATTACCACTGGGTCGTCATTCACTCCACGTAGCAGTACACACTGATTGCCCAAAGGAATACCAATGTTGGCCAGGCGTTCACAGGCCTTGGCTGATTGACTGGTGATCTCATCGGGATGGTTAAAATGGGTATTCAGGTACAGGGGATGGTGCTTGCGCAGCACCCGGATCAGGCCCGAAGTAATCCGCATCGGCAGTACCACCGGTACCCGGGTACCGATACGAATGATTTGAACATGGGGGATGGCGCGCAGGCGCGTGAGAATGTCATCAAGTTTCTCGTCGCTGAGCAGCAGGGGATCGCCACCGGAAACGATGACATCGCGAATTTCAGGATGATCAGCAATATAGTCGATACCAGCACTGATGGTGCTGCTGGTAATCTGCATGTCAGCACCACCGACTTTGCGCTTGCGGGTACAGAAACGGCAGTACATGGCGCATTCGGAACAGACCAGGAAGAGCACACGGTCGGGGTAACGATGTACCAGGTTGGGAACCGGGCTCTGGTTCTCCTCTTCGAGAGGGTCATCAACACAGATACTGTCGTGACATTCGCGTTCATCGGGAACCGCCTGATTCCAGATTGGGTCGCCGACATATTTGATCAGATCGCGGTAATAGGGGGTTACGCGCATCGGATACTTGTCAGCAACGGCATTAAGCGGTGCCGGATCAATGCCGTAAGCCCGGGTCAGTTTTTGCGGATCGGTAATGCTTGCTTGCAGCTGTTTCTGCCAGATTTCCATCTCATTTCCCCAAACCAGAAAAACGTTTGACATAAGTAATGCGGTCATCGCCAGGACGGTAGAAGTCCCGAATCCGCGCTTCTTCCTGGTACCCACCCTGCTCGTAAAAGCGGCGGGTGCGCTGATAAAATTCCTGTGATGAGGTTTCCAGACAGAGCATCCGGGCCCCACGGGTCTGTAAGCGGCCTTCAGTTTCTGCCATCAGTTGGCGACCAAAACCTTGCCCGTGCAATTCGGGATCGGTGGCGATCCAATAGAGATCATAGTTGCCCCGGGTCAAGGGTACCGCTCCGAACAGCACGTAGCCGGCGACCTGACCAGCGACTTCAGCAACAATGACTTCATAATCCTGCTGATCCGGGTTATTCAGAACGCTGTCGAGCAGCTCCAGCGCGCAATCCACCTCTGCGCTGGTAAAGGCATTACAACTAACCAGAATCTGTTCCAGTTTTGGCCGATCACTACTTTGTAAATCACGCATGTGCTGCTCCTTTGCGCGCCAGAGCCATGTTGAGGATACGTTGAATCAACGCCGGGTAATCGTAACCTGCAGCGTGGGCGGCACGGGCCAAACCGGCATCAGGGCAAATATCCGGATTGGCGTTAATTTCCAGGATATGCGGCACATATCCCTGCATGCGTATATCAACCCGGGCATAATCACGACAACCGAATAACCGGCACGCCTTGATGGCAGTGTGTTCAATTTTTTTACGGAGTTTTTCATCGACCGAAGCCGGGCAGAGTGGTGTCGTCCCCTGGTATTCTGCCGATGTCGTCTCCCATTTGCCGGCATAGCTGACAATCGGAGCTTTGAGGTTTTTGGCAAAGACAATCTCGGAAAGGGGTAGCGCCCCGGTGGGAGGATTGCCCAGGACGGCAACGTTAAATTCTCGTCCGCAAATAAAGGTTTCAACCAGGGCATCCTGACTGTAGCGGTCATGGATGTAGCGGATGCGCTTTTTTAAGGCCGCTTCGTTGTGGACAATACTATCGGGCCCGATACTCAAAGAGGCATCTTCACTGCATGGCTTGACGATCAACGGAAAGCCGATGGTCACTTTGGGGGCTGCTTCATTGAGTTTGACGCAAAAATAATCGGGGGTCGGCAAACCATGACGGACAAGAATATCCTTGGTCAGGGCTTTGTTCTGGGTCAGGGCCAGGCATAGAGATGGAGATCCGGTATAGGGGATATCAAGCAGTTCATAGAGGGCAGCAATGTGCATCTCTTTAGCGCTGTCACCGCGAAAGCCTTCACATAGGTTGAAGATGACCGCGGGTCTTAGCAGCTGCAACTTGCCGATAAAGGAAACCACTTCGGTACCCAGCGGGATCAATGCAGCCACATGACCTAACCGCCGCAGTGCTTCAGCGACAGCCTGGGCTTCGGTTTCGGCACCCGCTTCGGAGATGCGATCCAGGCGTTCACCGCGGATGGGAGTTGTAGCAGCAAGGTTATAACAGACAGCGACTTTCATCTCTGAACTCCTGAACAAGATTGTAGCGTTGTGATGCCAAATCAACCACCTGCAGAATCATTTCGATATAGGATAATCCTGCCGCTCGTGCTGCTTTGGGAAAACAGCTGTTCTGTTCAGGCCGGGGAAGAATTCCCGGCAGCGGGTTCAGTTCGATCACCTGTGGCCGCCCTAGAGCATCCAGACGCACATCGACGCGGCACCAGTCGCGACAGCCAAGAGCATTAAAAGCTTGGCGACACAATTGTTCAATCTGTTGCTGGAGAAAGGGGTCAAGCGTGGCTGGACAGTCAAAAATCTGTAGTGGGGACTCCTCCGTATCCCATACCCACTTGGCCTCATAGGAGTAGATCGGGTTACAGCCCGCCGGCAAAGTGGCAAAATTGATTTCAACAATCGGCAGAACCCTGATGTCAGTACCATTGCCCAGAAGTGCGACGGTAAATTCACGGCCAGGAAGAAATTCCTCGATGATGGCTTTTTGTGCATAGGTCGCCGTGATCCATTCAAGCTGCCGGGCAAGTTCCTTGCGATTGTGAACCAAAGCATTGTTGGTAACCCCCTTGCTGGAGCCTTCCAGACAAGGTTTGACCATCAGCGGATAGCGCAGGTTGCGGGGGATTTCGAGAGAATTTGCGACAATCCAGAAACGCGGGGTCGGAACCCGATGCTGTTTCAAGATTTCTTTAGTGCGTTGCTTGTCCAGACACAAACCGAGGGTGACAGGATCGCTGCCGGTGTAGGGGATCTGCAGCATGTCCAGCAGGGCAGGGATCTGTGCCTCACGACTGGAACTATGCAGACCTTCAGCGATATTAAAAACCAGGTCAGGTTTCAGCTTACGCAGTTTTTCGAAAGCATCCAGACCGGCATTGATCAGGGTCACCTGATGGCGTGTCGACAAAGCGGCTTCGACCGCCGCAATGGTATTGATATCATCCCATTCGGCATAGATGTCGTTGATCATTTCGCTGGGAGGTTGCGAGGGAGGTTCGTCGTCGTCGACGGACTCCTCGCGCAGATTAAAGACAAGCGCAACGTTCATGATAACCCCTTTTTACGTAGCCTGAAAAAAATGGAACTCTTGACCAAAAGACAGCAAATTCCAGGTTCGGGTGCCTGGCGGCAATGGCTATAAAAAGGGGTTACTTTTTAAGCTTGGGTCGTTACGCATTCCCGAACATGAATGCTGTTTTGTTTTGCATATACGCTCATGATCGGGCTTCGTCAATAAAAAAAGTATGTCCTCTTAATTAAAAAGAAAAGCCTATATATCTTAGCATTTTAGGGACATATTCGAGGAAGGGCACTCAGGGCTTTGGTAGGGAAATTTGAGGGTTTTCCGGGTGTCTGCGATAGAGCAGAAAAGTACGGCCGAGAACCTGGGCGACGTTGGAAGAGGTTGCCTGGGCCAGTTCACTGGCGATCTCGCGGCGGTCGCTGAGGCAACCATCCTGCAACTTCACTTTTATCAACTCGTGGCTGGTCAAGGCTTCGTCGGTAGCGGCAACCACTCTGTCAGTCAATTCATCCTTGCCAATCATCACAATCGCCTGCAGATGGTGACCGAGGCCACGTAAATATCTTGCTTGCTTACCTGTCAGTTTCATTGTTAATTCCATGGAGAGTGCTTATAAAAAAATGCCGGCCAACCAGTAAAAGAACATCCCTACCAGCACGGTGCCGCCGAGACTACGGGTTTTTACGGCAAAGATCAATGTCGGAATGGCGACCAGAAATTCCAGCTTGCCAAAGGTGATTGCTGCAATGGTGGTATCGATGAATAGGATCGGAGCCAGTAATGCGCCAAGGACAGCAACCGGGATGTAACCAAGCCAGTCAATCAGTCCTTGCGGCATCTTTTTATGGGACAGATAGAGCAAGGGCAGGGCGCGGGGCAGGTAGGTGACCAGCCCCATGCCGATAAAAAGAAACAGATATTCAGCAGCACTCATCAGCTTTTACCGCGTCTTTTTTGGAGCAGATAGCCGCAGGTTGCGGCACAGACAGCTGCGCCGACAATATAGGAATCGCCCGGAATCAACCAGGCCCATAGCACGGCGACAGTGGCAGCAATAAGCGCGGTGATGACATAGAGTCGGCCATGAAGCTGGAACACCAGCAAACAGATAAACATGCCGACCAGAGCATAGTCGATACCAAAGGCCCCGGCAGGGACTAGCTGTCCGATCAATACCCCGCTGACAGTGGCCAGGATCCAGACGCTGTTGGCCAGATGATTGACGATCAGGGCCTGAAAGAGCGTCCAGTTGCCGGCACGAAAACGTGCCATGTTGACGGCAAAGCTTTCGTCGGTGATACCGTAGGAAAATAGCGCCAAAAAAGAGCGTCTGACACCATGCAGATAAACGGCCAGAGCGGAACTCATCAGCACATGGCGTAAATTAACGATAAAGGTCGTGCCAATCATCGCCCACAGGGAACTGCCGGCCACAATCATCGCAACGCAGATAAACTGCGCACTGCCGGCAAACACCAGAACGGACATCAGCGCCATAGCCCACCAGGGAATAGCCGCTTGCTGAGCGAGAACGCCAAGGGCCAGACCGATAGGGAAATAGCCGAGACAGATCGGCCAGACGGCGGGAATTGCCGATTTAAATGAATCAGATGAAAGCTGTTGAGGATTCATGAAGGAAGGGTTTATCACTAACCGTCGAACAGTTCAAGAGCAGGATGTTTTTAACGGGTCAATACCCGGCGCCCCAGCGGCTCATCAGATGCAGTCTTTCGTCGTCAGTGATCCAGTCACCGTTGACGACGCGACCATGATGCTCCCATACTTTCAGACGAACTGATCCGATAATCGTCAACACAGCGATAGTCACAAAAATTGCTAACATCAGATATGTCATGGTGGGCTCCTGTTTACCCTGGTCTGGTCGACGACTTAGGTTGTCTATAACCAGACGTCCTGTGTTTCCTGGGATTACTCGCGAAATTGATTCTGTTTAGCTGGATTATTCCACTATTATTATGTATAAGTAAATTACTCAAATTCGAACCATAGGATAATCCATGATTAACCTGCCAGACATGAATCGTTTAAAGATATTTTACTTTGTTTATAAACTTGGTAGCAGTGTAGCTGCGTCACAGAAGTTGAATCTGACCCAGCCGGCTGTCAGTCAGCAGCTGAAAAAACTTGAAGAAGAAGTAAAAACACCGCTGTTTATCCGAATGCACAAACAATTGGTGCCGACGGCAGCCGCACAGCATCTCTACAGCCTGATCGCACCATTGATCGAGAAGCTGATCAGTGACATCGACGCGATACGTTTGCCGCACGATCGACCAGCCGGCAAGCTGCGCATCGGGGCCCCCCGTGAGTTTGGTAAGGAATACCTGCCACGTTTTTGCCAGCGGTTTCGCGCGATTTATCCGGACGTTGTGTTTGAGTTAAAACTTAAGGAAGCCGTACCGCTGTTATCCATGCTGCAAAAGGGTGAGCTTGATTTTGCTCTTGTCGATGTTTATTACGAACCGGGGGAATTACCTGGATTTCCGGATATTTTCAGCATGGAACCGTTGCTGCGAGAAGAGATGATGCTGGTTTCCTCGAGGGATTACTATACTGGGGAGATTAATGGTGATCACAGCCAGACCAATCTGGTCGGCAAGGATTTTGTTACCGACGAAGATGATCCGTCGATTCTTGACCTCTGGTTTCGTCATCATTTCGGCAGGATTCCGCAGACATTGTCCGTGGTCATGACGTTGGATACCCATGAAGCTTTACTGAACAGCTTGCGATTGGGAATGGGGCTGGGGGTTGCAACCGCCCATCTGATCTGGGAGGAAATTCAGCGCGGAGATATTGTTCCGATTACAACGGCGAAAAACAACATGGTCAATATGATTTCCCTGGTGCAACTACTGGATAAAATTCCCACCTTGACCGAGAAAATCTTCCGCGAATTTCTCCTGCAGGAAGTTCAGCAACATGAAGTGACGGGGCGTTTTCAGTGTATATCAGGATGATTGATGCGTGTCGTTCAGCTTGCCTCATTCGTCTTCTTCAGCCAGGGCTTCGTAGAGGTTAACGGTATGGTTTTTGATGCGGCGCATAGCGACCGCCATGTCGCTGAAGGTTAAAGCGGGCAGGGCATTGCAGGATCCGGCCTTCATCCGGTCAAGATGGGCCTTACGGATAGAATCAGCCAGGTCGTTAAGGCGTTTTGCCTCATTGCGAATAAGGCTTTTATTGATTTCAGCCTCGCTATGAAAAACCTTGCAGACCAGGTTATAAAAAGCGAAGAGTTCATGATGAAAATTGTGCAGATCATTCCAGGCATCAGCACTGTAGTCGAGATCGTTCTTTTCCAGGCGGCGCATATAGGAACATAAAGAAAGGGCATAATCGGCAATGGATTCCAGTTCGTCGGCCGCACGAACATAGGCATAGGCACGATCGGATTGTTCCTTGGTGGATTTTCCCCCTTGCATCAGTGCAACCGTAAATGTCGTAATTTCGTGTTGAATAATATCTGTCTGTTCTTCAATTGCCTTCACCTTACGGTAAAACTTTTCGTGTCCCTTAAGGTCACGCTGGAGAAAACTGAAGGCATGTCGTAGAGCTTTATGAACCCGCCCCTGCATTTTTTTCAACTCCTCAAAAACCATACCGACACCAATAGCGATGGGCATGGAACCCGGAGCCCCGACATACTTAAAGGAACCTTTGGGGCCACCTTCCTTATCCGGTACCATGTTAATGACCAGCTTGGCTAATAGTCCGAGAAACGGTAAGACAATAAGAGTAGCCGTGATATTGAACATGCTATGGGCAAAAGCAATGTGGGCGGCAATATAAGGTCGGTCACCGACTTCGTTGGCAAAATTGGCGGTGCCGGGGACAAGTGACTCAACCAGAGCGACGAAGGGGGAGAAGATGATGACGATAATGCATACCCCCACGACATTAAATACACTATGAGCCATTGCAGTGCGTCGCGCAGCGACCGAGCCACCGATGGCTGCCAGTTGGGCGGTGATGGTTGTGCCGATATTTTCCCCCATAACCAGCGCGACAGCGGTATGGAAGGGGATAGCGCCGGTTGCCGCCAGAGCAATGGTGATGCCGAGCATGGCCGAGCTGCTCTGAACCGCCATCGTGAGGAGACAACCGATGAGAACGCAACCGAGAATGCTGATCAAGGACTGAGCGTCAAGAAGTAGCATCAGGTTCATAAAGCGTTCGTCGCTTCGTAGTGGCCGGAACGCATCGCTCATGATCTCCAGTCCCAAAAAGATCAGGCCCAGGGCAACAAGGACCCGGGCCGTCGCGGTAATCCGATCATTTTTGGAAAAGAGCATGGGGAAAATGCCGAGGCCGACAAGAAGCAGTCCGTATTTTCCAATTTTTATGGCCAGGATCCAGCCGGTAACCGTGGTGCCGATGTTGGCACCGAGAATAAAACCGATGGCCTGGGTCAACTGCATCAGGCCGGCGTTGACCAGGCCAACCACCATGACGGTTGAAATGGTCGATGACTGGACAAATGCTGTTACCGAAATGCCGACAAGAACCGCCAAAAAACGATTACTGGTCAGTGATGAGATGACCTTGCGGATAACACCGCCCGACAGCAACTGCAGGCTGTCAGAGAGAAACTTCATGCCAAGAATAAAGATGCCAAGGCCACCGATTGCGGTGTAGGCCATTGTGAAGGGATCAATCATATAGTTTTGTTCAGCTCGTTGGTAGTCTGATAGAGTATGATAGCTGTCGGCAATTTAGAACCCTTTTTTTTTACAGTCAAGGATAACGACCATAGAAAATATATTTTTTTTGAGAACTGGAAAAACCTCTTTAGACTATTACTATCTATGTGAAACAAATGAGAGAAATCATCATTGATAAAGTGGGTAAATGCTATTTATATCTTTTATGGTTAACCATCTGGCATTATTTCAACATGAAAGGGAAACATCATGCTTAAACGAATAGCTGTATTGACCAGCGGTGGCGACTCATCCGGAATGAATGCCGCAGTCAGAGCCGTGGTACGCGCCGGTCTGGTGTCCGGCATCGAGGTCTTTGGTGTGCGAAAGGGGTATCAGGGGTTGATTGATCGATTGTACGAAAAATTGACAACCAAATCCGTCAGCGGCGTGCTGCAACGCGGCGGAACCTTTCTGCAAAGTGCCCGCTGCAAGGAAATGCACACCGATGCCGGTCTGCGCCTGGCCTGCGACAACTTGAAGGGGCTCGGGGTCGAGGGATTGGTGGTCATCGGCGGTGATGGCTCTTTGGCTGGGGGACTGGCTATTCACCAGCAGGGTATTCCAGTCGTCGGAATTCCCGCCTCCATCGACAATGACATTCCATACACAGACTTGTCCCTGGGAGTCGATACCGCGCTGAATAATATCGTCCGGGCGGTTGACAACCTTAAGGACACCGCGTCTTCCCATACCCGCGCTTTTGTCGTCGAAATAATGGGGCGCAATTGTGGTTATCTGACGGTTGTTGCCACGATTGCGACCGGTGCCGAGTTCAGCCTGATTCCGGAAGAACCTTACGACCTGGGACAGATCTGTAAGGACTTGCGCAAGCGTTATCAGGAAGGGCGTAATAACAGTATCATCATGGTGGCCGAGGGTGCAGGCCGAGCCGAGGATATCGCCGCCCAGATCAAAGACAGTATCGGTTTTGAAACCCGGGTTATTGTTCTTGGTCACTATCAGCGCGGCGGTTCCCCTTCGGCCTTTGACCGTCTGCTGGGGGCACGATTCGGACGTGCTGCGGTTGATGGATTGATTCAGGGTCACACCGGTACCATGACTGGTTTGAAAGGTACGGCTATTGCGTTAACAGATTTAAAAAAAGTGACGCAGGCCGGAATTCGACCGATTAATCCCATGTTCCCCTATCTGGCCAATAGCCTTTCTGTTTAAACTCTTTGTATCTGTTCAGCACCGGATCGGGGGTCCTATGTCAAGGGGCGCAAGGAGAGAGCTGAATAGTTAAAACTCTTTTTGTTTAAACACCTGTTGCGAGTGGTACCTTTTTCGCGCAACCTCTGATATGTTTGGTAAAGGAGTATGACCGGCCCAGATTGAGGATCGGCGACGTTTTTTGGCGTATTTGAAAGAAACCTTACAATAAGCCCAACTATCACTCAAAGAATCAAGGAGCAGGTGAAGATGTTACGGAAAACAATTCATGTTATTTTTGTCCTGGGCCTGGTCTTTTCCTCATCAGCTGCACTGGCTGCAACACCAACTCATCCTGATCAGGTTCAGCGGATCAATGTTATCGATCTTCTCGCCCTGCAACGTCAGCAATCAGTGATTTTTGTTGATACGCGCACGCCCGGTCAGTGGCAGCAGGCTGTTGATAAGATTCCCGGCGCGCTGCGTATCACATCACAAGCTGAATTTGACGAGTTTAAGCGCACGGTGCCGGGCGACACGGTCGTTGTGACCTACTGCACCTGACCTAATGAATCTTCCAGCGCCAGTCTGGCGTTGATTCTTGCCAATAATGGTTATACAGGTGTCTATGCGCTTTTAGGTGGGTATGCTGCCTGGCAAGCAATGAAACTGCCGGTGGAGATTAAATAGCAATGACTGCGCCAGGAAGAACCTAAAGCACCTGTTTTAGAAAAAGTTTGGCGCGGTCTTCCTGCGGGTTGGTGAAAAAATGTTCGGGGGTTCCTTCTTCGACCAGTTTACCATGGTCCATAAACAGTACCCGATCAGCAACCTCACGGGCAAAACCCATCTCATGGGTGACTACCACCATGGTCATTCCTTCACGCGCCAGTTGTTTCATGACCTCTAGAACCTCGCCCACCATCTCCGGGTCAAGGGCACTGGTAGGCTCATCGAACAGCATGACTTTAGGATCCATGGCTAATGCTCGGGCGATAGCTACCCGCTGTTGCTGCCCCCCTGATAGTCGAATCGGGTATTCCATTTCCTTTTCAGCTATTCCTACCTTCTTCAGCAGGGTTCGTGCTTTGTCTGCGGCCTCGACCTTTTTTCTCCTTCGCACAACAGTTTGCGCCAGAACAAGATTTTCAAGCACGGTTTTGTGTGGAAACAGATTGAACTGCTGAAAAACCATCCCAACTTCGCGACGCACCTTGTTCATGTCGGTTTTGCGATCCGCCAGGTCAACACCATCTATATAAATATGACCGCAAGTCAGTTCTTCAAGGCCGTTTAAACAGCGTAGATAGGTTGATTTTCCTGATCCTGAGGGGCCGATGACAACAACTACTTCGCCGGCCTTAATATGAGTGGTAATGCCGTCAACGGCGTGCACGACCTGCCCACGGCCATGAAAAGTTTTCTTCAGATCGATGGTTTTAATCACTGACTGCTAGCCTCCGTTCAACCCAGGCAATCACCTGAGAAAGGACCGACGTGAGGGTAAGATAAAGGAATGCGACAACAAACCAGATTTCAAAGGTGGCAAAGGTCGAGGTGATTACTTCGCGACCGGCTTTGGTCAGGTCGGTGATGGCAATGACAGACACCAGTGACGAGTCTTTGATCAGGCTGATAAACTGTCCGGCCAAAGGAGGGAGCGTTCGTTTGAAAGCCTGAGGCAGAATGATGTGGACCATTGCCTGAGGCGTGTTCATGCCCAGAGAGCGGGCGGCCTCCATCTGACCCTTGGGAATCGACTGAATCCCTGCGCGGATGATTTCCGCAACATAAGCACCGGCAAAAATGGATAACGCCGCTATGCCAGCAGCCATACGATCAATGTTAAGCACCGTGCCGAAAAAGAAGTAAACAATGAAAATCTGCACCAGTAAAGGTGTTCCGCGGATAATTTCAATATAAATAATCGATAATTGCCGCAGAGTAATGTTTTTGGCCAAGCGACAGAGACCGGTAATCAGGCCGATGATGAGACCAATGATGCTGGAAATGGCGGATATCCATAGGGTGACCCCGAGGCCGTACAATAAGGGGCCGATTTCCCACTTAAAAATAGAACCGATTTGATCGCCGGCAAAAAGACTTTCATCTGGGGAAACTTTCAAGGTACCGGAATCGATGGTAAAGGTTTCCAATTCATCAAATTGATTGCGAATCTTTACGGTGGTTGAATTGCCAAACTCTTCAACGTCGATAACACGGCTGTCGTAAACAGCCCGTTTGACGGTTTCATGATGGTAAACGAAATACTGGGGAACGCGATTCCAGCGCCAGGTATAATTGACTTTACTGGTTGCTACCCAGAGCCCTGCACCAATGACAACCAGGATTAATATCGTCAATAACCGCCAATGCCAGTCTTTACGATAGCTGTTCACGTGAGTGTTCGCCCTTTTTGTTGCTTTCAAAGATGGGAAAGGGCGGGCATCCATTGTTCATGTCGACCATAATGCCCGCCCCTTAAGGAAAAAAATCAGGTAACTATTCAGCACTATCCTTGCGCAGGGCCTTTGGATCCTGTGGCAAGGGTAAACAATCGCGTCCCTTGACATAGGTTTCCCGACCCGGTGCTGAACAGATACAAAATCAGTTCTGGATCTGCTTTAACCACTCATCGCTGACAAACCACTTGTTGTAGATCTGCTCATAGGTTCCGTCGTTCTTAATCTGATTGAGGAAGTTGTTGAGCCAGTTAAGAAAATCGTAATTGCCGCGGCGGATTGCCCAGGCCAGGGGCTCATGGGTGAAAGGCTCATCAAGAAACACCAGATTGCCATCATTACGCTGGGCGTTGGTAATGGAGAGCAGGGGAAGATCATATACAACCGCGTGAACCTTGCCATTGAGCATATCGAGAACCGCTTCCTGCTCGGTTTCAAAAGAAACGTACTGAGCGCGCGGGATCATCCGCTGAACCGCTTGCTCGCCGGTCGTGCCGAGTTTTGACGAGACCTTGTATTTGGGATCGTTCAGATCACGGTATGACTTGACCTCATCGGCGATTTCCTTACGGATCAGTACCGTCTGACCAACGACGATATAAGGGTTGGCAAAATTAACCGAAAGGTTACGTTGTTGAGTCAGGGTCATACCGCTCATGATAATATCGAATTTATCGGTCAGCAGGGCGGGAATGATGCCATCCCAGGCAGTGCTGACCAGTTCCAGCTTGACGCCCATGGCATTGGCCATGCGCCGGGCGATATCTACATCGAAGCCGATAATCTCACCGCGCTGGTTGGTCAATTCAAATGGCATGTACCCGGGTTCCATACCGACCCGCAACACGCCGCGCTGCAGAATGTCGTCAAGGACGTCGGCAGTAGCGAAGGCAGGAGCCAGTAAACCGATAGATAACAGACAGGCCAGCATGATTTTTACAATTTTCATCGATCATCCTCCATACTCAATTTAATATTATGTCAGAAGCGCCGTGGACCTCATCTGACGACGAAAAAAACCGTAATTCATTCAATAGGATTTGCCTTCATCGAGAAGTTCAGATATAGACATGCGGATCCCGCATCGGGGGCACAGGGGCAGGTCTTCTACTGGAAAATAAACGATCTCGGTGTAGCGGCAGCGTAGGCAAATGACTTCGACCGGCTCCCGTTTTGATCGATTCGTATGCTCCATGGATGACCCTTTTTAAAAATCTGTAGAATCTGTTCTATGCCCTCTGTTCGAGTGGAATCCAGGGGAAAATTTCCTTAGAACAGCGTTGGAGCAGCGCTGATAAAATATCCGTGTAACGGTAATACTTGAGTTATATCATGTTGATTTTGTTTTAAACAAGCTCATTTATCTGAGGAAATAGCATCGCGTGTTACTTTTTGATCCGGCTAAAATCAATCGTCGCCAACTCAACGCTGAATTGATGTTGATTTCGGTGACTCTGTTCTGGGGGGCAACCTTCCCGATTGTTAAAGATGCGATTACCGAAACACCGGTTCTGTCTTTCTTGTGGGTCCGTTTTGCCATCGCTGCTCTGTTACTGGCCTTATTGTCAGGCAGTACAGGTTTTTCCAGCCTGGATCGTCGGGGCTGGCTGGCAGGAATCATCCTCGGAGTATTGTTGTTCTTGTCCTATCTGTTTCAAACCTACGGTCTTGCCCTAACCAGTTCATCGAACGCCGGATTTCTGACTGGCCTCAATGTAATCTGGGTGCCGCTGCTGGCCGGTCCATTATTAAAAAAACCGGCGGCAACCGGCTCTAAAATCGGTGTTGTGCTGGCGATTATCGGACTTTTCATGCTGACCTGGCGATCTCCCTGGAGTTTCAATCCCGGCGACCTGCTGGTGTTGATCTGTTCTGTTTTTATTGCCTTGCATATCCTTGGTCTGGATGTTTTTACCCGTGGTTATGACGGCCGCGCCCTGGCCTGTGTGCAGATTGCAACCATGGCCATTCTGGCATGTATCGGCAGCCTCCTGTTTGAACCGGTATCCTGGCCACAATTATGGACCCTTTCGTTGATAACCGCGCTGGTGATTACTGCGGTTTTTGCGACGGCCTATGCATTTTGGGCCATGACCACCTTTCAGAACCGTACAACTCCGACCCGGGCGGCCCTGATCTACACACTTGAACCGGTATTTGCCGCGATGTTTTCCATCTGGCTCGCCGGCGACCGACTATCAACATTGGCCTGGTTCGGTGGCGCGTTGATTATCGTGGGAATGATCGTCGCAGAAGGGTGGGGGTTGTTAACACGCAACCGGTAACGATCATGCTCGAAAAAACTGCTCTAATAGCGCTCTACGTTTATTCTTTACAAGCAGAACGTTACTGCTTAGGATGACACGCTTTTAAATTTATTATATTCTGTCGAGTCATCATGGACCCAAATAACATTCGTAATTTTTCCATTATCGCCCATATCGACCACGGCAAATCCACCCTTGCTGACCGTCTGCTGGAAGCAACCGGCGCCCTGACCGATCGGGAAAAGTCCGATCAGTACCTGGACAAAATGGAGCTGGAAAAAGAGCGCGGGATTACCATCAAGGCACAGGCGGTAAGACTGACCTATAAAGCGCTGGATGGCCAATCTTATATCCTTAATCTGATTGACACTCCCGGCCATGTCGATTTTTCTTACGAAGTCAGTCGCTCCCTGTCTGCCTGCGAAGGCGCTTTGCTGGTTGTCGATGCGGCCCAGGGGGTTGAGGCCCAGACCCTGGCCAATGTCTATATGGCCATTGACCAGAATCTGGAAGTTTTTCCCGTACTGAACAAGGTGGATTTGCCCAGTGCTGATCCGCACCGCGTCTGTGAGGAAATCGAAGAAATCATTGGTATCGATACCAGTGATGCTATCTTCGCCAGCGCCAAGGAAGGGAAGGGGATCCCAGAAATTCTCGAGGCCCTGGTAAAAAAAATTCCGCCACCAAAAGGAAACCCGCAGGGGTTGCTGCAGGGGTTGATTTTCGACTCCTGGTACGATTCCTATCAGGGCGTTATTATCCTGGTGCGGATATTTGAAGGATCCGTGAAAAAAGGCGATAAGGTCCGTCTGATGGCAACTGGCGGGGTGTACGAGGTCAATAAGGTGGGTGCCTTCAGCCCTCATCCGATTGAGCTGCCAAGCCTCTCTGCCGGTGAAGTTGGTTTTGTTATTGCCGGCATCAAGGTGGTTGATGATGCCAAGGTCGGTGACACCCTGACGCATCACCATCAACCGGCTACAAAAGCCCTGCCTGGCTATCAGGTGGTCAAGCCGATGGTGTTCTCCGGGCTGTATCCCATCGACAGTGGCGAATATGATGCCCTGCGCGATGCGCTGGAAAAGCTACGCCTGAATGACGCCGCCTTTTCATTCGAACCGGAAAACTCTCTGGCTTTGGGATTTGGTTTTCGTTGCGGTTTCCTCGGCCTGTTGCATATGGAAATCATTCAGGAGCGGTTGGAGCGCGAGTTCAACGTCGAATTGATTACCACGGCGCCCACCGTTGTTTACAAGGTAACCACCGTCAAAGGGGAGGTGCTGAATGTTGAAAGTGCCAACATGCTCCCTGATGTCCAGATGATTCAGCAGATTGAAGAGCCCTTCGTGCTGGCTTCAATCCATGTACCCAATGAATTTGTCGGGGCGGTACTGGGACTCTGTATTGAAAAGCGCGGCATCCAACGTGAAATCAAGTACCTGACCGCTAATCGCGTGATGATTGTGTTTGAATTGCCGTTGAACGAGATTGTTCTCGATTTTTTTGATCGACTGAAATCCATCAGTCGCGGTTATGCTTCACTGGATTATGAACATCTGGATTTTCGGGTAAGTCGTCTGGTGCGCCTGAATGTGCTGATCAATGGCGACGTTGTCGATGCCTTATCACTGATTGTTCACAACGACAAGGCTCAGCACCGGGGCCGTGACCTGGTGGCAACAATGAAGGAATTTATCCCCCGCCAGCAATACGAGGTTGCTATTCAGGCGGCAATCGGCAATAAGGTAATAGCCCGTTCAACCGTCAAGGCCCTGCGCAAAGATGTTACCGCCAAATGTTATGGTGGCGATATCACCCGCAAGCGTAAACTGCTGGAAAAACAGAAGGCGGGTAAAAAACGGATGAAACAGGTCGGCAGTGTCGAGTTGCCGCAGGAGGCTTTTCTGGCAATCCTTAAAATCAAAGAGTAAATCCATGACTTTTTTCCGTAAGAAAAAAACGCAGGTTGAATCAAATAAACCCTGGTATCGCGAATGGTCTGAAGCACTGATCATCGCTGTCGTTCTGGCACTGATTATTCGCACCTTCGTTTTTCAGGCGTTCAAAATTCCTTCCGGCTCAATGCTTGACACCCTGCTGATTGGCGATCATCTGCTGGTCAACAAATTTATTTATGGCACCAAACTGCCCTTTAGTGATAAGCGCTATCTGGCTTTGCGCAGTCCGGAACGTGGTGATGTGATTGTTTTTGAGTTTCCTGAAGATGAGGGGAAGTCCTACTTTCAGCGCCGTGATTTCATCAAACGTTTGATCGGCCTGCCTGGCGATGTGGTAGAAATTCGCGCCAAGCAGGTTTTTGTCAATGGCGAATTGCTGCAATTTGAGCAGGAAATCTACCGGGACAGCCAGGTGCTGCCGGCTGCTGTTGGCCCACGCGACTATATGGCACCATTCAAGGTACCTGAAAATCAGTATTTTGTTCTGGGAGATAATCGCGATTTTTCCTTCGATGGTCGCTTTTGGGGATTTGTTGATGATTCCAAGGTCAAAGGGCTGGCCTTTATTAAGTACTGGTCATGGGATGCCCAGGCGAGTCTGTCAGGCAAGATTCGCTTCAATCGTATTGGGCGTCCTATTCATTAAATTAAACTTGTTGTTTGCCCTATTGACAAGTCCGTTAGCAGCGTTGTACCTTAAGGACGCTTAAATTCCTTTTACCCTTTAAACTGATCCGAGAGGTCAGCAAGGGAGCACACATGTTGCAAATACTAAATAAAAAAACCGCGCACCTGTACACATTATCTGTACAGGTGTTTTTTTGTGCCCCTTTCGTTGCAGGAGGTCCTTGTGTCGACTGAATCGGTGGAAATACTCGATCTTGACGGAGTGAATCGGGCGCTGACCCGCATTGCCCACGAAATTATTGAAAAAAACAAGGGTGTTGAAAATCTGGTGTTGATCGGTATTCGCACTGGGGGAGCCTATCTTGGCGAGCAGATTCAGCGCCGCATCAACGATATTGAATCCGTCACAGTGCCTTTCGGCAGCATTGACATCACCATGTACCGCGATGATCTCGCTTCACGTGGGCATCTAGCCGTCGGACAGACTGATATTCGCTTTAATCTTGATGGTAAGCGGGTGGTGCTGGTCGATGATGTTCTTTTCACCGGGCGAACGATTCGTGCCGCTATGGACGCGGTGATGGATCTTGGGCGCCCACAGAGCATCCAGTTGGCGATCCTGATTGATCGTGGCCATCGAGAACTGCCGATTCGTCCGGATTATGTTGGTCGTAATCTGCCGACCTCCCGCAATGAGCAGATCAAGGTTGATTTTGACGAACAGAACATTCCCCGAGCAATTTATCTGCTCAAAGGCTAACGGCGGAGGATCATCATGAATTTTAATCCAAAACATATTCTGGGCATCAAAGATCTATCAGCGGCTGAAATCCATTTTATTCTCGACAGCGCTGCCAGCTTCAAAGAGATCAACAGCCGCCAGATCAAGAAAGTACCGACCCTGCGTGGCAAAACCATCGTCAACCTGTTTTTCGAAGCCAGTACCCGCACCCGCACTTCCTTTGAGATCGCCGGCAAACGTCTTTCCGCCGATACCATCAACATCAGCGCGTCATCTTCATCTGTGGTTAAAGGGGAAACCCTCGAAGATACGGCAAAAAATATTGAAGCTATGCACCCTGATATTATCGTGATGCGCCACAGTGCTTCCGGTGCCTGTGACTATCTTGCCCAACGCCTAAAGTGCTCGGTCATCAATGCCGGCGATGGTACCCATGAGCATCCCAGTCAGGCGCTGCTTGATGTCTTTACTATCCGTCAGCACAAAGAGAAGATCGAGGGTCTTACCGTAACCATCGCCGGCGATGTTACCCACAGCCGGGTGGTACGCTCCAATATCTACTGCCTGACCAAGCTCGGTGCCAAAGTACGGGTGGCCGGTCCGCGTACCATGTTGCCGCCGGGGTTGGAAAAGCTGGGGTGTGAAGTTTATACCGATCTGCGTGAAGCCATTCGTGACGTTGACTGTATCATGATGCTTCGCATTCAACGCGAACGTCAGGGCAAAACCCTGATTCCGTCATTACGCGAATATGCCCGCTTTTATGGTTTAAATCCGGAAAACATCAAACTCGCCAAACCGGATGTCATTGTCCTGCATCCGGGGCCGATGAATCGTGGCGTGGAGATTTCATCCCAGGTTGCCGACGGTCCTCACAATGTTATTCTCGATCAGGTAGAAAATGGTGTTGCTGTGCGCATGGCACTTTTATACCTGGTTTCCGGTGGTGAACCCCTTCAGCAGAATTAAATAATAACTTGAGGTATTGACATGAAAATACTTGTTATAAATGGGCACTTGATCGATCCAAAAAACAATATCGATGGTCAATCTGATCTGTTGATTGACCAGGGCAGGGTTGCTGCGGTTGGTACCGGTCTGAATGCTGATGATGCCGAGATCATCGATGCTGCCGGCCTTCTGGTGACCCCGGGACTGATTGACATCCATGTTCATCTGCGTGATCCGGGTCTTGAGTATAAGGAAGATATTATCAGCGGCACCCGTGCTGCCGCTGCCGGAGGGGTTACCTCGCTGGCCTGCATGCCCAATACCAAGCCGGTGATCGATAGCGCTCCTATTGTTGAATACATCATCAACAAGGCGCGCCGGCATGGCAGCGCCAATGTCTATCCGGTAGCAGCGATCAGCCAGGCGATGAAAGGTGATGTCCTGTCGGAGATGGGTGAACTCAAGGCCGCCGGCTGTGTGGCTTTTTCCGATGATGGGGTGCCGGTGGTCAGTGGTGAACTGATGCGCCGCGCTTTTGAATATGCTGACACCTTTGGCGCCCCCATTATTTCCCATGCTGAAGATTTAAGTCTGGTCGGGGAGGGGTGTATGAATGAAGGGGAGGTGGCTACCGAATTGGGGCTCAAGGGAATTCCCTGGGTTGCTGAAGATGCCGCCACCGCGCGGGACATTATGCTGGCGGAATTTACCAACAGCCGTCTCCATGTTGCCCATGTCTCGACCAGAGGAAGCGTCGAATTGATCAGACAGGCCAAGGCGCGCGGGGTCAAGGTGACCTGCGAAGCGACCCCGCACCACTTTACCCTGACTGATGAGGCGGTCCGAGGTTACAATACCAACGCCAAGATGAATCCGCCCCTGCGCCGTCAGGCTGACGTTGATGCGGTGCGCGTCGGTCTGGCCGATGGCACCATCGATGCCATTGCGACGGATCATGCCCCGCATCATTACGATGAAAAGAATGTCGAGTTTGCCGTTGCCCTCAATGGCATCGTCGGGCTTGAAACCCTGCTGCCCTTGACCATGAATCTGGTCAGGGATGGCATCATCAGTCGTCAGCAGGCGATTGCCCTGATGACCTGTCAGCCCGCTGCAATCATCGGTATTGACCGGGGTTCGCTGGAGGTCGGCGCAGCGGCAGATATTACATTGATCGACCCCGAACTGGAATGGACGTTGGTAGCCAATGAGCTCAAATCCAAGAGTAAAAACACCCCCTTTGGTGGTTGGACCATGCGCGGTGCAGCAATAAGAACGTTGCTGGCCGGCCGGACGGTTTATCAGCGTTAAAGCCAAACAACATTCCATAGAGGCGCAAATGAAAGCAGTTCTGGCATTGGCCGACGGCAAATATTTTATCGGCACCTCCCTCGGCGTTGCCGGAGAGGTAACCGGTGAGGTGGTTTTTAACACCAGCATGACCGGGTATCAGGAGATCCTCACCGACCCCTCCTACCATGGTGAAATTGTCACCATGACCTATCCGCAGATCGGCAACTACGGCATCAACGACGAGGACGTCGAATCGGCCAAACCTCACCTGTCCGGCTTTGTCGTGCGCGAATCCTGTCCCTTCCCGAGCAACTTCCGCTCGCAGATGACCCTCGATGCCTATCTCAAGCAGAACAATATTGTTTCCATCGAAGGCATTGATACCCGAGCATTGGTGCGCCATATCCGCACGACCGGCGCCCAGACCGGGATCATTTCAACTATTGATAGTGACCCACACAGTCTGATTAAAAAGGCCCAGGCAGCACCCGGCCTGGTGGGGCGTGATCTGGTGCGTGAGGTAACCTGTGATACCCCCTACCAGTTTCACCAGGGGCTTTGGGATCTGGCTGGCGGATATGCTGATATCGATCCGGCGACCGCTCAATATCAGGTCGTGGCATTTGACTTCGGCATCAAGCGCAATATCCTGCGCAATCTGACATCACGTGGTTGCAAGGTTACTGTTGTCCCTGCTGCTACCAGTGCTGCTGAAGTGTTGAAGCTCAATCCGCACGGCGTGTTTTTAAGTAACGGTCCCGGCGACCCCGGGCCACTTCATTATGCCCAGGAAACAATTGCTGAGCTGCTTGGCAAAGTGCCGATCTTTGGTATCTGTCTCGGCCACCAACTACTGTCAATCGCCTGTGGTGGCCGGACCTATAAGTTGAAATTCGGGCATCGCGGCGGTAACCAGCCGGTTCTCAACTATCAGCGCCGGCAGGTAGAAATTACCGCGCAAAATCATGGTTTTGCCGTTGACGCCAAAACCCTGGACGCCGACAAGGTCAAGGTGACCCATATCAATCTCAACGACCAGACCGTCGAGGGGATTGTCCATCTTGAGTATCCGGCTTTTTCTGTCCAATATCACCCGGAAGCATCACCTGGGCCCCATGATGCGGCCTATCTGTTCGATCGGTTTATTGCAATGATGCAAAAACATAAGTAGTTTCCAACGAAGGAGAAATCATGCCCAAACGTGAGGACATTAAAAGCATTCTAATTATCGGCTCCGGCCCGATTATCATCGGCCAGGCCTGTGAGTTTGATTATTCCGGTACTCAGGCATGTAAAGCGCTGCGCAAGCTCGGTTATCGGATTATTCTGGTCAATTCCAACCCGGCCACCATCATGACCGATCCAGGAATGGCTGATGCCACCTATATTGAACCCCTCAATGTGCCGACCCTGACGGAGATCATCGCCAAAGAGCGCCCCGATGCCCTGTTACCCAACCTCGGTGGCCAGACGGCCCTGAACCTGTCCATGGCTCTGGCTGAGGCCGGAGTTCTCGACAAGTACCATGTTGAAGTGATTGGCGTTAATCTTGATGCCATCAAACGTGGTGAAGATCGCGATACCTTTAAGCAGACCATGGCCTCCCTTGATATCGAAACGGCCGCCAGTGAAATAGCCACCACCATGGACGAGGCGCGTGAGATTATTGGACGCACCGGACTGCCGGTGGTTATCCGTCCCGCCTATACCATGGGTGGAACCGGTGGCGGTTTTGCTTACAATCTTGAAGAATTCGATGAGATTGCTTCCCGTGGTTTATCGTTAAGCCCGGTCAGCCAGATCCTTATCGAAGAGTCGGTACGTGGCTGGGAAGAGCTCGAAGTGGAAGTGGTGCGTGACGCCAAAAACCAGAAGGTCACTGTCTGTTTTATTGAAAACGTCGATGCCATGGGGGTTCATACCGGCGACTCTTTCTGCACCGCTCCTTTTCTCACAGTGCCCCAGGAATTGCAGGAGCGTCTGGAGGATTACGCCCACCGCATTGTTGAAGCGATTGAGGTAATCGGTGGCACCAATGTGCAGTTTGCTCACGATCCGGTCAGCGACCGTGTCGTCGTCATTGAGATCAATCCACGCACCTCGCGCTCTTCAGCGTTGGCGAGCAAGGCGACAGGCTTCCCCATCGCCCTGGTATCGGCCATGCTGGCCGCCGGCCTGACCCTGGATGAAATTCCCTATTGGCGCGACGGCAGCCTGGAAAAATACACGCCATCCGGTGACTATGTGGTGGTTAAATTCGCTCGCTGGGCTTTTGAGAAATTCAAGGGGGTCAAGGATCGCCTCGGTACCCAGATGCGTGCCGTCGGCGAAGTGATGAGCATTGGTAAAAACTACAAAGAAGCGTTGAACAAGGCGATTCGCTCCCTGGAAAATGGTCGTTATGGTTTGGGTTTTGCTGCTGATTTCAACAAAAAGAGCCTTGAAGAACTGCTGGAACTGCTGGTCGAGCCGAGCAGCGAGCGCCATTACATTCTTTACGAGGCCCTGCGCAAAGGCGCGAGCATTGAAATATTACATCAGCGCACCCATATCAAAGCTTACTTTCTGGAACAGATGAAGGAACTGGTTGAACTTGAGGAGAAAATTCTTGTCTATCATGGGCAGCTGCCACCGGATGATTTGTTGATTCAGGCAAAAAAGGATGGATTTGCCGACCGCTACCTCGCCCAGATTCTTGGCGTTACAGAAACCAGCATACGTGAAAAACGCCAAGCCCTTGGGGTTGAAGAGGCCTGGGAGGCGGTTCCGGTCAGCGGCGTTGAAGATGCCGCTTACTATTATTCGAGCTACAACATCACTGATTCGGTGCCGGTCAGTGAGCGCAAAAAAATCATGGTATTAGGTGGCGGCCCGAACCGGATCGGTCAGGGGATCGAATTTGATTACTGCTGCGTCCATACCGCGCTGGCGCTGCGCGACGCCGGCTATGAAACCATCATGATCAACTGCAATCCGGAAACCGTATCTACTGACTACGATACCTCGGACAAACTCTATTTCGAACCCCTCACGGTTGAGGATGTGCTGGCGATCTATCATAAAGAACAACCGGAAGGGGTGGTAGTCCAGTTCGGTGGCCAGACACCGCTGAACATCGCTGCAGAGCTGCAAGCCGCTGGGGTCAAAATTATCGGCACCAGTCCTGAAACCATCGATATGGCTGAAGACCGCGAACAATTTAACGCCATCATGGTCAAGCTGGGAATTCCACAACCAGTTTCAGGTATGGCCTCCAGCATTGATGAAGCCATCTGCATCGCTGCGCGTATCGGCTATCCGCTGATTGTTCGTCCATCATACGTGCTGGGTGGCCGGGCGATGGAGATCGTTCATGATGAGCAGATGCTGCTTGAATATCTGCAAAAAGCGGTCGATATATCACCGGGCCGACCGATTCTGATCGATAGCTTCCTTGATAATGCGGTTGAAGCCGAAGCCGACGCCATCTGTGACGGTCACACCGCCTTTGTTCCGGCGGTGATGGAGCATATTGAAATGGCCGGGGTTCATTCCGGGGACTCGGCTTGTGTCATCCCCCCGGTTAATATCCCGGCGCAGCATATTGACACCATCAGCGAATATACTCGTCGCATTGCCGTTGAAATGGGGGTTGTCGGTCTGATGAATATCCAGTATGCCATTTATCAGGATCAGGTTTATATCCTTGAGGCAAATCCCCGCGCCAGCCGTACCGTACCGTTGGTCTCCAAGGTTTGTGCTATTCCCATGCCACGTCTGGCCGTTCAGGCGATGCTGGGCAAATCACTGGATATTCCGGCCTCGCTCAAACAACATATTCCCTACTTTGGCGTTAAAGAAGCGGTTTTCCCGTTTAACATGTTTCCCGAAGTCGATCCGGTATTGGGCCCTGAGATGCGCTCCACTGGAGAGGTACTCGGTCTGGCAAGCAGCTATGGGTTAGCCTTCTACCGGGCACAAGAAGCCACCGGCACCAGCCTGCCCTTAAGTGGTACGGTTTTGATGACGGTTGCTGAAGCTGACAAATCAGCGATTCTTGGTGCGGCGCGAACCTTTGCTGCCAACGGTTTTAAGCTGCTCGCCACCTCCGGCACGGCGGCGTATCTGCAACAGCATGGGGTGGACGTTGAACCCGTCCAAAAGATGCATGAAGGACGCCCCAATATTGCCGATCTGCTCAAGAATGGTGAGATTCAGCTGGTGATCAATACGCCGATCGGCAGACAGAGTCTGCATGATGACTCTTATATCCGTAAAACCGCTATCCGTTACAAGGTACCCTATATCACCACAGCAGCTGCAGCGCAGGCGGCAGCGCAGGGAATTGCTGCGCGAATTCAGGGGAAAGAGCAGATTCATTCATTGCAGGAATATCATGTAACACTTTGAAATATTCAGTTTCATAGCACTCTCTTCCAAGGGATCAGCATGCCAAAACGTCAAGACCTTAAAAAAATATTGATTATCGGTGCCGGACCTATCGTCATTGGTCAGGCCTGTGAATTTGATTATTCCGGCACCCAGGCCTGTAAGGCGTTAAAAGAAGAAGGGTACGAGGTTATCCTGCTCAACTCCAATCCGGCGACCATCATGACCGACCCTGATTTTGCTGATCGTACCTACGTGGAGCCGGTTAATCCCGACGTGCTTGAACGGATTATAGAAAAAGAACGTCCCGATGCCGTACTACCCACATTAGGTGGGCAAACTGCTTTGAATACCGCCCTGGTAGTAGCCCAGCGGGGAGTGCTGCAAAAATTCGGCGTGGAACTGATTGGTGCCAACCAGGAGTCAATTGAAAAAGCTGAAGATCGTACCCTGTTCAAGCGGGCGATGGATAAAATCGGTCTGGAGGTTCCACGTTCCGGATTGGCTCACAATTATCAGGAAGCGATGGAGATTCTCGAGTATGTTGGCTTTCCCACCATTATCCGACCATCTTTCACCCTCGGCGGCAGTGGCGGTGGCATTGCCTACAACCGCGAAGAATATGAAGAGATGGTGATGGCCGGGATTGAGGCGTCGCCAACCAATGAAGTGCTGGTCGATGAGTCGATTCTGGGATGGAAAGAATACGAATTGGAGGTAATGCGCGACTGTGCCGATAATGTCGTCATCATCTGTTCTATTGAAAATTTCGACGCCATGGGGGTTCATACCGGCGACTCCATTACCGTCGCACCGGCCCAGACCCTGACTGACAAGGAATACCAGATCCTGCGTGATGCCTCCTTGAAGATCATCCGTGAGATCGGTGTTGATACCGGCGGCTCCAACATTCAGTTCGGCATTAATCCGGTCGACGGTCGCCTGGTTGTCATCGAAATGAACCCGCGGGTGTCCCGCTCATCCGCCCTGGCGAGTAAAGCCACCGGCTTTCCCATCGCTAAAATTGCTGCCAAACTCTCGGTCGGTTATCGTTTGGATGAAATTTATAACGATATCACCAGAGAAACCCTGGCCTCCTTTGAGCCGACCATCGATTATGTTGTCACCAAGATTCCCCGTTTTACCTTTGAAAAATTTCCCCAGGCTGATGCAACCCTGACCACCCAGATGAAATCGGTGGGGGAGGCAATGGCTATCGGTCGCACCTTCAAAGAGAGCTTTCACAAGGCCTTGCGTTCCATGGAGATTGGCTCTTATGGCTTGGAAAGTCGTATTTTTGCCGCTCCGGCGGACTATAAAACACCCTTAACCGAGGAACAACAAGCGCTGATCTGCAATAAGCTCCAGGTTCCCGGCTGGGAACGGATCTGGTATCTGGCGGATGGCCTGCGCGCCGGTTTTAGCGTTGACAGAATCTATCAACTCAGCGGAATCGATCCCTGGTTCGTTTCCAACATCGCCCAACTGATTCACATGGAAGGGGATCTGCTTGCCGGCAAGCTGCCGACGAACGACGACAACCCTGCCTTTAGCGATCTGTTACATCAGGCAAAACAGTACGGTTTTTCTGACCGACGCCTGGCTACCCTGCTGAACAGTTCGGAAACAAGTGTGCGTCAGTATCGGCACGCTCATGAGATTCGTCCGGTGTTCAAGCGCGTGGATACCTGTGGTGCTGAATTTGAAGCCTACACACCCTACTTTTATTCAACTTATGAAACCGAGTGTGAAGCGGAGCCTACCGACAAACGCAAGATCATCATTTTAGGTGGCGGCCCGAACCGCATCGGTCAAGGCATTGAATTCGACTACTGCTGTGTCCATGGCGCTTTTGCCCTTGCCAAAGCGGGTTTTGAAACCATTATGGTTAACTGTAACCCGGAAACGGTTTCTACCGATTATGATACCTCTGATCGTCTTTACTTTGAGCCGTTGACCCTGGAGGATGTGCTTGAAATTGTTGCCATTGAAAAACCCGAAGGGGTGATTGTCCAGTATGGTGGTCAAACACCGTTAAAACTCGCTGTTGCCCTTGAACAGGCCGGTGTGCCGGTGATCGGCACATCTCCGGATGCCATCGACCGGGCCGAAGATCGAGAGCGTTTTCAGGCCCTGCTCAACAAGCTTGAACTGCTGCAACCGGACAATGGCATTGCCCGCTCCTGTGAAGAAGCCGAGGTCATTGCCGAGCGAATCAGCTATCCGGTGGTGGTTCGCCCTTCCTACGTGCTCGGCGGCCGCGCGATGGAAATTGTTTATGATGTCGAGCGTCTGCGCAATTACATGAAGTTTGCGGTGGCAGCCTCTCCCGAACATCCTATCTTGATTGATAAATTCCTGCAGGATGCCATTGAAGTGGATGTCGATGCGATCGCTGATGGTGTCGATGTGGTCATCGGCGGAATTATGCAGCACATTGAAGAAGCCGGCATCCATTCCGGCGATTCAGCCTGTGCATTGCCGACCATTTCCTTGTCCCAGCAATTGCTTGCAGAAATTCGTCGGCAAACCCGGGAGCTGGCGCTGGAGTTGAAGGTTGTCGGCCTGATGAACATCCAGTATGCCATCAAGGACAACGCCATCTATCTGCTGGAGGTCAATCCACGCGCCAGTCGTACTGTGCCTTTTGTCTCCAAAGCTACTGGTCGACCGCTGGCCCAAATTGCGGCGCTGGTTATGGCAGGGCAGTCGTTGGCAGAGCAGGGGATATCAGGTGAAATTATCCCCCCTTATATTTCCGTTAAAGAAGCGGTTTTCCCCTTCGTCAAGTTCCCCGGGGTTGACACCCTGTTGGGACCGGAAATGAAATCAACCGGTGAGGTCATGGGCATCGACTTCGACTTTGGTCGCGCCTTTGCAAAGGCACAGATAGCAGCGGGGGTAAAGTTGCCGACGACAGGAGCCGTTTTTGTCAGTGTCAAGGACGCTGACAAACGACCTGCTCTAGATGCCATCAAACGCCTGGCAAGCGCCGGCTTCAAGATTGTTGCAACTGCGGGCACAGCACAGTTTTTCAGCGATCACGGGGTTGAGGTCAGCAATATCAACAAGGTCAAAGAGGGGCGGCCACACTGCGTTGATGCCATTAAAAATCGTGAATTCACCATGGTTTTCAACACCACATTAGGTGCTGCTTCGGTGGCCGATTCCTACTCCATCAGGCGTGCCGCTCTGATGAATGAGATTGCCTACTTTACCACCGTTGCCGGAATTAACGCGGTTACCGATGGGGTACTGGCGATGCAGCGAGAAACCCTTGACGTTAAACCCCTGCAAGAGTATTATCAGTATCTCTAACAACAATACACACTTAATTAACCAGTGGGCGGTGAATCACCGCCCGCTGTTTTTTTTAGGAGCGAGAGACATGGGTAATTCGGTTCCAATGACCGTAGAGGGGCATCGTCGCCTGCAGGAAGAATTAAAAACCCTGGTTCGGGTTGAACGACCCAAGGTAGTTCAGGATATAGCGGAAGCTCGTGGTCATGGCGATTTGTCGGAAAATGCTGAATACGATGCGGCCAAAGAGCGGCAGGGGTTTGTCGAGGGGCGTATTCAGGAATTAAACGACAAAATTGCCCGAGCTCAGGTAATTGATCCGGCCATCATCAAAAGTGATAAAATTGTTTTTGGTGCGACCGTCACTGTCTTTGATATCGATACCGAAAAAGAAGCAACATACCAGATTGTTGGTGAAGATGAAGCCGACATCAAGGATGGCAAAATATCCATAACTTCACCGGTTGGCAAAGCTCTGATCGGCCACAGCGTCGACGAAGAAGTCACTATCGTCGTGCCATCAGGTGTGCGTGTCTATGAGATTACCCGTGTTGTCTATATTTAACCAGCGTTGATCACTTATCTGAAATATTTTGCTTAATCTGATTAGCACTGATCTTCCGCTGTGTTTAACGACAATGCACGTCATACCCGCGAAGGCGGTTATCCAGGGGGGTTGCTCAGATCCCTGGACTCCCGATTTCGCGAGAGTGACGACTTTTCAGAGTAGAACGGAAGATCGGTGCTCATCAGGTTGCTTAATGGCATGATCGGGCCGGACACCTTGCTTTTTCGCATTTTTTTTGGGAGAATTTGAAGATTCGTTATTATCGCCGGAGGTTCTCTATGAATCAGCCTGTTACCAAGGATATGACCTTTGATCAACTGCTGCAGATTTATCCCGACGCTGCGCAAATTCTTTCTAACTTTAACTTAGGTTGCGTCGGTTGTTTGGGGGCCTCGACCGAAACCCTTGCTCAGGGCGCTCATGCCCATGGAATTGATATTGACAAATTGCTGGCAGCCTTGAACCAGACCAGTGAGTGATATCTAGCCATTATGCCTGATCGGACAGCTTCAGATCCGGCCAGGATCTTATCCCAGCCCTTAATCCTGCTGACCGGCGTTGGCCCGAAAGTACAATCCCGTTTACAAAAGCTTGGCTTGGCTAGCCTTGAAGATGCTTTTTATCATCTGCCGCATCGTTACGAAGACCGCCGCCAACTAAAATCAATTCGCCAGCTAAGCGACGGATCCCCTGACGTGTTCAAGGGCACTGTGCTTGCTTCCGGCGAGTCCCAAAGCAAACGCACATCGCGACGCATTTATGAAGTCATTGTCGGTGATGACAGTGGGACCATCTCGCTAAAATGGTTTTTTTATCGCAAAATCTGGCTGCAAAAACGTTTTCCAATCGGACAGACCGCCATTTTTATCGGTGAGGTCAAACGTTTTGGCGCCACCCGTGAAATCCATCATCCTGATTCGGAACTGATCCAGGACGCTGACGACATGGCGTTGTTGAGCCGTAAAGATCCTGTTTCTTTTGGTCGCATTGTCCCGGTATACCCTTTAACCGAAGGGATCAGCCAGAAGCAGATACGCTCGATCTGGTTTCCACTGATCCGCGATTACGCCCACTATCTGCCGGCAACCACCCCTGATTCCATCCGAAAAAAATACCATCTTCTCGATCGCCCGGAAGCCCTCCGCCAGGTCCACTGGCCTGACAAGCAGTCCAACCTCAAGGAGTTGGAAGAAGGGCGTCACTTAAGTCGTAAGTCCCTTGTTTTTGATGAGTTTTTCTATCTGGAAGCGGGGCTGGCGTTAAAAAGGGCAGGGGTGCAACTGGAGCAGGGGAGCATCATGCCCTGTTCGCACAAATACACGCTGCCATTAAGCAGGATCCTGCCCTTTAAGCTGACAGCAGCGCAACGTCGGGTGCTTGGCGAAATCAAAGAGGACATGGCTGCTCCGCACCCCATGAATCGCCTGTTACAGGGAGATGTTGGCAGCGGCAAAACGATTGTGGCATTGATGGCGGCGCTGATTGCTATCGAAAACAACTTCCAGGTTGCCGTTGTTGCGCCGACGGAGATCCTGGCTGAACAGCATTTTCGCACCTTTGTCCCCTGGCTGGAGAGGTTGGGGCTGACCTGCTGTCTGTTGCAGGGGAGCTCCAGTCAGGCAGAAAAGAAAAAATGTTACGCTGGAATCGCTGCCGGAGCAATAGATCTGGTTGCCGGAACCCATGCCGTACTGCAGGAAGGCGTTGAATTTCAGCAACTTGGACTTGGTATTATCGATGAACAGCATCGTTTCGGGGTGCGCCAGCGCGGCATCCTTAAAACCAAAGGGAACAACCCGGATATCCTGGTGATGACCGCGACACCGATTCCGCGAACCCTGTCCATGACCCTCTATGGTGATCTGTCCGTTTCGGTCATTGATGAACTGCCGCCCGGCAGAAAACCCGTTTCAACAAAGATAATTCACCAGCGCAATCGCTCCAAAGCCCATGATTTTATCCGGGAAGAACTCAAAAAAGGCCGCCAGACCTACATTGTTTATCCCTTGGTTGAAGATTCAGAGAAAAGTGATCTGCAGGCGGCAACCATTGCCGCGCAACAACTCAGTAAGATATTCCCTGAAGATCAGATCGGATTGCTCCACGGCAAAATGAAATCCGCAGACAAGGAAGTGGTCATGAACGCTTTTCGTGCGGGTGACATCAGGATACTGGTGGCGACAACGGTGATTGAGGTGGGAGTTGATGTGCCCAATGCTACTTTGATGGTCATTGAACATGCTGATCGTTTTGGTCTTGCGCAATTGCATCAGCTGCGTGGACGCGTTGGCCGTGGCGCCGAGCAGAGCTACTGCATTCTGATTCCGTCCGAACATTACAGCGAGGATGCCCAAAAACGATTGGA
>JAHYIY010000021.1 GCA_019429255.1 Desulfuromonadales bacterium | reverse complement strand
ACCCCGCGGTTCTGTTGTTGAAATCGGGGTAGAGTAGAGAGCAGGTCTCAGCAAAGCCGGGGTCAAGTCTTGCAATTCAACAAAAATTGGCGTAAATGCGGGGGACATAATACCAATGAAGTTCGTTATTGGTTTATGTCCCCGCATTTACGCGGCGCATTTCTCACTGGCAGAATATATCGGCTGGGCTCTACCTCTTTTCACTAAAGGCAAAAAGCGCCCCCTCTCGCTGCGCTCGCCAGGGGGTGCCGCGCAAACATTCGGTGGTAAAGGCCCGGAGCCGTTGACATGACGGTTATTTTTTCTTCGGCGTCATTCACGCACAGGCGGGAATCTAGCAGGTTTTAACGAAAGGTTCGTCACCCACCACCAGCCAAATCGTCACAGCGCCCACCCGTCATCGGTCCCTCAGCGCCTCCGGCACGAAGGGCAACCAGGTTGAAAACCTTAGCTTTTAAAAAACGAACTGGCAGGTTCAGCTGGCTGGGGTCAAGTCGTGCAATCCAGCAAAATTCGGTAAAATGACTGTACTTGGGCTTTACGTTGCCTTGAAGCTATAAGTGATGTCATAATGAAACAAGCGATGATAGCACTTTTTGTTGAGGATTTGCGATGAGGCGTATTCAGATTGACACAAATTTTTATGTTGCTTTCAAACGACAACAAGTTGGTGCTGTTGAGCTAGTGAGATACGTTGATTTTATTGGCATCTCAACCGTTGTTTTAGGTGAGTTGTTCGCTGGTTTTCGATGTGGAAGCAGGGAGGCTCAAAACAGACTTGAATTGGAGAGATTTCTTTCTTCGTCCCGGGTCGAATTGATCGATATCGATGAACAAACAGCTGAGTTTTATGCAGAAATTTATCGGGGTCTGAGGGTCAAAGGTCAGCCGATCCCAACTAATGATCTCTGGATTGCTGCTTCTTCTTTGCGGCATGGTCTGGCCGTAGCCACTTATGATGAGCATTTTAAAGCCATTGATGGTTTGTTGGTCGTTACATGAGGTTTAAGGAGGATTTATGCCAACCATGACAGTTCGTGGTATTGATGAAAAACTAGCTCAAGCTCTTAAAAATAAGGCCCATCAAGAAGGTGTAAGTGTTAACGCTATCACTCTTCGATTGATTCGTGAATCTTTAGGTTTTGAAAAAATGGGAAGGGCAGCGGGTTATGATGATCTGGATCATCTTGCCGGCACTTGGACCCGAGATGATGCTGAGGAATTCAGGCAAGCTACGGCGGTTTTTGAACAAATCGATAAAGATATGTGGCGTTAGAACATCACATGTTCTTCGGGACGCTCCTAAATAACTAACTTGACGTGTCGTTGCCCCGGAAAAAAACAGAGGGACAGTCTCCTTGCAACAAGGCAAAGCTGGGGTCAAGTCTTGCAATTCAACAACCCTGATAAAATCACCCACTGGCCGGGAAATTACTGGTGCGCGTACCGCCGGTTTTTAACATTGTTCTGACAGCGTTTGATGCCATCAAGCCAATTTGATGAATTTACTCACTTCAGATAACACGGCTTCCGCCGCCTTAACCAGATCCAGCACCAAGCGTTCGTTGATGTCCAGAAAACCCTCATACTCACTACGATTACGCAGGTTGTGACAATGAGCCAGAACTCGCCACACTTCAGGCCCAACCTGGAGAGTATGTTCCAGACACTGGAATACGATAAAGCGGTTTTCAGAACGATAACCATGCCGACGTAACGCGGCCAAGGAAAGTGCATGAGCAGCGTTGTAGGCGAGGTCGAAGCGGCTTTCCAGTGACAGTCAGTATTGTGCGAATCTTTCAGCCGCGCTTGACCGGATTTGATCAGTCCGTCCAGTTCGCCTTGATCAGGTTCTTCGATTTTAAGCTGGTTGATTTTGACGAGATTGTCACATTGTTTCAATGTCATTTTCTGAGCCGATCAGAATAATTTTAGGTTGGTTGATGACTCTGGTGACGAAGCTGTTTTTTGAATCACGTTTGTTCCTGAATTCTTCCACAGAATATATCGTTGGACTGATTTTTTTCCCCAGTTCATTTTCCAGATCGGCAAAACTTACCAGAAGGTCAGGGTAGGTGATTTTGTCAGAAATCAGCATCAGGTCTATATCGCTGGTTGTGCTATCACTACCTTTGGCCACCGATCCGTAGATAAATGCAAGCCTGATACTGTTTTGGTGGGGTGCCAGCACTTCATATAAAAGCTTTGAAATGCCGAAGGTTTTGCGGACTATCCCTTTCAGTTCTTCGTAGATCGGTGAGTCAGGGTTGGCCTGATAGTGTTTTTGATTGCCGATATTTTTTACCGTTAACAACCCTGCTCCGGAGAGCTTCCCCAGTTCTCGATGAACCGTACCTGTGCCAATTCCTGCTTTGTCAACAAGCTCTTTTGAATAGAAGCTTTTGTCTGGCTGACCAAACAGCAGACGTAGAACCTGTTGCTGGGTATTGGTGAACAGAGCATTGCTGATATTTCTTGTCTTATTTTTTTGGTTTCCCATATTGGGAACTATATGTCCTGGAATGGGAAAGATCAAGTATCAAGTGTTGAAAAAGCTGCTTTGCGATCGCGCGGTGACAAAGGCCCAGACCTTTTGTGCCTGTCTGTATCGACCTGATAATATGCCCTGATGCCCTTCGTCCAGACCACCAACGACATCACCGGTATCTTCATCTCTTTCGCCACGGTTACGGTGTTTATTTCCCTTTTGCGGTAGCGTTCTTTTGACTCATCCAGCGGCTTAAATTGTCGACAAGTTTTTCGTTCTCCCCTTTAAGGAAGCGATTCTGGAAAATGGCATCGTCTGCAAAAACCGCAAATTCTCCTTTGCCAAGGTTGCCGGTGACCAACACGCCGAACTCTTGTACAGCATCCTTGTCTGACAGGACCTGATCGCGGTTCAGGTCTACCCACGCGGTAGGACTGGTGCTGGCAATCACCTGGGCCCTTTCATGGTGTGGACGGAGTGGCCAGCCACCGTACAGTGAAAAGTAACTCAGGCCCGCGTTTAACGGATGCGGTTTGAGGTTTGATACGTTGAAGTTGAGAGGCTCGCCATCGATAACCTGAGATGTGTCTCCCTCTCGCACGACACCATTTGCCGAGGTCACACCAAGTTTATCCAGTAATGACACCAGCGGGGGAGCAATATGCAGGGTTACTACTAAAGACCCGCCGTTCTCAAGGAAACCAAGGACAGCATTGATTTCGTTTGCGCTGAGAGGTTTGAATGCGCCGGAGATAATTAATGCATCAACTCCAGACAGCAGCTCCGGGGTCAGCAATGCGTTGGTTGCTTCAACTTGCCAGCCGTTGTCGCGGAGTCTGCCAGCGAACTGGTCAAGCTGTAATTCGCCGGACCTCTCAATTGTAAACGCTTGCCCATGTCCCTGATCAAAAAGGACTTTGATTGGATCTGCCAAAGCACAATTGCAGGATGTCAGGGAAAATAGCAGCAAGAAGATGAATGAACGCATCATGAAAACCTCTTTTGGCTTATAGGAAACAAAAATGGTTAGCTATGCTCGCCTGTGACATGACTTTTGTCAAGCTGTTACGTGAACCGGGGTCAAGTCTTGCAATACAACAGAATTCAGTAAAAATATCACATGACAGGACAATGACGAATAGACCCTTGCGTTGCTGTCTATCGTGTCACTTCGCCTAGCAATGGGAATTGTCCATTGTTCTGCGACAATTATGATGGCCTGTCGCGTTGCTTCATACTTTTCTGGAAAAATTGCACCTTCTTGGTTAAGCGATGAAGCTGTTTTGTCGTGTCTATTGCTTGATGGATACTCATTGCCCGTTGATAATTGAAATTTCCGATGCAACCGTCGGTCAGGTAATGAAGAGGGTCGAAAGAGATTTGCTGAATTGCAAGACTTGACCCCGAAATTGTTTGTGAAAATTATTATTCATGTTTTTATGGGGTTCAGTTAGAATGTCCGATAATTCGCTTTGCAACCACCGACGGGACATGCAAATGAAACCGACAACAGCAGCAGTTCTTCTACTGATAGGCATTGTGTTGTTAGCATCGTCACTGTCAGCTTTGGCGGCGGTAGAATCCGTTCGCATTGGCCCGCTGCCATTCAGTGCGGCAACCGGTGTGACGGTGGAAGCAAGAATTTCTCAGGACCGGCCGGATGTGTCGTTGGAATACCGCTGGTTGATCAACGCAGAAGAAAACTTTTTCGAGACGTCTGCTCATTTACCCGGAAACCTGTTAAAACGGGGTGATGTGATCGCGGTCGAAGTCACTCCGGTGACCTATGCCGGCGAGCGGTTGCCGTCAATTGCTTCGCGAACGTTTGAAGCGATCAATGCGCCACCGGTTATCACCTCTGAACCACCTGAAGAATTAAGCGAATCCGGTTTTATCTATCAGGTTACGGCTGTTGATCCCGATGGTGATGCCTTGACATTCACGCTTGCAAACGCTCCGGATTCTATGACTATTAACGCCTCTAACGGCTTGATAGAGTGGAAATTTGACACCATGCCGGAGGGCGTTTTTCCGGTGATTATTAGCGTGGAAGATGGTCACGGTGGTCAGGACGAGCAATCTTTTGAACTGCAGTTGGCCTATGAGGTGGTAGCACCCTAACGTTCTTCCATATCTCGAACCAGGCGGGGGGCTGGTTCGTTCATCTATTCCATTGTTTTACCGGTACCTTGCCGAGACCGTTCTACCCGCATACCCCCCCCTGTTTTGATTTCCTTTGTGTCAAGACCAGCACTGTTGCTGCTGGTGTTAAACATCCATCCGGAAAATCCGAATGGAAATGAATCATGTTTCCGGACAAAAACTACCTACGGGAGGGGGGGCATCATGGCGAGGGAGAAATTTGTCAATTTCTGTGAAAATAACAAAGGATTCACCATTCTGGAGGTGCTGACGGTTTTGGTGATTATGGGGATTTTAGCTGTGATTGCTATCCCGGCATTTCGTGGGATTGCTCAGGGCTCTCAGGTTAGCAGCGCAGTAAATGATCTTGTTTCCAGCTTCAATTACGCCCGTAATGAAGCCATTACCCGTGGCACATTGGTGACTGTCTGCAAAAGTCATGATGCTCAGACCTGCGATACCGGTGCGGTGGGCTGGCAGCAGGGATGGATCGTTTACCATCTTGATGATGCCGGGGCAATGCAGATTCTTCGCGTGTATGGGCGATCTGAGGGGCCAGTAGTAATGGAGGGGAATTTCCATGTGCGCAATCGGCTCAGATACATGGCTAGCGGTTTTATGCCGGGAGTTTCCAACGGAACGATCGCAGCGACTGTCGGCGATAGACAGATCAACATTGTCATCTCCAACACCGGCAGGGTCAGAACGCAGAAGATGTAGCGTGAACCGGGGTCAAGTCTTGCAATCCAGCAATCATTCGATAAGATTACCCAATGGCCAGACAATTACGAATTGAATATCCCGGTGCGGTCTATCATGTCACTTCCCGTGGCAATGGACGCTGTTCAATCTTTTCTGACGATAACGACCGTCATACTTTTCTGAAAATATTGCACCTTGTCAATCAGCGCTATGGCTGGCTTTGCCATGCTTATTGTCTGATGGGCAATCATTATCACCTGATGATTGAAACTCCCGAGGCAAATCTGTCTAAAGGGATGCGTCATCTCAATGGTGTTTACACCCAACAATACAACCGCCGGCATGATCTGGTCGGACACCTTTTTCAGGGTCGCTTTAAAGCGATTCTGATCGAAAAAGACAGCTACCTTCTGCAGCTTTGTCGCTATATTGTTCAGAATCCGGTGGCTGCACATCTTACCAGCACAGCAGAGGAGTGGCCGTGGAGCAGTTATCAGGCTACCGCCGGGATAAACTGTGTTCCACAGGTGCTAACTGTCGATTGGATACTGCAACAGTTTGCTGACCAGAAAGAGGAAGCACAGTTAAGATACCGTCGTTTTGTCAACAAAGGATTGGCAGATGTCAGTCCGTGGAGTTCACTGGCTGGACGGATTTTTCTTGGTCGTGAAGATTTTGTTGAACAGATGCAATCGCGCCTTGGTGATGTAAAAGCGGTGATGGAAATACCAAAAGTTGAACGCTTTGCTGGAAGACCGTCATTGAACCTTTTATTGCTGGAGCCACAGCTCCTTTCCAGCCAGGAAAAGGGCAATAAAATTTATGCGGCCTACAAAGATCACGGATATACCCAGAAAGAGATAGCGGACTTTTTGGGTGTTCATTACGCAACGATCAGTCGGGTGATTAAGGGACTCGAAAGTAATTTGCTGGATTGCAAGACTTGACCCCGGGTTTCGTTTACAAAAAACATCATCTAAATGCTGAAAAAAAGGGCCGCACCAACCGGCCATCATAATTGTCGCCAACCGGACAAGATAGTTGACGCGAGACGGATATACCCAGAAAGAGATAGCGGACTTTTTGGGTGTTCATTACGCAACGATCAGTCGGGTGATTAAGCGATTCGAAAGTAATTTGCTGGATTGCAAGACTTGACCCCGGGTTTCGGGAAGATTGTGAAAGTAATCATAATGTCTTGTTATTACGCACATTATAACTTTATAATGGGTCATGTGAGGGGATAGCCAGTCAATAGAAAGGATCTTTGACCATGATCAACAAGGTCGTCATTCATTCCAGTCGTGGTGACATCATCAAGGGTGAAACGTCCGATTTTTTCGCCAATAAAGATGTGTTTCATCTGAAAAAGCAGGACACCGGTGCCATGGAAAAGATCAACGTTAAAGACTTAAAAGCCATTTATTTTGTCAAGGATCTGTCCGGAAATTCAACCTATACCGAAAAAAGCGATGTTGAGCGCGCCGGTCTCGGCAGAAAGATCAAGATTCAGTTTAAAGACGGCGAAACCCAGATCGGCTATACCCAGGGATATGCTCCCGGCCGACCTGGTTTTTTTGTTGTCCCCTGCGATCCCGACAGCAACAATCTGCGGGTGTTTGTGGTGACCGCTGCTACGGTCAAGGTTGATTTTGTGTAACTATTCAGCACTATCCTTGCGCAGGGCCTTTGGATCCTGTGGCAAGGGTGTTTGTCGCCATGGACGGCGACAACAAGCGGTCATGGATGACCCAACCGGAAACAATCGCGTTCCTTGGCATAGGATCCCCGATCCGGTGCTGAACAGTTACGATTTTGTTTGATAACGCCAGAGCAGGGGGGGCAGCATCGACAACAGTGGTTGCCGCCATGGGTTGATGCCGGATGTTCCCGCTAAGCCAACCCACATGCAACCCGGTATGGTTACGTTAAGGAAAGCCGACGTAAGTATCCACACCATCTAAAAACAGATCATACTGGCTTTCCATTGCCTCTTTCAGGACATTAGCAGGAAATCCTCTGGCCAGGTTGCAGCGTAAGCCAATCCAGCCGATGGCGTCGATTGGTCCGAGGCTCATCAGATAGCCTTTCTCCTGGTAACGGTAGGGTCGCAGCCCGCGTCCGGCGAGCAGGTTGCCGATATTGTGTGCCACCAGCTTGCCCTTGCGTATCGCGGCCTGGGCGGTAAGCAGGTTCAGTCCGTTGCCGGCGTAATCAGAACAATCGCCGGCGCTGAAGATGTCCGGCAGCAGCTCTCCTTCAATCTCGATTTGTCCGAAAGTATTGGTTGGGACGCTTAGGGGTTGTCGCTTGACGCCGGCAAACAATAGGGTCGCCGCCGAGTCCAGCTGATACTCCCTGCCGCTGCGGCATTCCTTCAGCATAATGCAAGCGTCAGTTTGCTCTTGGTATTCTGTCTCCGGCAGATAGCTGATCCCCTCTCGGTGCAACTTGCGGACAATATAGCGGTGGGCACCTTCAGGCAAAAAAGGGACAGTGCGATTGTTCATGTCGAGCAGGCGCAATCCGGCATCAATTTTCTGCTGGCGTAGCAGTGCTTTCAGTTCGAATAATATCTGCAGTCCGGTGGCGCCGCCACCGACAAAAGAAATATTCAGGGCCTCTGAGGCGGCGCGGGTACGCCACTCATCGAGCAAGGCCCGGCCGCGCCCGGCTATCAGGTGTTCCAGTCCGTAAACATGATGACCTCGGGGTGGAATCAACGAAGCGGCACCGGTGCTGACAATCAACCAGTCAAAATCGAGCTCACCATCAGCTAGAGGAATTTTTTTCTGCTGTTGCCAGTGTTTTAAGCTGTTGCTGTCAATGTGGAGTCGTTGCTGATGGAAGATGAAGCCAAAGCGCTCTGCCAACCGGGCATAGGGGACGTTGAAGTCCGCAACCGGCCTGGCAAAGGTCTTGTGTAGATTGGTGATCTTGCAATGTTCTTTATTGGCGTCGATCAGGTGCAGTTGTGATTTCGGTACCTTTCCGGCCAGACTGATAAGGCTGGCCAGTCCCGCATAGCCGCCACCGACGACAACGACTTCAGCCATTATGTACTCCTTGCATTTGTGCGCAGCTGAGCCTCACTGGGGCAAAGCCCAGCACCCCGGCGCAAAGCATCACCAGGGTGACCCGCCCGGAAATATCTGTTTCCATAAATGATGATGCTTTGGCAAAAAGCATCAGGTTGGATGGCTCAGCTTAAAACGCCACATGGATATTTACAACCCGATAAAATCGGGTGAAGATAGAAGAAATCCGGCACGGATGACATTGAACTGAACATACCGACTGATCAAGAAAGAAGACCAGCCAATGAGTGACGAGCAGAGGTTCCATAACAGTCTGGACCCGGATCCTTTCAGAGTGTTCAGACAATGGTTGCAGGAGGCGGAGCAGGCCGGAAATGCCCAGCCGTATGCGATGACCCTGGCAACCTCGAGCAGCAACAATATCCCGTCGGCACGCATCGTACTGCTCAGGGGAAGCGACGAGCGTGGTTTTGTTTTTTTTACCAGCTATGACAGCCTCAAGGGGCAGCATCTTGAGGAAAATCCCTGTGCCGCCCTGCTGTTCTACTGGCCGGAACTGTCCCGCCAGATTCGCATCGAAGGCGCGGTGGCACAACTGGATGGCGACACGTCGGATCGTTATTTCGCCGGCCGGCCCCGCGGCCACCAGCTGGAAGCGCATGCGTCCCCCCAGAGCCGGGTGATCAGCGGTCGCGCGGAGCTGGTTGAACGCTTTGCGGCGGTGGCGCAGCGGTTTGCAAGGAAGGATGTGCCGCGCCCCCGGAACTGGGGTGGGTATCGGGTTGTTCCTGAGTCGTTCGAGTTCTGGCGCGAAGGGGATAACCGCCTCCATGACCGGCGGCGTTATCGGCGTGATAAAGAGAACCGCTGGGTGATGGAAACCCTGGCCCCCTGATGTGTCACGCCAGTGGGGTCAGCAGGGGCGGGGTCACCCCGCCTCAACTCAAAAAGTTTTTCAGTCCGGTAAAAAAGATCTGCGCCGCAATGGCGGAGACAAAGAGTCCCGTCAACTTGGTCAGGATGGTCAAGCCTTGTTGACCAAGGATTTTTTCAAGTCGTCCGGCAATAAAGAGCAGGCCGCCGAGAACCAGTACGGCACTTAATAAAGCCAGCCCGGCAACGATTTTTTCTGCGATGCTGTCGAGGTCCGCCCCCAGGACCAGCAAGACTCCGATGGTTCCAGGACCGACGGTAATCGGTATGGCCAGGGGCACAACGGCGACATCTTCCCTTGATGTTTGTGGCGACACCGTTGCCTTGCCCTGAATCATCGCAACGGCGGAGAGGAACAGCACTGCTCCGGCACCGATACGAAAAGCATCGAGAGTGATACCGAACAGGGCGAAGATGTAAGTACCGAAAAAGAACAACACCAGGCAGCTAATGGCAACCGCCATGGCGATTTTGATGGCAATTCTGCGACGTTCTGCCAGAGAATCGTCCTTGGTCAGGGACAAAAAGGCCGAAATGACAAAGAATGGGGTAAAAATCAGAAATATTTTTAAAAAAAGATTGATAAACAAGGTTGCCATCTACTCACCCCGACGTACAATCAATGATTGGCGGTTTGCCAGTGAATCCCTTAATCGTCCCCAGGCCCTTCATTTTGGGCGTGGCTCTTAACGACAACCAGAGTAGCAATTCACTTGTCACAAATCACCTAAATTCCGGGCGGGGGAATCCTGCCCCTAGCGATGACAGGAGACCCTGATATGACCAACGACGACAAATTCCCCCCGGAAAAAAATCAGCCCGCCGGATATGTCCCTGCGAAGATCTGGACCTGGGAGCGTGAATCGGGGGGTGTTTTTGCCGGCATCAACCGACCGACTGCCGGGGCGCGGCACGACAGTGAACTGCCGGTCGGCGAACATCCCCATCAGCTTTATTCCCTGGGTACGCCCAACGGCATGAAGGTCACTATCATGTTCGAGGAGCTGCTGCAGGCCGGATTTGCCGGTGCCGAGTATGACGCCTGGCTGATCGATATCTCTCAGGGCGATCAGTTCGGCAGTGGTTTTGTCAAAGTGAACCCCAACTCCAAGATTCCGGCCCTGATTGATCGGCAGCCCAGGCTGACAGCTGCTGATCAGCCGGGTCCGGTCACGGTGTTTGAGAGTGCCTCGATTCTGCTGTATCTGGCGGAAAAGTTCGGCGCGTTTCTGCCGCAAGATCTGCATGGCCGCACCGCCACCTTGAACTGGCTCATGTGGCAGATGGGATCGGCTCCTTTTCTGGGCGGCGGTTTCGGCCATTTTTATGTCTATGCGCCACTCAAGATGGAATATGCCATCGACCGTTTTGCCATGGAGGCCAAGCGTCAACTGGATGTGCTTGACCGGCATCTGGCAGAGCATCCATATATGGTCGGCGATACCTATAGCATCGCCGATATGGCGATCTGGCCCTGGTATGGCCGATTGGCCCTGGAGCAGATCTATGATGATGCCGGCACCTTTTTATCGGTGAACGATTACCAGCACGTGCAGCGCTGGGCCGGCCTCATCGACGCTCGCCCAGCGGTCAAACGCGGGATTCTGGTCAATCGCAAGGATGGGGTGGAAGAGCGCCACTCCGCAGCGGATTTTGATTAACCTGTCCACCTTTTGCAGCTGATAACAATGTGCCATGGAGTCTGGAGAACGATGCATAGCTTCGACCGTATCAACGTCATCACCGAAAAGGATCAGATTCTCGAAGTCGATGTTACCAGCTACCAGGCAGATGCCATCTGGATACTGGTGGGGAAGGGGGAGCACAGCGTCAAATGCCGGCTGATGCCGAGCCGCAACGAGCTTGCTTATGTCGGCTCGGTTATGGGGCGTGAGCTGATTTATAAACGCAGTGTCAAGCAGGTTCGTGTAGATATTCACCAACTGGGGAGATAGCTTGATAACCGCCAATATGAATTTCATTTTGATGAAAATAAGGATGTTTGCTGGTATGTTTAAGCGATGATGAAGTTGAAAAGTTGATAGTTGGCATAATAACGGGTGAGCAAATGGTCCTGACGATCAAATTATATGGCGTGTTCCGTATCGACCGCTTCAAGGAGCAACAACTTGAGTTTTCTGCCGGGGCCTGTGTGGATGAGGTGGTGGAGCGCCTGCAGTTGAACCGGCAGTTGCTGGGGATCATTCTGATCAATGAACAACACGCCGACATCAATGCCACCCTTGTCGATGGTGATGTTCTGGCGTTGTTGCCGATTCTTGAAGGCGGGTAGCTGGATATGGCATTATCTGCCACGAGCGTTGGTCATGCCTTATGGCACTAGTTATGCGGCTATTCAGTCCGATCGCTGTCACAGGATCCGCGGCCCGGTGCTGAACAGATACAAACGAGGAGAAGCCCCATGCAGATTCTTACCACCGATCCCATTAAGGAACCGTCGAGGATCCTCTACCATCGTTGTGTCCTGGATCTGCAAAGCGGTAGGCAGACTTTTACCGACATACCCTGCAACAATCTTGAGGATGTGCTGGGGGGCTTCGGCCGCTCCTTTCAGCAACTGGCAAAGCGTCCGGTAGGGCAGGCCTACTGCGCTGAAAACCCCCTGATTATCAATACCGGGCTACTCACCGGCAGTAGTGCCATGACCGGGATGCGCACCTATTTTTCCGCTTACAGCCCGTTGAAACAATCGCTAAAAGGGTTGCCGGCGGCGATCTGGTCGGCCGCTAGCGGCAAGTTCGGCGCCAAGTTCAAATGGACCGGCCTGGATGAACTGATCCTTGAAAATCGTTCAGATAAACCGGTTTATCTGGTTATCCGCCACACCGATCAGGGACCGCAGATTGAGGTTAAGTCGGCGGAACACCTGGGAGGACTGACTACCCATGAAAAAATCATGGCTCTGCAGCAGCACTACGAGGATGCCCACTTTGCCGCCATCGGACCGGCCGGAGAGAACTGGCAGCAGGTATTGATGGGTTCAGTCGCCCTGTCGACGGAAAACCAGCTGCGCAGCGGCGAAGATAAACAGCGCTTTGCCGGGCGTGGCGGGATGGGCAGCCTGATGGGTTACAAGAACGTGCTGGCGTTGGTGGCCCAGGCCCCCGATCCGGAAATATCCCTGACCGCAGTGGTCAAAAAGGTCAATTTCAACGTCATCAAGGGGGGTGGTTCAGCCCGGCTGCAGCCGATCAAGCGTGGCGGCGGTGGCGGGACCTGGGCCGCCTATGACGTGATGCAACCCTTCCATGCCGTGCCGATCAATAATTTCCGCCCCCAGGGGAACGACCTGCCCGAACGGATGCTGCGCGAAAATGTCGAGAAGGAGTACGCGCTCGAATCCTCTGCCTGCTGGCGCTGCGGCATCACCTGCCACAACTACGTCTATGAAAAAAAAGCTGACGGTAGCTGCGGCGAATTTCTCGCCAAGTTTGACTACGAGCCTCTGAATCTGCTCAGTACCAATATCGGTGTTCATCATCCCGGTCAGGCCGCGCGGCTGATCCAGGCGTGTGATCTGATGGGGATGGATGCTATCAGTTTGGGCGTGACCCTCGCTTACCTGTTGTCGTGGAATGAGCGTCATGCGGACCAGCAACTTCATGGTGGTGTGCGTTTTGGTGACTATCAGAAGATTCGGGAGCTGATTCTTGAAACCGGCCGGGGGAACTGTCCTGACGTTGGCAGCGGCTCCATGCGTCTGGCACAGAAGACCGGCGAAACCGATTACGCCTATCATGTCAAGGGGCTGGAGATTGCCGCCTACCAGCCGGAAACCAATCCGGGATACATCTGGGCGATAGCTGGTGGCCATATGTCCATGGGCACCTACGGCATGCTGATTCGCGAAGGCAAGACCGATATCGAGTCCTGGGTCGCTGCCATTACCCGCGACAAGTTGCAGATTGTCGGTTTCGACATGATCGGATTGTGCAAGTTTTTTGATATCAGCAACGGCATCGGCACCCAGATGGTGGTCGATTGTCTCAAAAGTGATTTCAATCTTGAGGTGACCCAGGAGGATCTCAAGACGGCGGTTCGGCGGGCGTTTATCCTTGGGCTGATCATGGAAAAGCGTCAGGGCTATACGATGGCTGAATATGCCCTGCCGGCTGAAGTGGCAAAAGAACCCAATCCCCACATCAAGGGGTCTGATATCAGCAACCTCGCATATATTGAACAGCTCAGCCAGCGGGTGTGGGCGGTGTTTAAGCCGGAGATGGAGCAGGTAGAAAAAGAGCTGCTGGAAAGGTATTGAAGTGAAACTATTATTCCGGAACTTGCTGTTAGTCGGTTTTTTTGTGTTTTTTTTCGTATCCACCGTCGTTGCTTTTGAACCAGAAATGCCGGGTCCTCGTGATCGCTGTCCGGTCTGCGGCATGTTTGTTGCCAAGTACCCGGAATGGGTTGCCACTATTGTTCTTAACGATGGTCATCAGCTATTCTTCGACGGGGCCAAGGATATGTTCCGCTATTATTTCAGCCTGCCCGAGGGCAAAGTGACACGCGACGATATCCGGGGCATCTTTGTCACCGAGTACTACAGCGCTCGGTATGCACCGGCAGATGAGGTGTTTTTTGTGTTGGGAACGGAAGTTTATGGGCCCATGGGCGCTGAATTGATTCCGGTGCGCGGACGCCGGCACGCCGAAACCTTTATGAAGGACTATAGTGGCAACCGGATGGTGCTTTTTGATGAGGTCACGGCCGACATGCTGCCGCTGGATGATCGATGACCCGCAGTGTCCTCTGCTTGAGCGTTTTGCTGGCCGGCGCGACGCTGCTTTTGAGTTTGCTGCTCCCGGCACAGCAATCGTTTCATCAGGACAGCGCGCGCTGGCAGAACAAACGTGATCTGGTCGCCGCGCTGGCAATTACCGACCTGTCGCTAAGCAGCGAAGCGCGCTATACCCGCCACGTCAGTCAGGCCGATCTGTTTTCCGCTTTTCAGGATTTTCCTGCGTCATTTGAGCATTTTCCCACCGGTTCGATGATTCCGCCACGCCCTGCCGGTTACAGCGGGCGGGTGTTGTTTGAATCAGCTCAACGGGTTCGGCCATGATTCTCAACCTCAAATTGCTTGAATACAGCCTCTCCAGCCTGTGGCGGCGTAAGGAAAAGAACCTGGCTCTGGTGAGCGTCTATGCCCTGGTGATTGCCACCCTGGGGTCGGTGTTGCTCTTGACCCATGCCCTGAAAACCGAAGCCCTCATGACCCTGACAGCCGCTCCGGAAATTGTCGTGCAGCGCACCCTGGGGGGGCGCCACGAGTTGATTCCCATTGCTTATGCCCGGACAATTAGCGAGTTTCCCGGGGTCGGCAGGGTGACACCGCGGGTCTGGGGTTATTATTACGATTCTCTGGTCAAGGCCAACTTGACCCTGATCGGTATCGAGGGGTACCACGAGCAACTCGAACTGCTTGAGGGACGCTTTCCGCAAGCGCCGGATGAGTGCGTTATTGGTGCCGGGGTGGCGGATGCTTTTGGCCCGCAGATTGGTGATTTCCTGGTGCTGGAGGACAGCAGCAAGCGACGATCGGAGTTTCGCGTCAGTGGTATCTTCCGGTCCGCATCGAATCTGCTTACTAACGATCTGGTGGTGGTGCAGGAGGCTGCCCTGCGCGAATTTTTTGCGATGCCTGCTGAATTGGCCACCGACTTGACGGTGCAGGTTTATAACTCTCGTGAAGTTGGTACCATAGCTAAAAAGATTAGCTATTTACTGCCCGACAGTCGCCCCATCACCCGCGATGAACTGCTGCATACATACGATTCTCTGTTTAACTGGCGCAGCGGCATGATGCTGGCGGTATTTGTCTCGGCGTTGATGGCCTTTCTGATTCTCGCCTGGGATCGGGCAACCGGCATCAGTGCCGAGGAAAGGCGTGAAATCGGGATCTTGAAGGCCCTGGGGTGGGAAACCTCCCACGTTCTCGGGGCCAAATTGCGCGAAGCCCTGCTGCTTTCCCTGACGGCCTTTATGGCCGGATTGCTGCTGGCCTGGTGGCATGTGTTCGTGCTTGGCGCCCCGTTACTGATGCCCTTGTTAAAGGGCTGGTCGGTGCTCTTTCCAGAGTTTGACTTGCCCCCGGTGGTCGATCTGTATCAGCTGGCGGTGCTCGGCTGTGTGACCATTATTCCGTATCTGGCCTGTACCCTGATTCCGGCCTGGAAAGCTGCCAGCAGCGATCCGGACGATGTGATGCGGGGGTGATGACCTTGGCCATAGATCACATTAGCAGCAGGCCGCTGATCCGCGTTGATGAGGTCAGTAAGATTTATCATCAGGGGAAACCCGCTGAAGTGCGTGCGCTGCAGAATATCTCTCTGGAAATATTTGCGGGGGAGGTGGTGGCCCTGAGTGGGCCGAGTGGTTCCGGCAAGTCGACGCTCTTGTCTCTGATCGGTTGCATGTCGCGCCCGACGCAAGGAACCATCTATCTGCAAGAGCGCCGTGTCAGTCGCCTGCCGGAGGCTTTTCTGGCCCGGATCCGCCGCGAGACCTATGGTTTTGTCTTTCAGCAGTATCATCTGCTGCGCGATGTTTCGGTTCTTGATAACCTGCTGTTTCCTCTTTACCCGGCCGCCATGCCCATGAAAACCATGCGTGAGCGGGCGCTGGTGCTGCTCGAGACATTTTCCCTGACAGACAAAGAAAAAACAAAAGTTCGCCGGCTCTCCGGTGGCGAGCAGCAGCGGGTGGCTCTGGCACGCGCTCTTATGGCTGATCCGCCGATCATTATTGCCGACGAACCGACGGCTCATCTCGATGCTGAATTGACGGCCGAACTGCTGACGATGCTGACGGAACTTCACGCTGAGGGGCGTACCATTATTATTGCGACCCATGACCCGGTTGTTCATCAGTCGTCCCTGATCAGCCGCAGGGTTGCCCTGCGCCACGGCCAACTGGCTGACGCTGAAAACTCGAGGGGCGGACAGTGATCCTCCATCCGGGCATTCTCGCTCTGCTGTTCAGTTCAACCCTGATCCTGTTGCTGCTGCTGATAGCCGGCGGGGTGGCGTTGCGGATTGTCCGTCACTGGAACAGCGCCAGCGGTTCTGCGACCCAGTTGCAACTGGAACGGCAGACCTGGCTGGTAGCAACCCTGCTGAAATACGTCATTGGCTTTCAGATCATTACCCTGTTCCTCCTGCTTTTCACCCTCGATGAAATCCACCCCCTGTTTGTCGGCGCCATGTGCGCGACCGGGTCGCTTAATGCCAACCTCGTCGGCTGGCTGGTGCTGTTGATCAAAATCGGGCTGGTCTTTGCTGGCGCGATGTGGCTGGCGCTCAATTACCTCGATCAGCGTACCGAAGATACGCCGCTGGTCCGTATGAAATATCTGCTGTTACTGCTGCTGATTCCGCTGGTAGCCCTTGATCTGTGGCTGCAATGGGAATACTTCAGCGGCCTGCGGCCGCAGATGATTACCTCCTGCTGTGGCTCCCTGTTTTCTGCCGAAGGGGAAGGGGTAATCAGTACCCTCGCCGGGTTGCCGGTTAAGCAGGGCGTGCCCCGGTTTTTTGCCGTGGTTGTTTTGTATGCTGTGCTGCTGTTGGCTAATCTGCGCTGGCGGGCTGTGGTGCTGAGGAATCTGCTGTTTGTTGCTGCGGTACTGCTGTTTTTTGCCTCCCTGGCGGCGCTGGTGTCTTTTCTATCCCTCTATATTTACCAGCTGCCGAGCCACCAGTGCCCCTTTGATATGCTCCAGGGGCACTACTACTATATCGGCTATCCCATTTATCTCGGCCTGTTTATGGCCACCCTTTTCGCACTGCTGCCGGGGCTGTGTCGACCGTTGGCAACAACAAACAGTCTGCAGCAGGAACTTGAGCGTATTGAGCCGGTCTGGTTGCGTCTGGCCCTGTTCGGCCTGATGCTGTTTCTTGTGAGCAGTTGCTGGCAGATGGTGTTTGGGCCGTTGCAACTGCTGGGGTCTTGAATATTATTTTTTCAGGCTGGCCAGGGCGGCAAAGGGGGAGTGGGAGAGGGAGGGTTTTGTCGCATTCGATCCCGTCTCCCCGTCGCGGTCTTCCTGAACCCCGCGGGTGTGCTCGTGGTCGTGGCAATAGACGCAGAGCAGTTCCCAGTTGCTGCCATCCGGCGGATTGTTGTCGTGATTATGATCCTTATGGTGAACGGTAAGTTCACGGATTTTTTTCCCTTCCAGTTCGCGGGTGCAGCGGCCACAGACGTGGGGGAAGAGTTTCAGGGCCTGTTCACGGTAGCCTGACTGCCGTTGGCGGTGCTCATCGCGCATGGCTTCCAGCCGTTGCTCCAGCTCTTCGGGACTCAAGGTTTTTTTCTGTTTGTTGTTCATCAATCGTGCTTCTCCTGCCGGTAAAAACAATCAAGCCAGTTACTGTTGTCTGACTCTGCGTCATTGTAGGTGCTGCCTGCCATTGCCTGAAAGCCGCTGAATGCAGTGACAATACGCTGAACCAGGTGCTCACGGCAATTCTCAAAGAGCTTTGCACTGTACCCTGCATCGCCCAGTTCCTCAACCAGATGCAGGGCAATAATGGCGCTGATGAGCTGACCAAAGGCGTTGAGCCGGCGCTGTGACAAAGGCAGGGTCAGTTCAACATTCAGATGGGCTTTAAGATAAGCTGCTGCGCGGCTGGTCAGGGCAAATGCACGGATAAAGGTCAGCAGGTTGTTTTCCTTTTGCCGAAGCATCATTTTCTGAACGGCTTCTGCAATCTGGATATAAAGAATATCGTTGGAGCCTTCAAAAATCTGGAAGGGACGGCTGTCGACCAGGGCACGACCGGCGATATGATCAAGTCGGTAGCCTTTGGCACCGACCAGTTGCAGCAATGACTGGGCTGATTCCTGCATCAGATCGGTGACCAGGGTTTTGACCGCATTGGCTTCGAGACCTGCGCCGGACAGATCATGTTCTGTGCCGGCTTTTTTACTGCTGTTCAGGCACATGGCCGCGGCGATCGTCACATTGGCCTGCAGGGCTGACAACCGTTGTTGGACCTGGTCGTAGCTGAACAGGCTTTTGCCGCCAACCTGGCGCTGCCGGCAATGGGCTAGCGCCTCATCCTCCATGCGCTGCAGAAAGCCCAGAGCCATACCGGGAAACTGCATGCGGCTGCGGTGAAGCAGGTCGAGCATCATTTTGATGCCGGTGCTGTGGGGTTCGAGCTTCTGCCGCTTGGGTATCTTGACGTCGATGCGGTTACGACCGTAGGGGAGCAGGTAGATGCCGAGATTTTCGAAGAATTCTTCGACAACGATGGTCTGATTCTGTGCAGAGCTGTCACAGATAAAGAAATCAACGTCGCGCCCGAGTTGACCGGATTCATTTTTGCGGCGTGCCGTCAGGAGCCAGTAGTCCGCCCAGCCAGTCAGCCCGGCCCAATGTTTCAGGCCCTGAAGGTGATAATAATCCCCCTGCTCCTGGTAGCAACTCTGCATGTGCAGGGCGTCGCTGCCAAAGTCAGGCTCAGTGATCATCAGTCCACCCATCTTCTGCTGGGTTAGAAAACCGTCAAAAACGGGTTGCTTGACCGCTTCCTGAGCGTATTTGGCCACCGGTTGTAAAAACAGGGCCCAGTTGATGCCGAAGCCCAGGGACAAGGGCAGGGATTCGTAGCTGGCTGCCGAGAGGAGCGCCAACCCTTCATGGATATGTCCGCCGCGTCCGCCGTACTGTTGCGGGATAAAGGTGGACATGGGCTGTGCCGCAAGGATGTCGCGCAGGACGAACGGCGGGGCGCCACGCTTGACGCTGAGCTTGTCGATGTCGCTGCGGATGTGGAACAGCTGCTGAAGCCGGGTTTTGAAGGTTGCTAGAAAAGCGTTGAAATCGGCTGTCGGATGTTGCTGAGGGGAGGATGTCATAAGGACTCCGTTTTGATGGATGCACATGCGCTATTTATCCCAGAAAAAGCTTTTATCCACGGAAAACACGGAAAGCACGAACAAAAACTTAAAGATATAAAACTTCCTTAACCTGTTTGGTGAATGACTATTTGCTGTAATTGTTTAATATTCCGTGGATTTTCGTGTTTTCAGTGGACCAAAAGCCGTTAGGTTGATAAGTGTTTAGGATATTACCCGAAAAAAAGGCCCCGACACAGTAGCCGGGGCCTTTTTTTATGATTAGACGTTGTGATTGTTGAAGATCTTCAGGCTCACTTACAGAGTTGCAGCAACTAACTGCTGTGGTGGTTCAGAGACGATCATCTATCTACCTCCCTCTGGTATGTGTTTGATTTCAATCTATCACAGGACCCTGCTGATATTCAAGTACAGCACGGATATTTTTAGATGATCGCCTTCATCCCCTGCATGGCCGCGCGCAGGTGCTCGCCGACTTCTTCAATCAGATGGTTACGGATGTCGGCATTGATTTCCACCAGAATCTGGTTGTCGACATAATTGTCATTGAGTTCCAGCCCCTTGCCGATCACATCGGTATCGACGCCGGCCATGAAGTCCTTGAGCAATGGCACGCAGGCATGGGAGAAGAGATAACAACCATACTCAGCGGTATCAGAAATGATCCGGTTCATCTCGTAGAGTTTTTTGCGGGCAATGGTGTTGGCAATCAGCGGTGTCTCGTGCAGTGACTCGTAGTAAGCCGATTCCGGCTCGATCCCGGCAGAAACCATCACTTCAAAGGCCAGTTCAACCCCGGCCTTGACCATGGCGACCATCAGAATCCCCTTGTCGTAAAACTCCTGCTCGGAAATATCGCCGGCACCTTCAGTTTGTTCGAAGGCGGTTTTGCCGGTTTCTTCGCGCCAGGTCAGCAATTTTATATCGTTGTTGGCCCAGTCTGCCATCATGGTGCGGGAAAATTCACCGGAAAGAATGTCGTCCATGTGTTTTTCAAACAGCGGCTCGAGGATGTCTTTCAGTTCTTCAGCCAGGGCAAAGGCTTTGAATTTTGCCGGGTTGGAAAGGCGATCGAGCATCAGGGTGATGCCGCCGTGCTTGAGGGATTCGGTGATGACTTCCCACCCCTTTTGAATCAGTTTAACGGCATAGGGGGCGTTGATACCACCAGCGACCATTTTGTCGAAGCAGAGCAGAGAACCGGCCTGGAGCATACCGCAGAGGATGGTCTGTTCACCCATCAGGTCCGATTTGACTTCAGCGATAAAAGAGGATTCGAGAACCCCGGCGCGGTCGCCACCCTGAGCCGAACACAGGGCTTTGGCAATCTCAAGGCCATCGCCGTTGGGATCGTTCTCGCCATGGACAGCGATCAGGGTCGGCACGCCAAAACCACGCTTATATTCTTCGCGTACCTCACTGCCCGGGCACTTGGGGGCAACCATGATGACGGTCAGGTCTTGACGGATTTTAGTCCCCTCTTCAACGATGTTGAACCCATGCGCATAGCTGAAGGTCGCCCCTTTTTTCATCAACGGCACCACGGTGTTGACGACATCGGTGTGCTGTTTGTCAGGAGCGAGGTTCATGACGATGTCGGCCGTCGGCAACATCTCTTCGTAATAACCGACGCTAAAACCGTTGTCGGTGGCGTTTTGCCAGGATTGGCGCTTCTGTTCGATCGCTTCCTTGCGCAGGGTGTAAGAAACATCGAGCCCGCTGTCGCGCATGTTCAGCCCCTGGTTAAGCCCCTGGGCACCGCAGCCGACGATAACGATTTTTTTGCCCTTGGCGTAATTGCAGCCGTTGGTAAATTCTTCCGCGTCCATGAAGCGGCAGGTGGCAAGCTCTTGAAGTTGACGACGAAACGGCAGTGAATTGAAGTAGTTCTGACCCATGTTTGTTCTCCTGGTACTGTTGGTTGACAAAAATTAACGAACTCATACAGAGATCTGTTATCAAGAGATCGCCGGAAAAAATAACTCTGACACAATCCGCCATTCTATAACAGATTACTGTGTTGCGTAAATTGATTTATTTGGTTATCCACTTCGCTCCAGCTATAACAGTTAGAAGATCGCGACCGATGCGACTTGCTAATAATCTGGATCCTGCGACTTCGCGCAGGATGACACAGAAGGACGTTGATGGAAAAAAACGGGTGTCATTCTGCGCGGAGCGAGGCGTAGTCGCAGAATCCATATCCTGTTTTCTGATTTACTGGAGTCAAATAGATAACCAAATTGATTTATTGCACCCGGCTGCTACTCTTGATAAGTGCTTTTTTGGGCGAAGCAAATGATTCTGGTGCAAGTGCGAAAATTCCCTCCCGACTTTAGAGCTGTGACAAATCGAAGGTTGATAGATAGACAGAAACTATTTCATCATCTGCTGCAGTTGCTCAACAATGTTAAATTCCGGCGGAAACTCGCCTGTCGCTTTTTTTGAATAAACGAGGGTGTCATCCGCGCTGATTTCAAAAACACCGCCGCTGGAGGGAATCATTTCCACCTGCACCGGCAGCTTTGCTTCAATCTTTGCCGCCAGACTGGCGGCGCGTGGGCGATAGCCTCAGGAATTGCAATATTCGATACAGATGTTCATCTTGTTCTCCTTTAACCGAACAGACTGCCGGTGGTGTCCAGTTGATTGTGGCGCGCGTCTTTGGCTGCTTTGCGCAGCAGATCGCCAACCTGTTCCTTAGCGGCAGCAGAAACTTTTTTAAGTAACTCGAGGGGCAGAAAGGTAAAGCCATAATCCTGCATGATGTCGTTATTGATCGCCAGCCACAGTTGCGCTGTCATCTCGGCGTCAGCCAGAGCGCGATGGAATGTGGGTGCCGGGGTAAGGTTTTTGTATTGCACCAGGGTTGAGAGTTTATAATTGATCGGGTCGTGATAGAGTCGTCGTGCCAGTTGCAGGGTACAGTAGAAATTTGTCGGGCGCGGTCGACCGAACAGAGTCAGCTCGGCGTCGATAAATTTCTGGTCAAAAGCGGCATTATGAGCGACAAAGGGGTAGGTGCCGATAAAATCGACGAATTCGGCCATCACCTGAGGACTGCCTGGTGCATCCTGGAGCATGTTGTTGGTGATCCCGGTCAGAGATTCTATCTCCTGTGATATCAGGAAATCCGGGCGGATCAGCCGCTCAAAGCGCTCGAGAACCTGCTGCCCCCGCAGCTTGACGGCACCGATTTCGATGACCCGGTCACCTTTTTCCGGTTGCATGCCGGTCGTTTCGACATCGACGACAATCACTGTTTCATGTTGAAGGGAATTGGGCACGTAGAAATACCTCGACAGAAAATGGGTGGATGTTTTCAAGCTGATTGTTGCTGAGTCGGGCGGATCTTGTCAAATCGGCTGAGGTTGGGCGGATTGTAGCATCGTTATTTTCTTGTGTCCTTGGGTTAGTTTTTTTTGTATCTGTTCAGCGCCGGGTCGGGAATCCTATGTCAAGGGACGCGATTGTTTCCCGTTGGGTCATCCATGACCGCTTGTTGTCGCCGTCCATGGCGACAAACACCCTTGCCACAGGAAACCCGACCCTGCGCAAGGACAGCAGTGAATAGTTACGTTTTTTTTACAGTGGTGATCCAACTATTGTGATCGTCCGCCTGAACATCAATGGAGTGACCATGAAGTCTCATCGCCAACCCGGGCGCAGGCCGAAAAAATACAGTCAGGCAGCGCGTTTGCACGACCTGATCCGTATTCTGGAAATGCGCTACGGGGCAACGGTAGCGGAGCTGGTGGAAGAATGTGAGGTTACCCGGCGGACGATTTACCGTGATCTACAGGCATTGATGGACGCCGGCTATCCCCTGGTCAGCGAGCGGCAAGCGGACGGGCAGGTGGCTTACCGGTTTGTCGCGGGCTACAGTAAAATCCCTCCGCTGACCCTGTCGCTTGATGAGTTGATGACCTTGTATCTGTGTCGGGGGCAACTGGAGTTTCTCCAGGGGACCCCGTTTGCCGATGACCTGGAGTCGATCTTCGCGCGCCTGCGGTCGCTGCTGCCACCCCGTAGTGTCGCCCATCTGGAGCGGATTGCTGAAGCCTCCGCCCCACGTTTTCAGGGGTTTAAGGATTATTCGTCGCAGCGTCAGATCCTGATTGATTTGCGTCAGGCGCTGCTCAAACAACAGCGCTGCCGAATTGACTACCGGCCGGCGCAACGCTCCGCCCAACCTTATCTGATTGATCCCTATACCCTGCTTTTTTACAATAATGCCCTGTATGTTGGCGCCTACGCTCATAATCGTAAAGACATCCGGCTGTTTGCCATTGATCGTATTGAAGGCGTCGGTCTTGAGCCACAGCGTTTCGAGGTGCCCGGAGATTATCACCCCGGGCGGTTGACCGGAACGGCCTTTGGCCTGATTGACGATGGTCCCGGATATGAGTTGGAATTAGAGTTTGCTGCCCAGATTGCTCACCTGATCCGTGAACGCATCTGGCATCCACACCAGCAGATTGATGAACATCGGGATGGTTCCCTGACCTTGAGGTTTTGTGCCAGCGGTGACAAGGAAATTCTGTCCTGGCTCTACTCCTATCTGCCCCATGTCCGCGTTATCCGTCCGGAATCCTTGCGACACCAGTTTGTCGAGGGGTTGCAGGCAGCGTTGGCCACGCAATTACACGATGAAGGAAAATTATGAGAAAAATTGTTCTCGCCTCAACCAGCCCGTACCGGCAGCATCTGCTCAAACAGTTGCAGATCCCTTTTGTGACAGCTGCCCCCGATTTTGAGGAAGTCATTGATCCTCACGTGGCACCGGCATTGCTGGTGCGTCATCTGGCCGCCGGCAAAGCCCAGAGTCTGGCCGATCAATACCCTGATGCGGTGATTATCGGCTCTGATCAATTGTTTGTTGATCAACGCGGCAGAACCCTCGGCAAGGCTGCTAATGAACGTGGAGCATTTAAGCAATTGCGCCGGATGGCCGGCAGAAGCCACTGTTTTTATACTGGGTTGGCGGTGCTCGATTGCCGCACCGGCACCGTGCAAGCTGATCACGCAACTTTTTCCGTGACCTTGCGCGCGCTCAGCGATCAGCAGATCAAAGATTACCTCAAACGCGAACGCCCTTTTGATTGTGCCGGTTCATTTAAAATCGAAGGGTTGGGTATCGCGCTGATAGAAAAGATGGCAGGAGAGGATTACAACGCCCTGATCGGCTTGCCGTTAATCAAATTGGTGACCATGCTGGAACAGGTTGGAATCAATGTGTTGCAGATTTCCGGCGAGTGAGATTGGAGACAGTTCATTTTTTTATTGATCTGTTTTTTTTTGTTTGATAGAATTCATCATTGATTATGAACAGCAGCAAGCTGTCAACCGAAAGGGCAAAGCCAGAGTAATCTGGTGACGCAAAGCCACGGGTCCCGCCAGGTCGGGATCGCCGGGTTGCCGAAGCGGACGCGACGCTTTCCCGCCCTTTTTAGTATAACGGCTGAGAGGCGCCCACTTCGGACTATTGGAGTGGGCGCCTCTTTTCGTTCCTCCTGCTACAGTCAACACACTGGTGACACCAACAGCCGCTGTCGGTCAATTGATCATTACTGCATCAGTTATTTGAGCCTGTCCTGAACGGATTATGCTCCTTTTTTGAGGTAAAATGTTACAGTGCGGGGCTTTTTACGCATTCAACAAGCTCCAATGGTCTGTACGCACATGCTTTGACGCAACAGGCAAAACTCCGGAGGTTGAAATGAAAAAGTTGTTAAGATTGTTTGTGTCAGTTGCTCTGGTCGCGGTTATGGTTCTGACCATGGGCATCGGCTCAGTTGCCTGGGCCAAGTCCGTGACCCTGGCCTGGGACCCAAGTCCCAGTGCGGTTTCCGGCTACAAAGTCTACTACCGGGTGGGCTCGGACAACCTGTCGCGCACGGGTGAGGTAGGTACCATTGTTGTTGATGTCGGCAATGTATTGACCTACAGCCTGTCAGCTCTTGATGAGGCCGAGGATTACTATTTTGCGGTGACTGCCTATGATGCCAGTGGTCAGGAGAGTGATTTTTCCAACCATGTTCATAGCCCTGCCGAGGTTGCGATCAATCAACCGCCGGTTTTGCAGCCAATCGGAACCAAAAGCGTCAATGAAGGGCAGGAGCTTGCCTTTACCATTCTGGCGACAGATGCTGATGGTGATTCCTTGACCTACGGTGCCGCCAATTTGCCGGCAGGTGCGACATTTAATCCCACGACTCGTCGCTTCTCTTGGGTGCCGGACTTTAGTGGTTCGACCAATATCCGGATTTTTTCAGTGACCTTCCGTGTCAGCGATGGTCTCGCGGAAGACTCCGAACAGGTCACATTCAATGTCAACCCGGTGAATCGCCCGCCGGTGCTCGAACCAATCGGTCCCCAGACCCTTGTCGCCGGTGACAACTTCAATCTGATCATTGCTGCCAGTGACCCTGATGACCCCAATGGACTGTCGCTAACCTATAGTGCCGGCAACCTGCCGGTCGGAACAGTATTCGTTCCTTCAACCCGGTCTTTCAGCTGGATCCCGGGTACGCAGCAGGTCGGCACCCATCAGGTTATATTTGTCGTCAGTGACGGTCATCTACAGGATAGTGAGGTGGTGCCATTCACCGTTGTCCGTGCCAACGAACCGCCGGTTCTCAACGCCATAGGTGCACAAACTGTCAGCGAAGGTGACCTTCTGCAGTTCAGTGTGTCGACCACTACAGAAAGTGAAAATTTCGTTTTCAGCGCTTCAGGCTTGCCGGCAGCCGCAAGTTTTAATCCGGATTCCCGGGTTTTCAGCTGGACGCCCAATTTCGATCAGGCCGGCAGCTTTATCGTGACCTTTTCTGTGACCGATGGTACCGACTCCGCTTCCGAGGTGGTCACCATTACGGTACATAATACCAATCGCCCACCGGTGATTTCCGGTGGACCGGGATCACTCGCCTATGTCGATCGGTCTTATTTGTTTGCTCCCACGGCAAGTGACCCCGATGGCGACGATCTGCTTTATTCCATCAGCGGCCTGCCGTTCTGGGCAAGCTTCAACCCGCAGTCCGGGGTGTTGAGTGGCACACCGGTCTCCCAGGATGTCGGCGTCAGTAGCAATATCATCGTCACCGTCAGTGATGGTTTACAAACAGCGTCTTTACCGGCTTTTTCCATAGCGGTTGTGGCCGGCAAAGATGAATTGGAGCCGAGTTACGTTGATGGCGAAATCGACTTGGACGGTGACGGCATTCCGGACAGTCGCGATGGCTTCCCCTTAGATCCGAACCGTGCTGATTGGGTGATTTACGCCAATGCCGGAAGCGGCGGTTATATTGATCCGACCGGAGCGGTATCAGTTCTTTATGGTAGCACGCAATCTTTTGAAGTGATTCCGATGGCGGGTTATTATGTCAATGATCTGCTGGTCAATGGTGTGTCAGTGGGGTTGGTGAACAGCTATGAATTTATCGATGTTGATTCGCACCATACCATCGAAGCAATATTTTCAGAAATTCCCGCCGGCCTAAGTCAGAATCCCCTGGAGCCCGGGTTAAAGGGTATTGAGCGTGTTGACCGCGGGGATGATAGTAACAACCTGGTAGATGGTAAGCCCAGGCTTGACCTTGATTATCGTTTCCACGTGATGCTACGCGAAGAGGGTTCGCTGGATCAGTACCGGGTCTTTGCAGTGATCAACGGCTATCGCTATGCACTGCAGCGTGACGCCGGCGTGCTGGCAAGTGGCGCCCGCTTCAGTATGACCACCAGACTCGGCCCGGTCTATTCACATCGTTATTACTTTGTTGCTGAAGATGCGAGCGGCACACAGCGATGGCGCTATCCAAAGGCGGGTGATCTGCCGGGACCGGTTGTAGAGCTCTTGTCCGGACATAATATGGTTGGAATAGTTGGTAACCTTAACCCCTATGGTTTGACAATGACTCAGACCCTTGGGGTCAGACAGGTTTATCGTTGGTCACCGTTGGCAAAAAAAGATGGATCCTTTGTCATGGTTGACAGCGGCGCACCGGTAGCGTCGGGTGAAGGGTATCAATTGCGCCGGGTGACCAGTAAGACCTTGCCGGACTTGAGTGCTTACGGCGAAGTTAATGCGGATGTTTATGAATTCGAGGTTTCTGCCGGCTGGAACTTGATCGCCAATCCCTACGCAGGCAATGTGCCTCTGGAGCGGATGCTGGTGCGTTCTGGTGATGCTGCGCCGCTGGCATGGCTTGATGCCGCCGCGCAACGTGTGGTTGTCGATGGCCTGTATTCTTATCTGGGCGATGACTGGGGCAGGGTAAATGAAGTCACCACGGCGGCTGGTAGCAATAAGGCCATTCTGGTGCCGGGAATCGGTTACTGGATTTACGTTAACCCTGCGAATCAGCCGGTTTCATTGCTGATCCCCAGACCTTTGCGCTAACCGGAGTTGACGATGAAACGTGCATTTGACCTTTATTCTTGTTTATTTGTTTTTCTGCTCCTTTTGCTGCTGACAGCTTGTGAGGGCGACGGAGGAGGTGGCTTACGTCCGGTAACCAGCGCGCCATCAGGAACCTCTGAAGCTGCAGCAACAACGTTAAACGGGGTCGTTGCGGATGGCTATTTGTCGGGCGCGCGCGTGTTTCTTGATCGTAATGGCAACCGCACGTATGACAGTGGCGAACCGATGGCGATATCCGGCAGTGGCGGTGTCTTCACTTTGTCGATCAATCCCGGTGAGGGTGCGAAGTATTCGGTTGTCGTTGAAGTTATCGGTGGAGAAACGGTTGATGAGGATGGTGGGCAAGCGGTGACTGACAGCTATCTGCTCGAGGCTCCAGCGGGCCACTGGCAGTTTGTCTCGCCTTTGACGACCCTGGTCAACCTGGAGATGAAAAAAAATCCCGGCACGAAGCTGCAGAAGGCGGAACTGAACGTCAAAAGGCAACTCGCTATTGACGATGAAATATCCTTGTTTGACGATTATCTTGCGCCGCTGCCGGATCAGATGGTTGAAGCGCGGCGAACACATAAGGCGGCGCAGGTGGTGGCAGCGCTGATGGGGACACTGCGAAGCGCGATAGCTGCAAATCTCGGCGGGACGATAGCACCGGAGGAGCAGCAACCGGTAGCTTATCTGGTCAGCGATGAAATTTTGCGACATGGCAATGTCATCGCTGAGGGGTTGAACGCAGAACGTAATTTAAATCAGCCGGCTGTTGTGGCGAGTTTGAAGTCATCCATCGGCGGGCAAGTAGACCCATCAAAGCTTAATCGCAGCAACCTGCAGCGCTATGCCGAGAGGATTGCGCAGAATCTGGAAACCTGGGATATGAACCCACCGCAAGTCGATCAGCAGAATATCGCTGATGGTGCCGTTGTATCCGTGGATGTGCTGGTAACAGTGGTTTTTGATAAAGGCATTGATCCGGCAACCATTTCCGCCAATGCCATATCGCTACGACGCGCTGACGGCTCTTATGTTTCCGGTGCCGTTGATTATGATGCTGAATTAAAGCGCTTAAGCTTTATTCCCAACCAGATGCTGTTCCCCGACACTGATTATGAAGCCGTTATCAGTGGTCAGCTGGCAGATTATCTTGGTAACCAGATTGGAACGGATCTGGGCTGGCAGTTTTCAACCTTGTTCGACTTGACGCCGCCGCCACTGGCGGAAATCGGGTCGGAACAGTGACCCTTTTGGTTTGAACCAGTGGAGGCTTGGCTGATGCTCAGCCCCCGCCGGTTTACTCCTGTTCCTGGATCAGCCGGCGTTTAATGCGGCGGGTAATGAACCAGGCGCCGGCAACTATCAGCGGGATACTCGCCGCCAGCAGCAGATTTTTATTGAGTCCCCAATCTTCCAGCGGGAATCCTCCGAAGACATAGCCCAGCAGGCCGACAGCATAGTAGCTGATGGCGGCAATGGACAGCCCTTCGACGGTTTCCTGCAGGCGAAACTGCAGTTTGCTGCGGCGGTTCATGGCGGCCAGTTGCAGGCGGTTCTGCTCCTGCAGGGTCAGGTTGGCGCGGGTACGCATCAGCACGCTGGCCCGTTCGATGCGCTTCGACAGGTCATCCATCCACTCTTTGACCGATTCGCAGGTGCGTGACGCCGGGTTGAGACGGCGATTGATAAATTCACCGATAGAAAGCTGCCCTGCAACCTTCCCCTCATTGATTCCTTCCAGCCGATCTTTGACCAGTTGGTAGTAGGCCCTGGTTGCTGAAAAGCGTTGGTTGGTTTCGGCGCGATAGGCCTCCAGAGTCGCCTCTGTTCTGGTCAGTTTTTCAAGCAGCTCACGTTCACTGCTGGTTGTGTCTGCGGTGGTGACAACGGTCAGGATATCCCCCAGCTGCCTGTCCATATCGACAAGTTGTGGAGCAATCCTTTTCGCCGGCGGCAGGGCCATCATGGCCAGGAGTCGGTAGGTTTCCATGTCGGTGATGCGGCGTACCAGTTGCCCGAGCTGAGTGTTATTCAACTGAAAATTATTGATGATAAAGCGTGAAAACTCGTCACCGTGCAGTTTAAAGGCCGTATAGATACGTGCATTCCCGCTGTAAACGTTGCTGACCATGACGGGATGACCTTCAAAGTAGCGAGCCAGGGCGTTTTGTTCGTAGCTCAATTGCTGTTGATCGATAATCAGATGAAAAGCAGCAATTATCTGGCCAGGTAATCGCTTTAACCAATCGGCAGGTAACAGGTCGATGGCGGTATGGTTAAAAGGAGAGTCAGGGTCGGGAGTGGCGTTTTGCATGATGGTCAGTGAATAGAATTCCGCATGACGTTCCCAGTGAACGACGAAGTGGCCAAAATTTTCATGATAGGAAACGGTGGCGGCCATGGGCTGATTAACATCGTAACGCCGACATAAATCACACAGTAAATCAAAGGCCTGGTCCAATTCCTCCTGCCGCTCGCAACAGGCGGCCAGGTGCGTCATCAGTTGCGGCGCTTCGAGGGTATAGAATGGGCGGATGTGCAACTCGTTGTAGAGGGCTTCACGCTGGGGATGGAACTGATATGCAATTGTAGGGGAAACGGGCATGCTTTACTTCCTTGTTGATAAAAAAATCCGCGTTTTGATAAAAAAACGGCAATGCGAAAATTTGCAACTTGTGAATCAATCCTGAACTGGTTGTGTGAGTGTTTAATCAGGAATAGGTTTGATTTTCCTGCTCCTGCACGCGGATAAAGGTGGTACGTTTGGTCAGTTCACGCAAGGCCGAGGCGCCGACATAGGTACAGGTGGAGCGTATCCCGCCGAGAATGTCTCTGATGGTATCTTCAACCGGCCCACGATAGGGAACTTCGACCGTTTTACCTTCCGAGGCACGATAGTCGGCAATGCTGCCGACATACTTTTCCATGGCGGTGGCCGAACTCATGCCGTAAAAGAGTTTGTACTGACGGCCGTCACGCTGCACCAGTTCACCGCCACTTTCGTCGTGGCCGGCAAACATGCCGCCGATCATGACAAAATCGGCGCCACCACCGAAAGCTTTGGCAACATCGCCGGCACTGATACAGCCGCCATCCGATATAATGCGACCACCCAGGCCATGGGCAGCGTCTGCGCATTCGATGACCGCGGATAATTGCGGGTAACCGACCCCGGTTTTAATCCGGGTGGTGCAGACCGAACCGGGGCCGATGCCGACCTTGACAATATCGGCACCGGAGAGGATCAACTCTTCGACCATTTCACCGGTGACAACATTGCCGGCGGTGATGGTTTTATCAGGAAAGGTGTGACGGCAGCGGCGGACAAAATCGACAAAGGCTTCGGCATAGCCGTTGGCGACATCGATGCAAATGAATTTGAGTTGCGGATGCTGCTCGATAATGGTGCGCAGCTGCTCCATATCCTGATCGGAGGTGCCGGTGCTGACCATGATGTGCTCGACAATAGAGGCGGGTTGTTGTGCCAGAAATACCCCCCACTGCCGGGGCTGATAATGCTTGTGGATAGCGGTGACCAGCCCATGACGGGCAAGTGCCGCAGCCAGTTCAAAGGTGCCGACGGTGTCCATGTTGGCGGCAATAATCGGCGTGCCGAGCCAGCGATGCTGACTGTGGAGAAAGGTAAATTCACGCTCGAGGCTGACCTGGGCGCGGCTTTTAATGGTCGAGCGTTTGGGGCGGATTAATACATCCTTGAAGCCGAGTTTGATGTCCGTTTCGATGCGCATGATGGTATCCTTTTGTCTTATTTCGGTAGCGAAAGCTTTGCCCGACAGTATAACAAGGAGATCTGAATGTTGTCTGTTGTAAAATTTACACTGACTGTGGCAGTCTAGCATCCTGCTCTTAACCGTCGACCCAAAGCTTTTTTCAGGAACAGTCATTCATGGAACATTCCAATTTTGTCCATCTTCATTTACACAGCCAGTACAGCCTGCTTGACGGGGCGATAAAGCTTGATGAACTGGTTGCCAAAGCCAAAGAATTTCGCATGCCGGCGGTGGCAGTGACGGATCACGGCAATATGTTTGGTGCCATCGAATTCTACAGCAAGGCGATGGCGGCCGGGGTTAAGCCGATTATCGGCTGCGAGGTTTATGTTGCGCCGGGATCACGATTTCATAAAACCAATGCCCGCGGTTCGTCCGAGGCTTCATACCATTTGGTGTTGTTATGTATGAATCTTACCGGTTACCGCAATATCTGTCGCTTGATTTCCGCTGCCTACCGCGAAGGTTTTTACTATAAACCGCGCATTGACTGGGATCTGTTGGCTCAGCACAATCAGGGATTGATTGCCATGTCCGCCTGTCTGGGCGGTGAGTTACCGACCCTGATCAACCTGAATCAGACGACTGAAGCTCATGCCCGGGCTACGCGGATGGCGGAGATTTTTGATGATGGGCGATTTTATCTTGAATTGCAGGAAAATTTTCTGCCCGAACAGAAAAAAGCCAATGCCGGATTGATTTCCCTGGCCGGGGAACTGAATTTGCCTCTGGTGGCCACCAATGACTGCCATTATCTGTCACGCGAAGATGCCTTTGCCCATGAGGTGCTGCTGTGTATCCAGACCGGCAAAACCATGGACGATCCGAATCGGATGCGCTTTCCCAATGAGGAATTTTATCTTAAGTCCGCCGAGGAGATGACCCGCCTTTTTGCCGAGCATCCCGATGCCATTGCCAATACCATCCGCATTGCTGAACGCTGCAATCTGGATCTTGACTTTAATACCTACCACTTTCCCCAGTACGAAAAACCGGCAGACCAAACCCTCGATGAGGTCCTTGCTGAGCAGAGCCGGATCGGTTTGCAGGAGCGACTGGAAGAAATCCGCCAGGTGCGCCCGGTTACTGATGAGATGGTACGTACCTATGAAGAGCGATTGCAGGTGGAGCTCGACTGCATCAAACAGATGGGTTTCCCAGGCTATTTTCTGATCGTTGCCGATTTTATCAACTGGGGGAAGGACCACGGTATTCCGGTTGGTCCGGGGCGGGGTTCGGCGGCCGGCAGTCTGGTAGCATTTGCCATTCGCATTACCGATATCGATCCGATTCCCTACAATCTGCTGTTTGAACGTTTTCTCAATCCGGAACGCATATCGATGCCCGATATCGATGTCGATTTCTGTATTTACGGGCGCGAGCGGGTGATCGACTATGTGCGCGAAAAATACGGCAGAGAGAATGTCGCCCAGATCATCACCTTCGGTACCATGCTCGCCAAAGGGGTGCTGCGTGATGTCGGCCGGGCTCTGAATATCCCCTACGGTGAGGTCGACAAGATCGCCAAGATGGTGCCGACGGTGCTTGGTATTACCCTGAAACAGGCAATTGAACAGGAACCCCAGTTAAAAGCCCTGATTGATAAAGAACCCAAGATCAAGGAACTGGTTAAAATTGCCCTGGCGCTGGAAGGGTTGACACGCCATGCTTCCACCCACGCCGCCGGGGTGGTGGTTACCCCGCGGCCCTTGCCGGAATATCTTCCCCTCTATGTTGATCCTAAGTCGGGCGGGCAGGTGACCCAGTACCCGATGAGTTATGTTGAAAAAATCGGTCTGGTCAAGTTTGACTTTCTCGGGCTGAAAACCCTCACTGTCCTGGAAAATGCGGTGCGGCTGGTGCGCGCCGGCAAGGATCAGACGTTTGATCTTAAACTGATTGCCGATGATGATAAAAAGACCTTCGAATTGCTCTCCCATGGTGAAACCACCGGGGTTTTTCAGCTCGAATCGAGCGGCATGAAGGAATATCTGGTCAAGCTTAAACCCAGCTGTTTTGAAGACCTGATCGCCATGGTCGCCCTCTATCGTCCCGGGCCCTTGGGTTCCGGCATGGTTGATTCTTTTATCAAGCGTAAACACGGTCTGGAAAAGTTTCAATACGACTTTCCCCAGCTTGAGCCGATCCTCAAAGATACCTATGGGGTTATCGTCTATCAGGAACAGGTCATGCTGATTGCCCAGATTCTTGGCAATTACAGTCTTGGCGCCGCTGACCTGCTGCGCCGCGCCATGGGCAAGAAAAAAGCCGACGAGATGGCCCAACAGAAAAAACAATTTCTCGCCGGTGCCCAGGAAAACAAGCTCAACACCAAAAAAGCTGAGGCGGTATTTGATCTGATGGAGAAGTTTGCTGCCTACGGTTTCAACAAATCTCATTCGGCCGCTTATGCTCTGATCGCTTACCAGACCGCCTACCTTAAAGCCCATTACCCGGTCGAATTCATGGCGGCCCTGCTGACTGAAGATATGGAGAACACTGATAAAGTCATCAAAAATATCAGTGAAGTCCGGAGTATGGGGGTGTCGATTCTGCCCCCCGACATTAATGCGTCAGAGCGCTCCTTCACCGTTGATAACGAAGCCATGCGCTTTGGTCTGGGGGCGGTGAAGGGGGTGGGATCTGCCGCTCTGGATGCCGTCTTTAGCGTGCGCAAGGAAAAACCTTTCAGCTCACTGCAGGATTTTTGCGAACGTGTCGACTTGCGCAAGGTCAATAAAAAAGTTGTTGAAGCGCTGATCAAGTGCGGAGCCTTTGACTCCCTGGGGGGTAAAAGGTCACAGTTCCTCTGCGCTTTTGAGGAATGCATGGATATCGGTCAACGCTTGCAGCGCGAACAGGAGTCTGGGCAGGATTCACTGTTTGGCAGCAATGAAATTCTTTCTGTTGGCGGCAACGGTTATGGCCAGTTACCGCAGCTCGAAGAATGGGACGAGAAAACCCTGCTGAGCCATGAAAAAGAGGCCTTGGGCTTCTACGTCACCGGTCATCCTCTTGCGCGTCACGCTGATGCCATCAAAAGTTTTGCCACCTGCGAAATCAGCGCCCTGAATGAGCGTACCGATAAGGAGCAGGTGCGTATCTGTGGTATCGTTTCCGGAATGAAGGAGCTGGTGACCAAAAAGGGAGACCGCATGGCCTTTGTCACCATTGAGGATCTTACCGGTTCATTGGAAATTGTCGTTTTCCCCGAAGTCTATGCTGCTGCGATGGAGCTGATCAAGGGTGAAGAACCGATTATCGTCAGTGGCGAACTCGATGTTGGTGAAGAGGCATGCAAACTCCTCGCCGGCGATATTGCCCTGTTGCGTGAAGTGCGCAAGACCATGGCCAGGCGTGTACGCATCCGTTTGACTACTCCTGGTTTGCAGGAAGCCCAGCTGCGCCAGCTCAAAAGTATTGTACAGCGCTATCGTGGCGACTGTGACGTGCTGCTGCAGATTGTCATCCCCAACCGCAGTGAGACCTTGATCAAGCTGCCCGAACAGTTGAAAATGGCAGCAGCGGAGGAAGCCATGGCAGACGTTGAAGCCCTGTTTGGCTACAGCGTTATGCATTTTGAGTAAATGCAGTTGCCGCCGGTCTTGTGCTTGACCTGGTTGTGTGACCGTTTTACTATCAGTATTTATGTTTTTAGCAGGATCGGGGGGGGATTTCGCTCCAATGAGCCCACGCCCTATTGACCGACCACAAAGATCTATTAAAGAACGTCTGCGGTGATTTATTGTCGCTCGACGCAGGGAGATTTGCATGAGCCAGTTCCTCGATTTTGAAAAGCCCCTTGCCGAATTACAGAATAAAATCAGTGAGTTGCGCGAATATTCAACCGACAGCGTTGACTTTACCAGTGAAATTCAGAAGTTCGAAAAAAAGGCCGAGCGCCTGAAAAAAGAGATTTATTCCAACTTAACCCGCTGGCAGCGCACCCAGCTGGCGCGTCATGCCGAACGCCCCTACACCCTCGATTATATTGAACGGATCTTCACCGATTGGTTTGAGATCCATGGTGATCGCAACTATCGTGATGATCCGGCTTTAGTCTGTGGTTTCGCGCGGATCGACGGCCAGCCCTGCTGTGTTATCGGTCATCAAAAAGGTCGCAACACCAAAGAAAAGGTCCATCGCAATTTTGGCATGCCCAACCCCGAAGGCTACCGTAAAGCATTACGGGTGATGCAGCTGGCCGAGCAGTTCCGTTTGCCGATTTTCACCTTTGTCGACACTCCGGGGGCCTTTCCCGGCATCGGTGCCGAGGAACGTGGACAGGCCGAGGCAATTGCCCGAAATCTGCGTGAAATGGCGACCCTGACGGTGCCGGTGATCGTTACCGTGACCGGCGAAGGGGGCTCCGGCGGCGCCCTGGCGATTGCCGTCGGAAATCGCGTCCTGATGATGCAGTATTCGGTTTATGCGGTTATTTCGCCGGAAGGTTGTGCGGCTATCCTCTGGAGCGATGGCAGCAAGGGGCCGCAGGCTGCTGAAGCACTGAAATTGACAGCGCAGGATGTTGACAGTTTGAAAACGGTGATTGACGATATTGTGCCGGAGCCCTCGGGGGGCGCTCATCAACATCCGGCTGAAGCTGCAGCAACCTTGAAACAGTATCTTCTGAAACACCTGCAGGAACTGCTTGAATATTCACCGGAAGGTCTGGTTGAACAGCGCTATCAGCGCTTCCGGGCAATGACTGAAATCGAAGAAGACTAACCTTAAGCGGTAATTTTATGATATCTGCGTGGCGTTTTGCTCTACTTTTCCTGTGTTTGACGCTGATGCTTCTGCTTGCTGCCTGCGGTGGTCGCAGAGCTCCGGTTGTCAGGGTCATTGATACTCCGGAAACGCGCGAATTGCCGGGCTGGCAGCGTCCTTATGAAGTAGACGGCATCCGCTATACGCCATTGCGTGATCATCAGGGCTATCGTGAACGCGGCATTGCCAGCTGGTATGGCCGCGACTTTCATGGTCTGAAGACCAGTAACGGTGAAGTTTATGATATGTACGGTATCAGCGCCGCGCACAAAACCCTCCCCATGGGGACACTGGTTCAGGTAACCCATCTGGGTAACGGCAAGCAAATTCAGGTTCGTATCAATGACCGTGGACCTTTTGCCGCCGGGCGGATTATTGATCTCTCCTATGGTGCTGCCCGACAACTGGGCACTGTTGATGCCGGCCTGGCTGAGGTCGAGGTTGTTGCGATTGGTGGCTCCTATGTCCCTCAACGGCGCTCTATGGCAGCGGTTAATAACAGTTACGCGATTCAGATTGCCGCTTTTTCTGTGCCGGATAATGCGCACCAACTGGCCAATCAGATGCGTGAGCGCTTCGGTCATGCCCAGGTGGCTACAGCGCAGGTCAATGGACAAGCAGTTCATCGGGTGCGTGTTGGTGATTTCTCCTCAATGGAACAGGCCGAGCAAATGACCAGCCAATTGATCGCCGAAGGCTACAACAGCAGCTTTGTTGTCGTTTTTGAATAATAGCAGGTCAGTTTGCTGCCATTGATCAGGGATAAGAGCTCCATGGCTTCCATGGGGCTTTTTTTATCAAACAGACAAGCGCTGCTACTTTTGTAACAGGATGTCCGTCTATCGCTTTTAGCGCAGGAAGTCAGTATGGAACTAGTTCATCGTGAGCCGATATTGGGCGTCATTGACACCCTTTCCAGTCGCTATCTGCAGGGAAAAATCAAGGCTATCCGCACGGCGCTGATCTGCCTGCTGGCCGAAGGGCATCTGCTCATCGAGGACATTCCGGGCCTGGGAAAAACCAGCCTGGCACTGGGATTAGCTGCTGCCCTCGGGCTTGATTTCGGGCGTATCCAGTGTACCGGTGACCTGTTGCCGAGCGATATTACCGGTGTTTCCATTTTTAATCGTGAAGATAATCGCTTCCATTTCGTCAAGGGACCGATTTTTAATCATCTTCTGTTGGTTGATGAAATCAACCGCACCCTGCCGAAGACCCAGAGCGCCCTGCTTGAAGCCATGGAGGAGCGCCGCGTCACCCTCGAAGGGGTGACCTATGAGTTGCCGGAACCCTTCATGGTGATAGCGACCCAGAATCCGTTGGATCATGTTGGCACCTTTCCGCTGCCGGAATCGCAGCTCGACCGTTTTTTAATGACCACTGATATCGGTTACCCACCACCAGCGCTGGAGAAACAGATTATCCGCCGCGGTAGTGTGCGCGAAGATCTAACTCGGATCAAACCGCTGCTGAGTCATGAACAGATCATCGAGGCGCGCCAGTTCGTCAGGGAAAAAATCTCCCTGCATGAAAAGATCGCCGATTATATCCATCAACTGCTGCAGCGCAGCCGTGACCATTCAGCGTTTATTAATGGTATTTCTACCCGCGGCGGTATCAGCCTGGCAGCAGCGGCACGGGCCCAGGCGTATCTGCAGGGACGCTCCTTTGTGGTGCCGGAGGATGTTCAGGTGGTGGCGCTGGCAGTGGTGTCTCACCGTCTTGAGTTGCGCCCCGAACAGGATCATTTGAATAAAAAAGAGGTGTTGCGATCACTACTCAAGGATATACCGGTGCCCGTCGTTTAAGGCTGACCCGCGCTGGTGCTTTCTATATTGCTCTGACCCTGCTTTTTGGTTTCGCCGCGGTCAATACCGGTAACAATCTGCTCTATCTGCTGGTCTCGGCACAGCTTGGTTTCATGGCGGTTACCGGGCTCTGTGGCCACCGCAATCTGCATCGTATTGAATTGCGCCTGCTCCCCAGTGCTGATCTGTTTGCTGCAACGTCTGGAACCCTGCGGGTTCGTATCAGTAATCGTCAACGCTATATTCCGGTGTATCTACTCGAAATCAGTATTGCAGAACACAAGATACTGGTGCCGGCCATCGCCGCCGCCGGCAGTGAGGTGGTTGATATCCCTTTGACCATGCCGAGACGCGGCATGCATCCGGCTCCGCCGCTCCACATTGCTTCCTGCTTTCCGGTCAATTTCTTTGTTCGTTCCTGTCGCTACCATCCATCCCGGACACTGCTGGTTTTCCCGCGTCCGTTGGCATCCCCGTTGCCGGTGCAGCAGGATGGCCGGCGCAGCGCAAGTGAACAGCAGATTGCCATGCCCGGCGGCGATGGCGATCTGCGCAGTATCGAAGACTACCGCCCCGGTGATTCGCCCCGGGCGATCCACTGGAAGCTGTCGGCGCGTCATGACAATTTGAAAACCAAACAGCTGAATCGCCAGGCGGCGGTGACCAGAATGATCGACCCTCAGCAGTTTGACGGTCCTCTGGAAGAGCGACTGGGGCGCTGTGCCTATCTGATCAATCGCTGCTTTCATCAACAGTGTGCGGTCGGACTTGTCATTGGTGCCAAGCGTTTTGCTCCAGCCGTAGGACGTACGCATCGGTTGCGCCTGCTCAAGGAGTTGGCCCTCTATGAGTAATCTGCAGCGATTGTTGACCTGGCTTCTGTACGGCGCGGCGTTGCTTGCCCTCCTGCCGGTTTTTCCCTTTATTGCGCGCTGGGTGCAGATCTTCTTCATTGCCGGTCTTATTGCTGGATTGCTACGCTCCCGCGTTGACTGGAACCTGACGCTCCACCGCCTGGCAGTGCTGGTCACCCTTATTGCTGTGGTTATCAGTGGGATGCAGTTGACCATGACTGAAGTAGTTTTGCCACTGGTGCAGGTTCTGTGCGTTCTGTTGGCGGCACGGTTAGCCAGTGAAAAAACGCCACGCAATATGTTGCAGACCTTTGTCCTGGCGCTGACGCTCCTCGCCGCCTCGTCCCTGTTGACCCTCGATATGATTTATCTGGCCTATCTGGCTCTGATGATCCTGATGTTGAGCACCAGTCTGGTGTTGCTGAGCTTTGTTCACGTCGATCCTGCCATTCAACTGCCTGTCCAGGCCTTTAACGGGCTAGGTATTTTTCTGTTGGCCATTCCGGCAACGACACTGGTACTGATGGCGGCCCTCTTCTTTGTTTTGCCTCGCACCCCGACGCCATTATGGAATATTATCGGTCAGGAAGGCACCGCTGCGGTCGGCATGAGTGATCAGGTGCGGCCGGGGAGCTTTTCTGATCTGGCCAGTACGGGAGCTATCGCCTTTCGTGCTGAAACCAGTGAACTGCCGGACCAGCTACTCTACTGGCGTGGTATTGTCCTTGATCAGCTTGATGGCCAGATCTGGCGGCGCAGCAATCGTTTGCCGCGGGAGCAGTTTAAGCCTGGCGGTGGGACCGGGCAGGAAGTGGTGTTTTACGCCGAGCCGAAGTCGGATCACTACCTGGTCGCTCTTGATCGCAGTGATCGTCTGCAGGGGGTGTCCCATCGCAGTGAAGCTGATGGTGTTTTTGTCCGTCAGCGCCAGGATTACAAGCGCATCACTTATCGCACAGTGGGGTGGCCGCAAGGGGTCGCCACGCTAAGTGACGCGGCGGAAATTTATCTAGCTGTGCCGGAAACACTCTCGGTGCCAGTGCGTCAGGCGGCGGCAGCTATCAGCAACCAACATTTTGGATTTGCCGAGCGGGTAGCTGGGCTCGAGGGGTTTTTTCTTCAGCAGCAACTCAGCTATTCCGCTATCAATCTGCCGCAAACCGCAACCCCTCTGGCGACCTTTTTGTTCGATTCGCGGCGTGGTTATTGTGAACACTTTGCCTCGTCCTTTGCCATCATGTTGCGCCTGATGGACGTGCCGGCGCGTTTGGTCGGTGGTTACCTGGGGGGAACCTATAACCGCTTCGGCAAGTTTTATCTGGTGACAGAGGATCGCGCCCATGTCTGGGTTGAGGCGTTAAATGATGAGGGGGAGTGGGTACGGATCGATCCCAGCCGCCTTGCTGTTAATGCTGAACAGGCTTTTTCTGCCGCAGTGGCCGGGCGCAGCTATCTGCAAAGCCTGACCGATGCCCTTTTTCATTCATGGACCCGGCGCGTTCTCAATTACGATGTCCAGCAGCAGTTTCAGCTGTTACGGGAAGCATCCACCAGGCTGGCGCTGTTGCGCCAAGTCAAATTTTCCTGGCTGGCTGGTGGAATGATGTTTATGGCCCTTTGCGGTGTCGTTGCCTTCGTCTGGAAACGCGGAGGGGGAACACAAGATAAAGGTTTGTTGCACTCCTATCTGCGTCAGGTGGCCCGCTGCGCGGGACTGAAGCGCCTGCCCCCTGAGTTAGGGTTGTATCAGTTGGCGTATCTCAGTGGCCACCCCTTGTGTCGGGAGTTTGCTGAAAGCTACGGTGCTGCCTTCTATGGCGGAAAAAAGCTTGATCCTTGCCAAAACAGACGATTAAGGGATGTTGTGCGCCAGCTTAAAAGGGAACGATTCGTTATTGAGGTTGCATTACCGCAATGCCTTGGCGATAATGGGCGTTCTGAATAATATTTAGCAACAACACTGAAAGGATATCCCCATGCCCTACATAGAGGTCAACGTTACCAAAGGTACGACGAATGAACAAAAAGCCCAGTTGGTTGAAGGGATTACCGATTTGATGGTCAAGATCATGAATAAGAATCCCTATTCGACCCATGTCATTATTAAAGAGGTCGAAACGGAAAGCTGGGGGATTTCCGGCAAGTCGGTCAAGCGCCTGCGCGCCGAAGGAAATACCGCGAACATTTCCAAGGCCTGATGACGGGAGGGGGAAATGTCGAATCCCGGTGAATTTCTCCAGGCGTGCGCTGCCGGCAAGATCTGGGTTTATTGTGCCTCGTGCCGGGATGCCAAAAATCTCAATCAGGTTGAGCATCTTGACTGTATAGCCAATGAGTCCTATTGGGGAAGTGAGCCCTGGTGGTATGATACGCGTGTGTTTACTTGCCCCGATTGTCGCACGACTCAGAACTCCCTGATTGAATATCACCCCTGATCTTGACATTTTAAGAGCTGAGTAAAAAAGCCCGCCACCAGCGGGTTTTTTTATGATCTTTTTGCGCCAAAAGACCGGCTTGTCAGGCTGGTGATTTCTTGCACCATTCTATAAAACATATATATAATATTATGAATTAATCGTGTCGGTTGACAAGTTCAGTCGCTATTGCTTCGGCGACAAAACAGATAAAAGTTGAACTCACATCGTCATTCCCGAATGCGGGAATCCAGTGAAATTTTAGGCTGTTAAAGAATGGATCCCCGACCCTGCGCAAGGTCGGCAGTGAATAGTTACCACCGGAGTAATAATAAGGAGAGACAGTATGACAAATTATGAATACGACATCATCACCATCGGCGTTGGCCCGGCTGGTCTGGTTGTCTCGGCCATGGCTTCAGAAATGGGGCTGAAGGTCTGTGCCATTGAGAAAGACAAAATCGGTGGCGAATGTATGAACGCCGGTTGTATTCCCAGTAAAGCCTTGCTACGTATGGGTAAAACCCGTCATGCAGTGACCAGGTTCCCCGCCATGCAGATGGAGGAAATGCGTGAACCGGAGGTCAAAGATCCTTTTTCACTGATACAGGAACAACTTAAAGCCGTTGTCGCCAAGTACGATAAAAAGCTCGGCAAGGTTGACAAGGTCAAGGGCGCAGCGCGTTTTGTCGATTCCCATACTGTCGAGGTTGACGGGCGGCGGATCAGCGCCAAACGTATTTTTATCTGCACCGGGACACGTCCGGCCAAACCACCGATTCCGGGACTTGATACCATCGATAATCTTTTGACCAACGAAAACCTGTTCCACCTCAACGCCATCCCCAAAAGTATGCTGATTATTGGCGGTGGCGCCATTGGCGCTGAGATGGCTCAGGCCTTTTCGCAACTGGGTTGCCGGACGACTATCGTGCAGATGGATCCACACCTGCTCCCCTTTGCCGATCGCTTTGCTGGTGATCTGCTCGAGGAATGTTTAAAAAAAGAAGGGATTGCCGTCTACAACAGTCGTTCCATTACCTCGGTTACGACAAATGATGAGGGTCATGTCGTTCTGACCACCAGGGAGGGGGAAACCCTCGAAGCTGAGCGCTTGCTGCTCGCTGCCGGTCGGGCACCGGTGATCGACAAGCTGGATCTCGAAAAAGCAGGAGTGCAGTACACCCCGAAAGGGATCCCGGTTAATGCCAACCTGCAGACCAATATCCCCCATATTTTTGCAGTGGGTGACTGCAATGGTCATTACCTTTTTTCCCACGCCGCCATGCACCAGGGGATGATCGCCCTGATGAATATTATGCGCCCCTGGCCATTCAAAAAGGACTTCAAAAAATATGTTGTGCCCTGGACGGTATTTACCGAACCACAGGTTTCATCGGTGGGGATGCGTGAATCCGATCTGATCGCAGCCGGCATCAAATATGAGGTGATTGAAGCCAAGCATGCTGATTACGGCGCGGCTATTGCCGAACAGGTCACCACCGGTTCGGTGAGGGTTCTGGCAAGCAAATATGGCAAGATCTATGGGGCTACTGTGATCGGCGAGGGCTCTGCAGAAATGATTAACGAGTGGGCCCTGGCGATTCAGAAGAAAATCCGGCTGGTTGATATTATGCTGTTGCAGCATTCTTTCCCGAGCATGTCATTCATGAACAAATCGATTGGCGAAATGTGGATGATGGGGATGCTGAAGAACGCAACAATGAAAAAGATGATGACGAAGATGCTGGGTGGATAATCGAGATGTAAAAGTTAGCAGGAGGAGTTTTCAAACCATTCGCAGCTGGCCCATTGCCACGGCCATCGTCGCCATGGGCCCGTGCCTGCGCTGCCAACAAAAATCCTGTCACAATAAAAACCGTGACAAAAATCACCGGGATAGTCTCTTTGTTTATGCCTGACTTTCCTTACCGCTGAGCAACCCCTTATGGGCCTTAACGCCTTTTAATTCACATATTCACGAACATAGCGCACAAGCTCCGGGACTTCGACATACATGGTGCGGTCCGGGTTGTCAGGCGCACCATAATCTTTGATCCAGACAATTTTTCCGTTACCATCGACCAAAACAAAGGTATGGCTTGGTTCGCCGTTGCCGATGGCCCATTTCAGTACATCATATTGTGCTGACACACTCAGATCCGGGTCGGAGAGAACCGGGACAGAGGTAATGCCCAGGCGGGGAATTTCCGGGGCCATTTCGGCGACGGAGTCGCGGGCAATACTGATAACCTGCACGTTCAGGGCCTGGAATGTTGAGCTGTTTTGCAAATCCACGATTTGCTTCATGCACGGCGGTCAGCCAACCGCCATGTGGAAAAAGAGCAGAACCGGTATTTTCTGTTGAGTGTAATCACTTAACGAGACCTGTCCGCCGCGGGCATCATCCAGTTGAAAAGCGGGCGCTTGCGTTCCCACAAGTGATTCGGCTGTCAATTCATTTTGTGAACAAGCGGTGGTTAGAAAAATCGAGACGAGTATCAACAGCCACATCCTTTTTTTCCTTTGCATATTTCTTTCTCCTTTTGGGAATGCTGGTTGAAAGTTGTCGCCATGCCACCAGGGCGGTCCGGGGCCACCACGCCCTAACAAAAAATAGTAACTATTCAGCTCTATCCTTGCGCAGGGCCTTTGGATCCTGTGGCAAGGGTTTTTGTCGCCATGGACGGCGACAAAAAGCGGTCATGGATGACCCAACGGGAAACAATCGCGTCCCTTGACATAG
>JAHYIY010000057.1 GCA_019429255.1 Desulfuromonadales bacterium | reverse complement strand
TTCTGCTGCGTGATTATTACGGATTAAGCGCAGTTGTTACGACTGTTCTAGGGACATCGGTAGAAGAACTGGTCAGCAAGGGAAAACCCGCTCTGTTGATTGGTGATCGGGCCCTCAAACTCTCCGCAGCTGTCCCTCCAGGGGTTGGGGTTTACGATCTTGGAAAGTTGTGGCATCAGCACACGGGACTTCCCTTTGTTTTTGCCCTGTGGATGATTCGTAAGGATGTCGTACAGCGGCATGCTGCAGCTCTGGGTCAACTTGGAGAGCAATTATTGAAATCCCGTGAAGCAGTAATGCAGCACCCGCAAATGTTTGCCGAGGCAGCCGCTCAGCACACTGTCATGACCCCTGAGCAGATTATTAGTTATTGGCAGACGATCAGTTATGTGCTTGACATTGAACACATCAAGGGTCTGGAATTATTCACTAAGCGCTGCTTCAAACATGGACTGCTTAGAGAAAACCCTCCATTGAATTTTATGAATTAATCGCTTGGATCTACGGGGTATGATGCTTTTGCAGTTGACAGTATCAGCGTAATCACTAAGATAGGTCACGCGCCCGGGTGGCGGAACTGGTAGACGCAAGGGACTTAAAATCCCTCGGGAGTAATCCTGTACGAGTTCGATTCTCGTCCCGGGCACCATGATAAAAAAAAGGGAAATCAGCTAGTTAAGAGCCGGTTTCCCTTTTTTATTATTGTCCTGAAATTCCTTGATTTAGGTCCTGTGCATCATTTGTGCATCAACGATTTGCTCTTGCTGTTCAACTTTGGGACGGCGGCTTAACTACGGTCAGCAGCATCTTGAAGGGTTTTAGCGCATCAACCGCGTGGGGGATATTCGCCGGCATGATGATCATCTGGCCACTGCCGACGTTATACTTTTCGCTGCCGATGGTGATTTGCGCTTCGCCATCAAGGATCTGAATCATGGCATCTCCGGTCGAGGCGTGACTGCTGATCCCTTCGCCGGCGGCGAAGGCGAACAAGGTCAGGGTGAGGTAGTCATTCTGTGCCAGGGTGCGACTGACAACCTTCTGCTCGGCATATTCAATCAGGTCGTTGGTAGTGTGGATTACGCTTTTTGCTACATTTTTGATCATTTCATGGGTTGTCATGGGGATCTCCTGTGGCTGATAAGGGGTTGATGGTGTTTTTTCTGTTATCCAAACTAGCGCATTGTCTCTTGAAAAACCTTGATTCGGATCAATAATGGACTTCTATCGTCATTTTCTGACTGGGTGCCCGCGCATCTTGAGATGATGATCAGCGGTACCGATCCCCTTAGTGCCTCCCTTGTGCTCTATCTGCCACACTCATCCGATATCTTATCCGAAACTTGCCTTGCCGGTGAAAATTCGCTACAAATCTATTTTATTCTCCTGCCTGCAGGGGTGTCGCTGTTTGCGCCTTCTGTGTCGATCGGATTGCTATGAAAATATATGCCAGCGAGTTTGCTTTTTTTCTGCGTGGTCAGGCGCGAAAAAACCTTAAACTACTTGTTCTTTATTGTTTTTTTCTGTTTTTGATGGTGATGACCTACGCCGCGCTCTTTACGGTGCTGATGGAGTATCTTGAGGGTCGTCACTATTCGTTTTTTACCGGCATTTATTGGACGATCGTCACCATGAGTACGCTGGGCTATGGTGACTATGTTTTCAGTACCGATGCCGGTCACATTTTTTCTGCTCTGGTGACATTTTCCGGCGTCATTTTCATGCTGATTCTGTTGCCTTTCGGCATGGTCAGTCTGTTTCTCGCGCCGTGGATTGAACAGCGTCTGCGTTATCGCCCGAAATCACAGTTGAACGCTGATTACAACGGGCATGTGATCATTTTTGGTTATGACAGCATTACCCGCGCCCTGACCCGCAAGTTGATTGCCCACCATACCCCTTATGTGATCGTGACAGCGAACCAGGATGAGGCGATCCTGCTTGAAGAGGAGGGTCTGCATGTGGTGGTGGGCAGCCCGACCAACGTGACATTTTTAAAAAACATTCAGGTTGCCAAAGCGCGCCATGTTGTTGCCAATCTGAGTGACCCGCTCAATACCAATATCTGCCTGACGATTCGCTCCTTTTGCGAGACGCCGATCGCAACCATGATTGACGAGCCTGAGCGTAGTGAGTTGCTGCGTTCAGCCGGTGCCAACCGGGTAATTCCGCTCAAGCGCATTCTGGGAAGCTACCTTGCCTCGCGTGCTACTACCCTGGGGGCGACGGCGCATATCCTTGATGCTTTCGGTAAGCTATTGATTGCCGAAATGCCGGTTAAATCAACCCCCTTTGTTGGCCAGACCCTGGCGGAAGCAAGAATCCGCCAGCTGACCGGTCTGGCGGTTATCGGGTTGTGGGAGCGCGGGACCTTTACCGTCCCCGAAGCGGGCAGTGTCCTCAATCCCCTTGCTTTAATGGTGTTTGCCGGCACCCGTGAGCAACTGCATGCTCTCGAAGAAATCGCTGGTGACAAGGATCAGACCGACCTGGTGATGGTTCTCGGCCATGGCCGTATCGGTTGCAATGCCGCCAGGTTTCTGGAGCGACGCTCCATCCCCTTTGTGATCATCGATCGCACCAATAACCTGGATTGTATGGATCATATAACTGTTATCGGTGATGCGACCAATCGTCATTTGTTGCTGGAATCAGGCATTAAAGATGCCAAAGGGTTGATTGTGACCACCAATGACGATGACACCAATATTTTCCTGACCCTGGCCAGTCGCCGTCAGCGCCCCCATATGCGTATTGTTGCGCGCTCCAATCAGGAGGAAAATGTCGATCAGTTGTATGCGGCCGGGGCCGATTTTGTTATTTCCAATGCCTCGGTTGGCGCCAATATTCTCAATAATGTTCTCGAGGGGAAGGAAACCATCTTCCTGACCGAAGGGATCGACGTCTTTCGCGCACCCTTGCCGCCGGCGCTGGCGGGTTTGAGTATTGCCGAATCCCTGATTCGCCCCAAAACCGGTTGCTCGATTGTTGCCCTGGAGTTGCCCGATTCAACTGATCCGATTGTTTCGCCGCCACCGGAAACCATATTGACAGAAGGAATGGGACTGATATTGATCGGCAGCCCCGAGGATGAAGAAAACTTTGGTCGTAAATTCAGAAATGGCCCCTGATATTTTTTGTCTTTTCTGCGTTTTTATCAGGATTGGTGTTACAATTGAGCGATAAATTCATTTTTAACGGAGGTTGTATGACAGGGGTAGATCAGCATGAATGTAAAGATCCCAGTTCGCACTGGATGCATATCTGCCAGTTGCGTCGTGAAGGGCGGCATGATGATGCCAACGCCCTGATGTCCGACCCTGGACACACTTGCCTTAATTGTAATGCGGTGGCCCGCTACGCCAAAAATCTCTGTAATCCCAGTTCGTTCTCGCGCGTTTAAGGGGCGGCGCACTTGTCGTTTTTTATGTAAATAATCTTGGGAGGGGTGCGCCTGGATGGTCATTCCATCTGGAGGAAGATATGAAGTTGGTGGTCAAGTTAATCGGGTTGCTGTTGGTGCTGGTGCTGGTTGCCGGGGCAGTGGTCATTTTTTACAGTGGCACCCTGGTACAAAAAGGAATCGAGAAGGGCGGTGAAGCGGCCCTTGGCGTTGCCACCCGGGTTGGCAATGTCGATATTTCCTTGATGGGGGGAGAAGCGACCATGAGCCAACTAACGATTGCCAATCCACCTGGGTTTTCGGCGCGCCAGTTTCTTGAACTGGGTCACGCCAATATGGCGGTGTCCCTTCATTCTCTGCTCAGTGACACCGTGACGATTCCGCAACTAGCAATCAGCGGCATCCGTGTCAATCTCGAGCAAAAGGGGAACAAAAATAATGTCAACCCGCTGTTGGAGCGAGCTCGCACCCTGGCTGGGGAAGGGCGCAAGACTGCCGATGCGCCGGCATCAATGCCGAAGGAGGACGGCAAGAAATTCATTGTTTCCCACTTTTCCCTTGACGATGTGCAGGTCAACGCCAACCTTGACGCCTTCGGTCAGAGCACCTCGGTCAACCTGGTGTTGCCAAAAATTGAATTGCGCAATCTCGGTGACGCGCAGGGTGGACTAACCATGGCGGAACTGATTGAGCAGGTGGTGCAGGTGATTCTGGAAACTGCGCAAAAGAGTTCAGGCCAACTGTCACCTGCTCTGGCGCGGCTACTCTCTGGTGAACTCAGTGATCTGCAATCTTTGCAGTCAGGGGTGATTGACCGGGCACGACAGGAAGTGGACAGGTTGGCTGGCGAACTCGAAAAGAAATTGCCGATTGATGTGCTCGAAGCGGAAAAGCAGTTGATTGAAGAAAAAGCGAGCGATCTGCTCAGAGGGCTCGGCGGTCGCCTGGGAGGAAATTAAGAGGCAGTCGCAAGATGGTTGTTTTTCCCGTCGCAATACAGAGTGCCAGCAACGGCTATGTCTTGCCCAACACAAGGAGAATGGAAATGAAACAGGTATTATGTCTGGTTTTTGTCGCTGTCTTTATGGTTGCTTGTAGCAGTGATTCAACTGACCCGGCACCGCAACCCTCAGCGCCGGCACCAGCAGTAAAACCTGCTGAAGAAGCAGTGCAACGGGCGACAGAGACTGCTCAGCAGGTTGTTGAAGAGGTTGTCGAAAAAGGGCAGGAGCTCAAAGATGAGGCAGGGAAGTACGTTGAAAAAACATCAGAGACCGTTGCTGCCAAAGCGCAAGAATTAGAGGTTGGTGCTGAGAAACTGGTTCAGCAGGGCAGTGATCGTCTAGCCGCTCTGGTTCCTTCTGCCGCTACCTTCGATCAAGGCAGTTCTATCTATCAGCAAAACTGTCGCAGTTGCCATGATTCCGGCATGATGGGTGCGCCGAAAATTGGCCATGCCCGCTACCGCGCGGATATCGATGTGCTGGTAGAAAACAGCATCAATGGGGTTGGGCGGATGCCGGCACGAGGAGGCAATCGCAACTTAACTGATGACCAACTTCGCGCTGTAGTTGAATATATGGTCGAGAAGAGTAAGTAAGCGAACAAAAGCATTTATGCGTTGCTTAGCACCAAAGCTCATCTGTCATCATCGGATGAGCTTTGGTTTTTTTGATCTGTCCGTAGCCGTATCGCCGTAGGTGAGGCAAGTGAATCAGGGAGCTAGACGATGAATATCCGCAAGAAGTTTTTTGATTTTGACTATCCGGAAGTTCTTGATATCAAAACCCGTGAATTGATCCGCGTGGCTTGTGCTATTGCGGTGCAATGTCCTGACTGACTGAAAAAACACTTCGCGGTCGCGAAGGAGCATGGGGCTACTGAGGATGAACTGCTTGAGAGTATGGCCTACGGCATGATGGCGCCGGGTGGCCGGGCCAAAAACTTTGCCAAATCGATGTTTGAGGATCTGGATCTGAAATAAATAACCTGGTCCGCCGCAAGCAGCGGGCTATTGGAATACGGAATTTAAAATACAGTATGCCGAAGACAATCCAGGCTATCGTCTTATCGACAATTCATTCTGCATTCTGACTTCTGTATTTCTTCAGGTTATTGGCGCGGCGGATAAATCGTCTGTCATCCTCAAGTGTTTTTGTCAGAGATCCATGCGCTTAGATGTTAACAATACACTGGATTTTTGCTTGCGCGGGAATGACGTTCTATTGATTGTTTAACCACCGACGCAATAACGCACTAAACAACAGCAGGGGGTAAGACCCTGTTTTTGATTGAAAATCGGCATATGAGCGAGCAACGTAAAAATTATATGACCCCTGGTTGTGCTGAACGATTGCGCGGGGAATTGAAGCAGCTGTTGTATCAGCAGCGACCGCAGATGGTCGAAACCGTGGCGTGGGCTGCTTCCAATGGTGATCGCTCGGAAAACGCAGATTATCATTACGGAAAAAAACGTCTGCGGGAAATTGATCGGCGTATCCGCTTTATCACCGGTCAACTTGACAGTGCGATTATCGTCGACCCGCTGCAACAGGCAACAGTTGCCGGCGATCGCGTTCTGTTCGGAGCAACCGTCACGCTAGAAAATGGCGCCGGCGTGCGGCGGATTCTGGCGCTGGTCGGTGGTGATGAGATCGACGCTAGCCGTGGCCGCATCAGCTGGTTTTCGCCTATCGGCAAGGCGCTTCTAGGTGCCCGCGAGGGGGACGCAGTGACAGTACAGACGCCGGGTGGTCGTGAGGAGCTGGATATCATCCTGGTGGAGTATCGCCAGCTTGATTAATATTCGACAAAAAGTGATCTGATTAGTACTGATCTTCCGCTGTGTTTAACGACAATGCACGTCATACCCGTGAGGGCGGGTATCCAGGGGGGCTGCTCAGATTTCTGGACTTCCGCTTTCGCGGGAGTGACGACTTTTCAGAG
>JAHYIY010000056.1 GCA_019429255.1 Desulfuromonadales bacterium | reverse complement strand
GCGGAGAGTTTGAGGGCCCGATCACCAATCAACAGAGCGGGTTTTCCCTTGCTGACCAGTTCTTCTACCGATGTCCCTAGAACAGTCGTAACAACTGCGCTTAATCCGTAATAATCACGCAGCAGAATTTCCAGCAGATTGATGGAGGTGGCCGATTCGCCGGTCAGGGCAATCTCAACGCCACCGAGTCGCTCAGGACTCACCGGTGAGAACAAGAGGACACTGGCGATACTACCGACAGAGGAAATAGAGTGCCCGGGCAGCAACAGATAGTCGCGCCAATTGCGGGCGTACTCAAAGGAGGACGAGGGACTGGCATCAATCTCCCCCTGTTGCAGCATGCGATTGAGGGCGGAGGGTACCCCAGGCACCAGTTTGCCGTTAAACCCCTGTTCTTTTAGCCTTCCAAAAAAAGGCACACAGTTCAGGTAGCTGATATACCCAAGTGTCAGTGGCGCGGCAGACCGTTCCATCATACTATCCCCAAAAAAACAGGACAGGAGTTTGCTTCCTGCCCTGCCCGGTTACCTGTCATTATCGCTGCGTTAAATCTTGGTGCGTTCCAGAAAGTTCGTATCAAAATTGCCGTCGATAAAATCTTTATTGACCATCATTTTCTTATGGAAGGGAATGGTGGTTTTGATCCCCTCGATAATATACTCGTCAAGGGCCATACTCATGCGCTTGATCGCCTCTTCACGGTTCTCGGCATGAACAATCAATTTGCCGATCATCGAGTCATAGTGGGGCAACACCGTGTATTGGTCGTACATGGCGCTCTCAATGCGTACCCCCATACCACCAGGAGTATGATAGCCAGTGATCTTACCGGGGAAGGGAGTGAATTTTTCCGGGTCTTCCGCATTGATGCGACATTCGATGGCATGGCCGCGAATGACAATATCTTCCTGTTTATAGCGCAGCGGGATACCGGCCGCTGAACGAATCTGTTCCTTGATGATATCGACACCGGTGACCATTTCCGTCACTGGATGCTCAACCTGAACGCGGGTGTTCATTTCCATGAAGTAGAACTTACCGTCGGTATCAAGCAGGTACTCCACCGTACCGGCACTGGAATATCCAGCCGCCTTGGCCGCAGCCACCGCGCAGGAGCCCATCTCTTCACGCAATTCCGGAGTGATCACTGGACAAGGGGCTTCTTCAATCAGTTTTTGATGGCGACGCTGGATGGAACAATCACGCTCGCCCAGATGAATAACGTTGCCGTGCTTGTCGCCAAGGATCTGGATCTCGACATGACGGGGATGCTCGCAGAATTTCTCGATATACACATCGGCCCGACCAAAACCGGCCTGCGCTTCCGAGCGTGCCTGCGCCAGCGCATTGGCCAGGGAAGCCGGGGAATGGACGATTTTCATGCCGCGCCCACCGCCACCGGCAGAGGCTTTGATAATCACCGGAAAACCGATTTCTTCAGCAATCTGCTGCGCTTCTTTGGTGCTTTCAATGCTCTTGTTGGTACCGGGCAGAATCGGCACACCAGCGGCAGTAACGGTCTTGCGGGCGCTGATCTTGTCCCCCATCAGGCGCATACTTTCCGCTGAAGGCCCGATAAAGCTAATGCCACACTCTTCACAGATCTCTGCAAATTCGGCATTTTCCGATAAAAAGCCATAGCCCGGATGGATCGCATCGGCATCGGCAATCTCTGCCGCGCTGATAATGGCTTTCATGTTGAGATAGCTCAACGCACTAGGCGTTGCCCCGATGCAGATACTTTCGTCGGCCAGACTCACATGTAACGCCTCGTGGTCAGCTACTGAATGGACGGCAACGGTTTTGATTCCCATCTCTTTACATGCGCGGATAATCCGCAGGGCAATTTCCCCACGATTGGCAATCAGTATTTTATGAAACATATGTCTTCACTCCTGCCTTAAGTTGAGTCGTTGTTGCTGCATGAGCTCACCACAAATATTAGAGGCGCTCGACCAGAAACAAGGTCTCTCCATACTCTACAGGAGTGGCATCGTCCTTGACGATTTCAATAATCTTGCATTTGAATTCAACTTCAATTTCGTTGAACATCTTCATCGCCTCAACCAGACAAAGCACCTGACCGGCCTCAACGACATCACCGATTTTACAGAAGGCATCAGCTTCCGGTGACGGTTTGCGGTAGAAGGTGCCGACAATCGGCGAAGGGATCGCTTCATATTTGCTGTTGACTTCTTTTTCGCCGGCGGGAGTTGCTGCAGGGGCAGCGACCGGAGCTGGGGCAGCGACCGCCGGGGCAGCCGCAACGGGAGCCGAAGTGTAGACAATTTCCTTGTCAGGACCGCGCTTGATGTGAATCTTGCCGACTGCGCTCTCCATGTTGAATTCGGTAATATCGGTATCGGTAACCAACTTGATCAGGCTTTTCAGATCTTTTAATTCCATGTGATTCCTCCATCATACGACGATATGTTTATCGCCCGGACATTAAGTATTTATAGTAAATCAGTTCAGTTAGGACCTGTTCCAGGCAGTTGGCGAAACTGCTTGGGAATAGAAGTTAAACACTCGCAACCCGTTTCGCTCATAACTATTGTATCTTCGATACGCACACCACCAACACCGGGCAGGTATATACCCGGCTCAATCGTTACAACCATACCTGCTGACAAAATGGCTTCATTTTTTGCCGTCAAAGGGGGGAACTCGTGGACCTCAAGCCCGACACCATGACCCAGGCCATGACCAAAAAAATCACCATAGCCTTTGCCGGCAATGAGATCTCGCGCTACAGCATCAAGATCACAGGCACGCATTCCCGGCTTCGCCGCTGCAATAGCTGAATCATGTGCTTCTAGCACAATATCAAAAATTTGTCGAAGCTTTCCGCCCACCTCGCCAACGGCAACTGTCAGGGTTTCATCTGAATAATAGCCCTGATAACGGGTGCCAAAATCAATCGTTACCAGTTCGCCGTCACAGATGGCCTTATCACTGGCAACACCATGAGGCAATGCCCCACGCACCCCGGATGCGACAATAAAATCGAAAGCGTTGGTTTCTCCGCCAAGTTTTTTTAAGGCAAATTCAAGTTCCAGAGCAATATCGCGTTCTGTGATACCAGGGCGAATAAGTGGCACAACCTGAGCAAAAGCTTGACAGTTCAGATCAGCGGCATATTTTAACTGCGTCAACTCGTCAGAATTTTTGATAGAGCGCAAGGTTTCCCAGCGTTGCGTCAGGGGGACAAAAGATGCGGCAAGGGGACACAAACGTTGCAATTCTTCAAACTGAGCCACCGTGACGCCGGCGGCATCGAAACCAACACGTCGTACCCGGGCTTCTTCGATCAGATCAGCCAACCCCGACAATTTGCTTTTATAGCAGCGAATATCGTCCGCCTCAACCTGCTGCCGTGCCTGCTCCAGATAGCGTGAGTCGGTCAAAAAGATTCTGGAATGTTCACTAAGGTATAAAACGCCGTCGCTACCTGAAAAACCGCAGAGATAACGCAGATCAGCACGATCAAAGACCAGAATACCATCGAGTTGATCAGCTGCCAGCAATTGCTGAATAAACGCATCTTTATCCGACACTGCTGCTCCTGCACTGCAGTTCATTCAACAATGCTCGCAGCGCCAAACTGTAGCCATAAGCACCAAAACCACAGATCTGACCTACGGCAACGGCAGCCACGTAGGAATGCTGACGAAAGGACTCACGGGCATGAATATTGGACAAGTGAACTTCCACAACCGGCAAATTGACAGCACTGAGCGCATCGCGCAGGGCAATACTGGTGTGGGTATAACCACCGGGGTTGATGATGATGCCGGAGACATTCTGCCGGCGGGCAGCATGAACCTGATCAATCAGCACCCCCTCGTGGTTTGATTGACATACGACCAGTTCACATTGGATCGAATGGGCCTCTTGCGCTAATTGCGCCATGATCTGATCGAGGGTTTGCACACCATAAATCTGTGGTTCACGTGTGCCCAACAGGTTCAGGTTTGGCCCGTTTATGACGGCTATTTTCATGGGTTACGACAACATCTGTTTCAGTTCAAAGGATTCGCGCAGCAACAAATAGCGTCCTTTACCAAAGTTTCCCGTTCTATCAATGACCAGCGCAACAAAATATTCATCCGTAAGGGTCTGTATAATTACATAAAATTGTTCTGTTTTTATGGAAACTTCGTGCAGACTGCCAACTTTAAGAATCTCGCTGGCGTGACGAATCTCTTTAATAACATGAGAATATTCGATACCAACCAGGGTTAAATCCAGATCAGCAGTCGCGACAACGTATTCTTCAATACCGATCCCATCAAAGCCCATAATCAACGCACCGAGGCCACCAGGACACTGATTTACTATTCTTTCGAGAATAACATCAAACATGTTCCCTCCTCAGGCGGATATTATTGAGCCAGTTGTTCAACGTATTGATAATTTCCGTAGAGTCCTGAAAAACAACTGATTTTGCCACGGGCATTTCGTGCAGTGCCGTTGCGGTGATCTCATGAGCTTCAACCTCAGCCTGCATGTTGAATACAGCCGTCGAATCTGCGTCGTCCAGATTGATTGCGGCATCATATTTCATCGAGACGGATAATGGTTCGGGCTGTTCCATTGTCTGTTCGGCACATGATTCTGTTGTCTCATGCTCTTTAAGATCGACTCGATTATCAGTCGTTATGGGAGAAGACGATGCTGATTCTTGCGCCAATGATGAAGATTCCTCATCTATGCGTTCCTCTGCCTCGCGAATTTTTCTGCGCAACTCAAGATTATCCGGATTGCGAGTGAGCAACTGACGATACAGGGACAGGGCTTTTTCAGTAAGCCCCTGGGCCAGATAAAGGTCAGCGAGCGTGATTGATGCCAGGGAGGCAAGATTGTTTACCGGTAGAGGCATCCTCTCAACAACCGGAGCAGGCACTTTTTCAACCTCAGGCTGAGGAGACAAACCCAGCAGCATTTTGTTGATGACCGGGTCGGCCGGGCTCAAGCTGCGGGCATGCAATAACAAGTCGCGCGCTTCATTTTCGCGCTGGAGCAGTAAATTGACTCGCGCGTAACCAACCAGAGCAGCCAGGCTGTCAGGGTCAAGGGCCAGAGCACGTTCAAAAGCAGAACAGGAGGCAGCGAAATTTTCCAGCTGGCATTCAATGCGCGCCAGCACAACATAAGCAGGTCCGAAATCAGGGTGGTAATCAATCCCCTTGGCTATAATTTCCCGGGCATCCTTAAAAAGCCCTATCTTGCGGTAGGTTTCTGCCAGGGAGACAAAGATGGTTGAGCGCGGGTCATTCACCATCAACTCGGTATAGGCGACAATTTTCCCTAAAAGTGCACTTTGCTGATTATGTTCAGTCATGGTCATCCTTTAAGGCTTAAGATGGTTGAAAACAATCCGGCAATGTCATCAATCTGTTCCAGCACAACGCTGCCGATCCCCTGGTTAAGGACCATGGTCAATATCCCCTGTTTGACCTTTTTATCACGCTGCATCGCTTCAATATAAGCCGCAAGCGGATAATCAGGAGGATCTACCGGCAAATCGACAGTGCGCAACAATCGCACCAGTCGCGCAACATCATCCCTGGAGCAGAACCCCTTTGCGTGAGCTATTGTGGCCGCGACAACCATACCGACAGCAACCGCCTCACCATGTTTCCACTGACCGTAACCGGCGAGGTTCTCGATGGCATGACCAAAAGTATGACCAAAATTTAAATGGGCGCGGACTGAACTTTCACGTTCATCAACTTCTACAATATCAGCCTTGATTTGACAAGATTTCTTGATGGCATAGGCTAACGCAGCTGAATCCCTTTGGCGCAACAAGTGCTGATGCGCTTCCAGCCAGGCAAAGAAATCGGCATCGTGGATCACACCATATTTGATGACCTCTGCCAGTCCAGCCGACACTTCACGCGGATCAAGGGTTTGCAGGGTAACAACATCTATGACCACCAGTTGTGGCTGATAAAAAGCGCCGATAAGGTTTTTGCCGCGGGGATGATTAACCCCGGTTTTGCCCCCGACGGAACTGTCAACCTGTGAGAGCAGAGTCGTCGGCACCTGGACAAAGGGAATACCGCGCAAAAAGGTCGCCGCCGCAAAGCCGGCCATATCCCCAATCACCCCACCACCTAACGCCAGTAGACCACAGCCGCGATCAAAACGGTTATCTATAAGTTGATCGTAAATCAGTTGCAGGGTGTCCAGATTTTTATAGTCTTCCCCATCGGGCACCAGCACCAGACGCGGATCGTAACCCGCCTGGTGCAAAGAAGAAATGACGGTATCTGCATACAAATCAGCAACAAGCGGATTCGATACCAGTGCCACCTGATGGGGAAAGTGAATATCCTGCAGCCGTTCCCCAATGCCGG
>JAHYIY010000055.1 GCA_019429255.1 Desulfuromonadales bacterium | reverse complement strand
CCAAAGATTTCATGACCGCCGGCTGGTACCCCATGCCCTACGCCGACCTCGCCCGTATCAGCAACCGAATCATCAACGAGGTGAAAGGGGTAAACCGGGTGGTCTATGATATCTCCAGCAAGCCGCCAGCCACCATCGAATGGGAGTGATTGGTAAGCCAACGGCTGGTAACGGTAGATATGCCAACCGTTTACAAGCTTTTGTTGTCAGGTAAAAAATAAGTGATGGTATCCATCTGCCTGTGAGGGACGCCGATAATTTCAATGCCTTTTTCCCGAACCAGGTAGAAGATAACGTGTTCGCCCTGAGGAAAACTGTAATATCCTTCAGCCAGATCAAGGCGTTTTTTGCCCAATTGTGGTGTTTCTGACAGCCAGATAAAGCGCCTCTCGAGAGCTTTCAGGTAGGAATTGCGTTGGCTTTTCCCCCATTGCCGCTCAGTATATCGACCGATATTTTTCAAGTCATCCCGGGCTCTCGGGGTAATCCTGAATCCGGGCATCAGGCCTCATTATCCAGTTCGTTAATCAGCGCATCCATGGTGAAGTTGTCAACAAAGTCACCATCTTCGGCCTGATTTGCGCCTTGGGCTAAATGTGTCCGTAACGCATGGAGTTTGCTTTTGCGTTCCTCCATTGCGCGCAGGGCATCCCGAACCACTTCACTTGCGGAACCGTAACGCCCGCTGGCGACCTCGTTTTTGATGTAAACTTCCCAGTGCTCACCCAAACTAAGACTCGTAGTTGCCATAGATCTCTCCTAGTATTCATATTTAACAATTATGAATATTAAATCAGGCTACACAGAAAGACAACCCGTTTTTGATCCTTTAAAAATGGTATTAGAAGAAACAGTGGGATGCGAGCAGATCAAAAAAGCGTTTCCTCATAATCAGGCACTTCATTAAACCAGTGTGGATGCCGGCGTGCCTGCTGCAGCGCCGCATCGGCCTGGGCGATGATTGCCTCGCGATCGCGGGGGTAGCGTCCAGCCAGATTCAGACTGTTGGAGACGTGGTTGGAGCGCAGAATTGTCCCCTGCGGATTCAGATTGTGGACAACGGCCAGCGCCTCTTCAAGAACTTCGCCGTGACTTAAGGGTTCGATTTTCGAGAAATAGGCATCGTTGTGACGGCGGAACATGGTCAGCAAGGAAAAATACTCCGGTGATAAGGCATTGATCCAGGTCGCCGTTGCCTGCGCATGTTCGGCACTGCGCTTACGTCCGGCCAGACCGAGAATCGCCGTGATCGACAGTTTGAGCCCGGCAGATCGGGCGTTTTGACACAGAACCAGCATCTGTTCCGGGGTGAAGCCCTTATCCGCCAGCAGCAGGGTGTCAGGATCGCCGCTTTCCAGACCGAAGTAGAGAATCCGCAATTTCCTTTGGCGTAGCTCCGACAGCTCGGCAACGCTTTTGGTGGTCAGACTGTTGGGGGAAGCGTAGGCACCCACCCGGGTCAGGTTGGGGAAGGTCTGTGCCAGGCGATCAAGGACCGCCAGCAGCCTGTCCTGGGGGTAGACCAGGCCGTCACCGTCACCCAGGAACACCCGCTGGATCTGCGGGCGATAGACTGCCGGAATGCTCTCGATCTCAGCGACAATCTCATTCAGGGGGCGGCAGGAAAAGCGCTTCATCTTGTACATGCCGCAAAAACCGCAGGTATTCTGGGAACAGCCGATGGTCACCTGAAAGATCAGGGAACGCGCTTCTGATGGCGGACGAAACAAGGGTTCGTTGTAGGAAAAGGGAAAACTCATCGCGATTACCTTGTTGAATATTTATCGTAGACTCGGTATGAGGTAAAGGCATTGTAAACATAAGCTGGCTGGACGGGCAAATACTACCGCCGGTTCACCAAGAAAGGAAGGTTGTCATAGACATCGTCCGCATCATTTTTGCTATTTTGCTTCCCCCTGTTGGTGTGTTTTTACAGGTAGGATTTGGACTGCACTTCTGGCTCAATATCCTTTTGACGATCCTCGGTTACATCCCCGGAATCGTCCACGCCGTCTGGATTATTGCGAAAAAATAGCAGGGGCTGTTAAGGGCGCGGCCTCCTTGCCGTTTCGATTTTTTAGCCGGTTATCCGAGTTTTTTTGGCAAATAAATCAGCGCGGCGCGGGGCAGGTCAGCCTGTGGGAAAAATATCCATGCCCGCAGTTTAACCGAAGTCCCCATTCAGTTGTAAGGGCACAATTTGTTTGGCCCGAATCGGTCGTGTGTTTCATGGTTTGCCGGCAGCAATCGCAACCTTGTGAAAATGCTCGGGATCCCAATAGAGAAAAACGTGGCCACAGTAGCGGCCTAAAGGTCGGGCGGGGGGTGCTGTCTGGTGCTGAAGAATCGAGTTCTCTGGTGCTGATGGGTATTGCCGGGTTTGTTTGATCTGCTGTTGTGACATGGCCGTCCTCCTTGCCCCGCAAGAGTTCAGGCGTCATGGGCTGCCTGCGGGGAGAGGGTCGGCAGTTGACGCTTTAGCAGAATTTGTGAGTCGCCCTGCAAGTTGTCGTTAACTCGGCGACGTGGAACTTCATCATATGTCGGGCAACAAAAAACCCGTTATGGCTCTTGCACAGCCAAAACGGGTTACCCTCGCTTTAGCCGCATTTATCAAGCGCCCGCAAGCTGATATTCAAATCGGCGCAACTTCATAGTAGCTATTTTTTGTGGATTGTCAAAGGGAATTTTGATCAGCCAACAAATAACATATCCCCCCGAAACTACGAACCCCGGATAGAATCGCTCTAGACAACGGTGCGATTACGCCCTGATTCCTTGGCCCGGTACAAGGCTTGATCGGCGTATTTAATGAGTTTTTCGGTGTCGCCCGTGTCGCCGGGAAAAGCCGCAACGCCGATTGAGATGGTGACCGGCCACAGCAACACAACCGAGGCTGACTGCAGGAAAGTCCCCAGCATGTCCAGCTGATTCAGAACATCCTGATGGAATTGACGGATCAAGAGAAAGTGCTCGGGGCTGATCAGTAGATCGCACTGATGTTAAGCAGCGAACGGCAGGGTCAGGATGTCCGCGTCAACCTCTGTTGTCGATGCCTTGGGCTTACGCCAGGTTTTCTCGTTAAGCCAGCGCACATTGAATCCAAAATAAAGGAGGCTCTGACCTTGCGGACAAAGCTGTTGTTTTTCTGCTGTTGAGGGGCAAAAGAGCTTACGCTGCAAGTGCCGTTTGTCAGACCATGTAACTGCTCAAAAAATCTAACACAATCAGGCAGGTATGTCTCGTTCCAATGAAAAGGTAGATGACAGATAATCGCCGTGGCTCGAGGAGTGCCGGATGGGTACGCGACCTGCTTCTCTGTAGGGGACACAATTCATTGCGCCCAGAGATTCTATAGCATCGTTGCAGAACAAGTGACAAGTGATTGACCTTCACCCCCGGTCAGTTTAGTCTGTCATGAATTCAACGACTTTCGCTGGAGGGTGGGATGTCTGGACCGGGTAAATTCAGGGGAAAAATATGAACAGAACAACCGCTTGTGGCCGTTTGGCTGGGGCGGTTTTTTTTGAGCGACCTGTGACTTTTTTTGTCCCATCTGTGCCGCATAATTCGGACTGCTGAATTTTGCTGATCCGTTTTAATAATGTTAAAATGTTGCAGCTGCTTGAATCTCCTCTAATCGGACTGAAGGTTTATGTATACCGCTGAAAAAAAAACGAAATTTGAGAAATCGTGTCTCCTTAAAGAAGATGAAGCAGCCTACCGTCTCCGCTGTTCCGGGAAGTTGCTGTTTAATACGCGAAGGTATCGCCTTATAGATCTGTTTTGTGGTGCCGGGGGGATGTCATTAGGCTTCTCAGAGGCTTTTGGTCAACCTTTTCATTCTGTTTGGGCCAACGATTTCAATCAATTCTGCGTTGATACCTACAATCAAAATTTTGGTCGGCATTGTGTCGTCGGTGACATCGTTGATCTTCTGGAGGATTCATCCATTGTGATCCCTCAAGCGGATGTGGTGATTGGCGGTCCGCCTTGCCAGGGGTTCAGCCTTTTAAACAAAAATCGTGAGAACGATCCCCGTAAAGAACTGTGGCTTCCCTATCTGGAAGTGGTTAAAAGATCAGGAGCCTCCATCTTTGTGATGGAAAACGTTCCGCAACTTCTTGGTACTTTTGAGCATGCGGAAATTGTCCGCGCCGCACAGTCTCTCGGGTTTCACGTTTGGCATGATAAATTGATTGCCGCCGATTTCGGTGTACCCCAGACACGGACCAGAGCTTTTATTATCGGGTGTAAGTTTGCTGACCCTTCGATGTTGTTCCCGCCTCGTAAAACGCACTTTAATCCCAACGGGAATGGTAATGGAAAAACATTAATACTCCCGTTTAATAAAGAGGATTATCTGGCATCACCGCCGAAATGGAAAACGGTCAGAGACGCGATTGCCGACTTGCCCGTTCCTGTCGGAACGGAGATTCGAAATGTGCTTCCACCGTTGGATTTACACTTCGGCAGAACGCCAACGGAACTGAGTCGCAAGCGCTACCGGACAATTCCGCTTGAAGGGATGAATCGCTTTGATCTCCAACGAATTGCTCCGGAACTGACCCCTGAATGCTGGATCAGAAAAAAGTCCGGCGGAACCGACCTGTTTGGCCGACTCTGGTGGGATAAGCCTTCGGTCACGATTCGTACCGAATTTTTCAAGCCGGAAAAAGGCCGCTATCTGCATCCGGAACAACATCGGCCGATAACTCACCGTGAAGCGGCGCGCTTTCAGAGTTTTCCGGACGATTTCAAATTTTTAGGCTCAAAAATCGAGATTGCCAAGCAAATCGGTAATGCCGTTCCGCCTCTGCTTGCTGCACGAGTGGCGGATGTCGTGAGATTACTACTTGATCAAAAGTGCGAACTATGGACGTCTTCTCAAAGGAACAACGAAGCCGCAACATGTCGCGTGTAGGCGGTAAGAATACCAAACCGGAACTTGCCGTTCGCTCCGTCCTACATCAATTGGGTTATAGATTCAGACTCCACAGAGTTGATTTGCCCGGAAAACCGGACATCACTCTGCCGAAGCACAGAAAAATCATTTTTGTCCACGGCTGTTTCTGGCATAGCCATCAGGGCTGTTCGCGTTCCCAAAGGCCAACGACAAATGAGTCCTTCTGGCGTGACAAACTCGACAAAAACATAGCAAGAGACCGCTCCAACATCAGGGCATTACAACAAGCAGGATGGGATGTGTTGATTGTTTGGGGTTGCGAGACAAAAGATACGGAGATGCTGAGGGGCAAGCTCCTTTCGTTTTTGCAGACAACAACATTGAGAGAAAACGGCAGATGAATTCCGAAGACATCAGAAATAAGCTGCAGTTCTTGCTGGAAAACTTTGAGCAGGAGTTGCAATCCGGCAGTTTACGCAACAAAGTGCTTGCTCTGGTTCCCTGCTTTAACCACCTTCGTGACCTCGGCAAATCGCTGATACCGCCAACTGTAGCCGGAAGCGCCAGAGCCCGAATCCTTCATTATTTCCAAAAATATCCGGCGGTGATCATCAGTGGTGATGAACTGCTGGTTGTTTCCGGCATCCAAGAATATGCCCGCAGAGTGCGGGAACTAAAAGTCCAATTCGGCTGGTCGATTGTCAGCGGACTGACAGCCAGACAGATGGCGGAAGAAAACGAATTTCCGCTCCCGAATATCGATATGACAACGATGGGTCCATCCGACTATATTCTGCTTTCCGCTGAGCAGGATAGAGACGCAGCACATCGTTGGAACCTTGCCAATGAAATCAGAAGGGAAACTTCTTCCGTCCGGGACAAAATCCTGAAATATCTTCGCAAAAACGTTGGACAAACCGTCACCGGCGAAGAGTTGAAATATCTGGCGAAGGACAAATCAGAATGGGCAAGGCGTGTCAGAGAATTGCGCACGGAATATGGTTGGCCCGTGGTCACCAGAAATACCGGACGGCCGGACCTGGAAGTCGGTATGTATTTGCTGGAGGCCGACCGTCAGAGTCCCGAGCATGACAGGAGTATTCCCGACCCGGTGAAAAGAGATGTTCTGCGTAGAGATAACTACAAATGCACGGTTTGCCAATGGTCTCACGATGAATGGAACAGGTCCGACCCCCGCCATTTGGAGTTGCATCATAAAAAGCACCATGCTCAAGGCGGCGATAACACGGCAAGCAACCTGGTGACTGTTTGCACGGTTTGTCATGATGAAATACACAGGAAATAACAAATTCAATTTCTGGGCTCACAATGTGTATGCAGGGGGCACAATACCGAATTCGTGAGGAAGCAGAGCACGGCGAGCCCTGCCCAATAGAGGGGGGATTACCACCATGCACCTTTTCATCCGTCTGATGTGCTTCAGTTTTCCTTTTGTTTTTGCCGGTGCCCTGTTCTGGCCAATGCTCGAACAACGCTTTTTCCCGCCAGAGCCCCCGGTTCAGCAGGTATTCCAGGTTCCGGTACTGCCGGTCAGCAAACCTGCGGTTCAGCGATCGTTGCCTCGACCGCAGGCGGAAACAGCTCAACCGCAACCTCGGCAATCTG
>JAHYIY010000020.1 GCA_019429255.1 Desulfuromonadales bacterium | reverse complement strand
ATTCCAGGGGCTTACGGCATAACGCTGTGAGCCCCTGTTTTTTTTGTCGTAAGGCAGACGATTTTTTGTCATCTTAGGGTCAATACACTTTTCTGGAGGTGACTTGATGAGTGATTTGTTTGCTGCCGGAAACTCCTGTCGGGACGACTCAGCTTCTCCCCGTGCGGTCATTCGCATGATTGTGCAACCTGAGGTCAAGGACCTTGGCGGTTTCAGCGTCCGCCGTCTGTTGCCGGCAAAGGACATTAAATCAGTTGGGCCTGTCATCTTCTTTGATCACTTTGGCCCGGCGCAGTTTCCTCCTGGTCAGGGGATGGATGTGCGCCCCCATCCGCATATCGGGCTGGCGACCATTACCTATCTGTTTGCCGGCGAGATCCTTCATCGCGACAGTCTAAGCCATGTTCAACCGATTCGTCCTGCCGAAATTAACTGGATGACCGCCGGTCGTGGCATTTCTCATTCGGAGCGCACGCCACCAGCATTGCGCGCATCCGGACATTCGTTGCACGGGCTGCAGCTATGGGTCGCCCTGCCGGAAGATGTTGAGGAGTGCGAACCCGATTTTGTCCACTATACTGCTGAGCAGATCCCCCTCATCCAGCCGGAAGGGGTGCGACTGCGACTGATCGTCGGTGAGGCCTGGGGCGGTGTCTCGCCGGTCAAAGCGGCGTCCCCAACCCTCTATGCCGATGTTCAGATCAGCAAAGGTGCCATGTTGAAGTTGCCGGACGATGTTGCAGAGCGCGCTGTCTATGTCGTGGCTGGTGAGGTTCAGGTCCAGGGGACAACAACCATTCCTCAGCACCGTCTGGCTTTACTCAACGCCACTCCAGGGGTTGAATTGACGGCTACGACTGACAGTCGGTTGGTGGTTGTCGGCGGCAAGCCACTGGGTAAGCGCACCGTCTGGTGGAATCTTGTATCAAGTCGCAAGGAGCTGATTGAACAGGCCAAGCATGCTTGGCGCAGTGGCCGTTTCCCGCAAGTTCCGGACGAAAGCGAAAAAATCCCCGTGCCTGACGGTGAATGAAAAAACCTCAGGTTGTTGTTGGGCCCGGGTTCTTGTAGTATTGGCTTCAGTGATTAATTCCTGCTTTGTTGTATCTGTTCAGCACAGGATCCCCGACCCTGTGACAACGATGGAGCTGAATGGCTACGTTTTGTTTTTGTTGTGGTTTTTGCTCGAACCTGTTTCACGATGTTGTTTTAGTAAAGGGAGAGGGTATGAACACCCGGGTCGTGCGCAGTCAGGAACGAAAAAGCCGGCGTCTCAACGTTCGTTTTGGGGTCGACGATACCTCTGAAATAGCTTTTTTCGGCAACGCATCAGTTGCGGACGCCTGGATCATCACCGGTCAGCCGGAACGAGTCGGAACCTTGTTGCGCCCGTGCTTTTATCTGCCTGATGGTGATGAGGTTCTGGCGCGAGGACGGGTAAGATGGGCCAATAAGGTTCCACCGAACCTGATCCGGGTGAGTAAAAATGCCGGAATGGGAGTCAGCTTTACCCGGTTTGAATCCGGTCTTTTGATTTTTTCCGACTATCTGGCGACGTTGCGTTACTGATGACCGGCCTTTTGCCATGATTAACTCGAGCGGCTACCTTCCCGTCATTACTCCTGACCTGATTCTGGCCCTGCCTGCTCACGGCGATTGGCGGATACATGCGATTTCCGAGCGACTGTCCGCCAGTCTTGGTCAGTCTGTTGGCCAACTGCAGGGGCGGCCGGCTGCCATCGCTTTTCCTGATGCTGTACCATCCCTATCGGATCTGGCGACAGAAGTCCTTGAGCAGGGGCAGGATCTTGCCGCCATCAGAATCCGATTGGTGCCACCGCAGGCAGATGTGCTGGCTGATATTCAGTTTGCCGGTTTGACCGATGATTATCAGGGGCAGTTGGTGCAGATTGTCTTGCGTCCGGCGAGTGGTGTTGCAGAAATAGAAGATTTTCACCGGCTGGTTGGGGCCAGTGCCGCCATGCGTGAGGTGTTTCGCAAGATTCGCCTGTATGCTGCGTCGGATGCAACCGTGATTATTACTGGTGAGACGGGAGCAGGTAAGGAACTGGTTGCTCATGCCCTGCATTTGGAAAGCCGGCGCCACAACAAGCCATTCGCTGCTCTGAACTGTACTGCTATCAGTGAACAGTTGCTGGAATCGGAGCTCTTCGGTCACGAGCGTGGCGCTTTTACCGGCGCGGTGCGTGATCATCGTGGTTATTTTGAGCGCGCTGATGGCGGCACCCTGTTTCTTGATGAGCTCGGTGACATGCCTCTGACGACCCAGAGCAAACTCTTGCGCGTGCTGGAAGATGGCCAGGTGGTACGGGTTGGTAGCGAGGTGCCGCGCAAGGTGGATGTCCGGGTTATCGGTGCTACCAATGTCCCGTTGGAACAGGCCGTGGCTCAAAAAGCATTTCGTGCCGATTTGTATCACCGCCTGGCGGTGTTGCGGATTCACCTGCCCCCCTTGCGTGAACGTTCTGAGGATGTCCCGTTGTTGGCCGAGCGTTTTCTGGTACAGTTCGGTCAGCATTACGGCAAACCGGTCAAGCGTTTGACCGCCGAAGCCGTCCGTCTGCTGCAATCCTATCTGTGGCCGGGCAATGTTCGTGAGCTGCGCAATGTGATTGAGCGGATGGTGGTCGAATCTGAAACCGAAGCCATTGGCGCCCGCGCTTTTGCTGAATGGATTCGCGAGCGCCGGCAGTTTGCCGATGATCTGCCTGTCGCCCGTCCCACAGTCTCTTCTTCCTTCCCCCTTAGCCCCTCTTTAGCGGTGGCCCTCCCCTGGTCCGGTGCTACACAAAGTACAGCGCAAACGGCTACTGTGTCCGGAGGTAAGGGAGCAAGAAAAGATTTAAGTGCAGAAGAGATCCGCCGCGCTTACGCTGTCGCTGATGGTAATCTTTCCGCGGCGGCCCGTCATCTGGGCATCCATCGGGCCACCCTTTATCGCCATCTTCAGCGTCTTGGTCTCGAGCGCGACCAGCTTAATCCGGATTGAACCGAGAAAAAGCTGCTAGATTCAAAAATCCCGTCGGTAGAATGTTCACTTATCCATAGTGCGACGTCGCATATGTCGCACGGAGACCGCACAGCGACAGTTAATGCGACGTCGCACTTTTCCCTCCCCCGTTCACCAGTCTTTTAACATGCTGAAAATAAACATATTTTTATTTTTTAAAAGTTGGCATCTGATTTGTAATAGAGATATTGCGAAACGTCGATTTTCGGCTGGCAAATAAAAGAATCAGCGGCATTACGCCACATCAATAAAACAACAAAGAAACTAAAAAGGGAGGAAGCCATGTTGAGATTTCATCTGATGAACCCATTTGACAGTATGCAGCGTGAAGTAGAGCAATTGCTGCGAGGATTTGATCTTGATCCCGTTGTTCGCCGTGAACAGGGACGGCTCGATTTCATAATCCGTGAACAGGATCAAAAATATCTGGTGGAAGCTGCGTTGCCTGGCGTCGATGTCGAGAAGCTGGACATCCATGTTGTTGACCGCCAGTTGGTGATCAAAGGCGAATTCGCTCAGGTTGACTTGCCGGAGAATGTTCGTGTTCATCGCCAGGAGCGCAGGAGTGGATCCTTTGAGCAGAGCCTGATGCTGGCCAGTAAACTTGATACCGATCATATCGCTGCGCAGTACCAGGACGGTCTCCTGAGCATCAGCATCCCTAAAGCAAAAGAGGCTCTGCCCCGGCGCATTGAGATCAAGGCCGGTTGATTGAATAGTCAGGGCCGATTGGCAAGACAACGACTGTAATTTCAACAACACAATATGAGGTATTGATATGAGCGACAAACACATGACAGCTCAACAAGTAGAACAGGCTCATCCAGTTGAGCAGGCTGTACCTGTTATCTGGGGCGCCCCGGCTGTTGATATTTTTGAGACCGACAACGAATTGCTGCTGTTGGCGAATATGCCCGGGGTGAGTGAACAGGGATTGCAGCTGGAAGTTTCCCGTGGGGTGTTAACTCTCGAAGCCGAGCGTCAAGGAACCGAAAACGGCAACAAGCACGGCTATTACCGGCAATTTAAGCTCTCCGAACGGATTGATGCGGATGCTGGTCAGGCACAACTAAAAGATGGCGTTCTCACCCTGCGGTTACCGAAAACAGAGACGGCCAAGCCAAGGAAAATAGCCGTCAACACTCTTCACTAACAGCAGCATTGTGAAGAGATGCTTGCCGCCGGGGTCCTAAGTGGCCCCGGCTTTTTTTATAAATGCCCGGCACATTAGTAATTTCGCTGATATAATTTGGCAAAAAGATGAATAAATGCCTTCAGTCTGGAGGAAGAGATGATTGATCTGAATAAAGCAACCCAGAAAGTTCAGGAAGCCTTGCAGGATGCCCAGGCTCAGGCATTGCGTTATGGTCATGCGGAAATCGACGGAGAACATCTGCTCCTCGCCCTGTGCGAGCAACCGGAGGGATTGGCTCCACGACTGTTGCAGAAAATGAACATCGCCGTAGCGGCTGTTGTAAGTGGTTTGCGTCAGGATGTTGAGTCGCGTCCGCGGGTCAGTGGTGCTGGTGCGGATACGGGTAAGTTGTACGCCAGCCGGCGCTTGAGCCAGCTGCTGTTGCAGGCCGAAACCGAGGCCAAGCAGCTCAAGGATGACTACATCAGCGTTGAACATATTCTCCTGGCCGCCACTGGTGAAGGGGAGCGGACAGCCGCCGGCCGGCTGCTGAAAAAGCTTAACGTCGACCGCAATGCTCTGCTGCAGGCACTGACCGGTATTCGCGGTAATCAGCGGGTCACCAGTCAGGATCCTGAAAATACCTATGAGGCCCTGGCCAAGTTTGGCCGCGATCTGGTCGAAGAGGCCAAAAAGGGCAAGCTCGATCCGGTCATCGGCCGCGATGAAGAGATCCGCCGGGTGATCCGTGTGCTGTCGCGCAAAACCAAGAACAACCCGGTGTTGATTGGGGAACCGGGGGTTGGTAAAACCGCGATCGTTGAAGGGTTGGCCCACCGCATTGTCCGTGGTGATGTGCCTGAGGGGCTTAAGGATAAAACCGTCTATTCCCTTGATATGGGCGCCCTGGTGGCCGGTGCCAAGTACCGTGGTGAGTTTGAGGAACGACTTAAAGCGGTACTCAAGGAGGTGCAGGACAGCCAGGGGCGGATCCTGCTGTTTATTGATGAATTGCACACCATCGTTGGTGCCGGCAAGAGCGAGGGCGCTATGGACGCCGGCAATATGCTCAAACCGCTGCTGGCACGCGGTGAACTCCACTGTATCGGTGCTACCACCCTGGATGAATATCGCCAGCATCTGGAAAAAGACCCGGCCCTGGAACGCCGCTTTCAGCCAGTGATGGTCGATCAACCCAATGTCGAGTCGACCATCAGTATCCTGCGCGGGCTCAAAGAGCGCTATGAGGTCTATCATGGCGTACGCATTCAGGATAATGCTCTGGTAGCAGCGGCGGAGCTCAGTCATCGCTATATTGCCGATCGCTTCTTGCCCGACAAGGCCATTGACCTGGTGGATGAGGCCTGTGCCACGATTCGCACCGAAATTGATTCAATGCCGGCGGAACTCGATGCCATTACCCGCCGGTTAATGCAGCTGGAGATTGAAGCGGCCGCCCTGAAAAAAGAAAAGGATGCCGCCAGCCGCGAGCGTCTGGATGCTCTGCAGAAGGAATTGGCTGAACTCAAAGAACAGGAAAAAATTTTCTCTGCCCAGTGGCAGTTGGAAAAAGGGGGGATCAAGGGGATTCAGACCCTGCGTGAGGAGATTGAGCAGGTGCGCCTGGATATTGCTGCCGCCGAGCGCAATTATGATCTCAATCGTGCCGCTGAACTCAAGCATGGCACATTACCGGAGCTGGAAAAACGCCTGCAGCAAGAGGAAGAAAAGCAGTCAGGGGGGGATCAACAGGCAAAAATGCTGCGCGAAGAAGTGACCGAAGACGAGATCGCCGAAATCGTTGCGCGCTGGACCGGCATTCCGGTCACGCGCCTGATCGAGAGTGAACGTGACAAGTTGTTGCGCCTAGACGAGATCCTCCATGAGCGGGTCATCGGTCAGAACGAAGCGGTCGAGCGCGTTGCTGATGCAGTGATCCGTGCTCGCGCCGGGGTCAAAGACCCGCGCCGTCCCATCGGGTCTTTTATCTTTCTGGGGCCGACCGGGGTTGGCAAAACAGAGCTTGCTCGCACCCTGGCCGCTGCCCTGTTTGACAGCGAAGATAATATGATACGCATCGACATGTCAGAGTATATGGAGAAGCATGCGGTCAGTCGCCTGCTAGGTGCCCCTCCCGGCTATATCGGCTACGAGGAAGGTGGCCAGCTGACCGAAGCGGTAAGGCGCAAACCCTACTCGGTGGTATTGTTCGATGAAATTGAAAAGGCCCATCCGGACGTTTTTAATGTGCTGTTGCAGATTCTTGATGATGGCCGTGCTACCGATGCCAAGGGACGCACGGTGAGCTTTAAAAATACCGTGATTATTATGACCTCGAATATTGCATCGCATTACTTGCTTGAGGGTATTAAAGACGGAGAAATACCGCAGGTGGTTCAGGATCAGGTTGAACAGGAATTGCGGCGCAGCTTCCGACCGGAATTTCTTAATCGCATTGATGACATCATCATTTTTAAACCGCTGGCTCTTGATGAAATCAGGCAGATTGTTTACCTGCTGGTGGAGGATTTGCGTAAGCGCCTGCAAGAGCAGCGTCTGGAGTTGGAGTTGACAGAAGCTGCGGTCGATCACATCGCCACCAGCGGCTATGATCCGGTCTATGGCGCCCGCCCCCTTAAGCGCTATATTCAGCACCAGCTTGAGACCCTTATCGGTCGCGCGTTGATCCGCGGCGACATGACGGCGGGTGGTAGGGTTCTTGTTGACTTTAGCAACGGGGTGCTCGACGTCAGGCTACAGGCAGCACCATGAAAATCGACTCTAACAGGTCGAAAAAACTTGCCAAACGTGGATCTGCAACTATAATGGGACTAAAGCAGTAATAATTGACCCGTTAACCGTTAAGGAGGGCAATATGCGAATAGATATACTCTGTAGGCCGGACAAACCGGAAAGCTGTCAGGGGACCATGGACAATGTCCGTCAAGCCCTTGAACAGCTTGGCGTCAAGGCCGAGGTTCACCAGTACAGTGACTCGCGTAAAATGATTGACAACCGGATTTATGTGGTGCCGGCATTGTTGATTGATGATCAGGTTCGTATCGCCGGACGTGTCCCGAAGGTGGAGGAAATTATCAATTTTATTGTTGAGCGACCGCGCTACCTGAGAGATACCGCTGAGGTTGCGTAATCTCCCGACAGGCACGAAAAACATCATTAAAGGCTCCTGTGGATCATCCTCAGGAGCCTTTACTTTTTGAGGCGTTCGCGCTACCGTAACTCCTCATTATGGAGGAATAATAATGCCAAAAGTGCTGCTTGTTGATGATGTTGATCTGTTTCTTGAGCTTGAGCGCTCATACCTTGAAGGCTGTGGTTACGAACTGCTGACCGCCTCCTCGGGTGAAGAAGCCCTCAACCGCCTCGACAAGGTGGCGCCCGATATTCTTCTGCTTGATTTCTACATGCCGGGGATCAATGGTGACGATGTTTGTCGTACCATCCGTCGTAACTCCCGCTGGCACAGGTTGCCGATACTGATGGTCACTGCCGCCGGTAAACCCGAAGAGGTGCAGAAATGTCTTGATGCCGGCTGTGATGATTATATCACCAAACCGGTCAACAAGCTGGAATTGCGGGAAAAAGTTGCCCGCTTGCTTGGTGAGATCAAGCGCCGGACCACTGATCGGGTGGAGGTTGATCTGCCGATTAAGCTGGATGATGGGACCGGAACTCACCAGGGACGAGCCGAGGATCTGTCAGTGACCGGTGCGCGCATCTGTTGCTCCGTTGATCTGGAAGAAAACTCTACCATCAAGATTGCCGTTCAGCTGCCGGAAGGAGAAATCCTCTCCCTCCATGGCCGCGTCAAGCGCATGGCCGCCAGCACCGTCGATAAAAAGGGGGTCTACTTTATCCACCCCGATCAGCACAGCAAGCAAGCCCTTGATCGTCTGGTGCGTTTAAAAAAGCTCGAGGCGCTGCGTCGGGAGGGGGTCGATACGAATCTGTGTCAACGCCTTGCCGCATTGGAGGACGAATGCTCACGCTTGCGGCGTGAGCAAGACGAAGCAATGCAGCGGATCGGAGAACTGGAAGAGGAAAATCTCGATTTTGCCAACCAGCTGGTGAAGGTGGAGCAGGTCAACAATAACCTGACCAATCTCTATCTGGCCTCGTCACGCCTGCATTCTACCCTTGATCGCGATGAGACCCTCGATATTATCAAAGAGGTTGTCATTAACTTTGTTGGTGCAGAGAAATTCGCGATCTTGCTCTACAACAGGGCAAGCAACGAACTCTTTTTCGAAACGGGAGAGGGGTTTGAAGAATCGGCAGCTTTTCCGGTGATCAGTGCCGTAGATGGGGTTTTGGGGGAGGTTGTCAATGACGGCGAAAACTATTTCAGCAGTGGCTCCATTGTGGATGGCTCCGATGATTTGCTGGCGCCGATTGTTGCCATTCCGCTGAAAACCCAGCAGCATCTGATCGGGGTACTGGCGGTTTACCGGCTATTTATTCAGAAGGAGCAGCTCGAGTCCATCGATTACCAGCTTTTCTCCATGCTTGGTGAACATGCCGCCACGGCCTTGTTTTCCTCTTCCCTCTATGCCAAATCAGAGCGCAAGCGCCAGACCTATGAAGGGTTTGTTGATCTGCTCACTAAATGATGTTACGCAGCAGAAACTTGCCAGTTGTTTATCGGCGTCTCCGGATGAAACTAGGTTCAGGTAACCGGCAGCAGAATCCCCTGTTCAACCGCTCGTATTGCCATCTCTTCGCCATCCTGAGGATCAAGCTGACGCAGCAGGGTGTTGCCGCTTTGTGCCGTTGTTGCCAGCTGCAGCATCCGCGCAACAGAATCATCCAGTGTTTCGACGATCATTTCACCTGCCATCCGCAGGAGCAAGCGTTGTCCCGGTTCCTGTTGCAGCCGCTTGACTGTTTTAGCCAATGATTCTTCTCCCAGGGTCTCCAGATCAGCCGGATCGTAATGAAAAAAATGCAGGAAAACAGCAGGATTAAGTCGCCAGCAGGCTTTTGCGAAGGCCGTCGGGCTGATATGTGTCACGGCTGGCTGGCAGTCGTCGCCGAGAAGAATTTCTGCACAAAGATAGTGAAAGTGCAGCAGATCTTCGATCAGTGGAATCAACTGGTAGTGCTTTTGGCGACGGCACTGTTCGCGGCAGAAGTCACGTTGCAAAGGGAGAATCCTGCCCGGCGTCCAGGCTTCAACGTCAATAAGCTGCGTTTGGGTGCATTTTTTTTCTGCTATCAGCCAATCGCCAAACTGCTGAAGCAACGTGGCCGGGGAAGTATTGAACAGGTCGCACAGTGGCGGGAAGAAGCCGACCGCCCGCCCGCGGTTGTAGAAGATGTCGGTGGCAGCAGCAAGCACACGGCTCTGTTCGATCTGTTCGGCCGGATAGCTGGTGGTCGCTGTAACCAGATAAGGCGGAGTGCCCAGGGCACAGAGGCCAAATTCACCATGGCGACGGTGCAGATCGGTACCCGGTAACACGGCGAGCGGGAAGATGTCGACCTGGTTGGGCTGTTGTTCCAGAGCAAAGTCGAGGCTGCGGCAGAACCCCTGGTGGTTGTCACCGGGCAGCCCGTAGATCAGATCGAGACCAAAAACGATGCCGGCCAGATTGAGTTGGTGTAACACCTGGCGCATCTGCCGGCGATTGATGCGGCGCTGCAAGGGCTTGAGGATTTCTGCGTGCACCGATTGCAGGCCAATCTGTACGGAGCAGGAGAGCTGTGCCAGCAGTTCAATGGTGCGGCGGTCGAGCAGGTCGGCCTTGGCTTCAATGTGGTAGTGAACCTGTGGGGCGACATCAAGGAGTAATTGCAGGAGGTCATGACCGCGTTGGGTCGGGGCATTGAAGGTTGAATCGAGAATCCAGATCTGGCTTACTCCGGACTCAGCGAACAATTCCAGTTCCCGGCGCAATCGTTCTGCAGGAAAAGGGCGCACCCCCTGATGCCCCTTGGCATCGTAACAGAAGGAACAGTTGAAGTGGCAGCCCCGGGCAACCTCCCACAGGACACCGCAGCCGGGCTCAAGCGGCAGAACCCCGGTCAGCCAGGGTGATGGCAGGGCGGCCAGATCGGGACAGGTGGCCACAGGCGGATTTGCCATGGGCGCGGTGGCACTGATAAAGCCGTCAATGCCCGCAATCAGGCGGCCACAATTCAAGGAGTCGAGCAGGGTGGCAAAGGCCAGCTCGCCCTCGCCACGAATAACACCGTCAAGACATCCCGCGCTGATCAGCTCAGCACAATTGCCGGCGGTTTCCGGGCCACCGGCAAGCAGGAAAAGTTGCGGTTGTGAGCTTCGCAATCGGCGCGCCAGTTCCAGCATTGCTGAACGATTCCACAACGACAGGGAAAAAGCGATCACATCGGGTTGCTTGGCCAGCAGCTGCCGGCAGACCAGATCGATGTCAAGGGGTGGGTAAAGGTTGATGATATCTGTCTGCTGCTGCAATTCGCCAGGCAGGGCGGCTCTGATGCAGGCCGCGGCGAGGGGAACGGCCTGAGCAGACTCGCGGACATGTTGGGTGACAATGAGGGTGCGCATGAGCTTCGAACAATCTCGCCGATAAAGCGCAAAGGTATCTGTTCAACACCGGGCCTTTGAATCCTATGTCAAGGGACGCGATTGTTTCCCGTTGGGTCATCCGTGACCGCTTGTTGTCGCCGTCCATGGCGACAAACACCCTTGCCACAGGATCCCCGACCCGGTGCGAAGGACAGCAGTTGAATAGTTACGCGCAAAGATTAGGTGGTTAATTTTTAAATCGTACCTTGATCCGGGGTTTTCCCTCACGAATATCTACACTGAACTCCACCGGCTTATCTCCGTAGCGGTTGCGAATCTGTTCGCGTTGATTGTCGAGAAAAGAAGCAATTTTCTCCGGGCCTGGTCCCTCGCCGGCAAGGCCACAGTTTTTCCGCGCCTGCTGCATCTGCTCGTAAAGTTGGTCGACTTCACTTGGTGGAGCCGGCGTGCCGTCAGATTTCTGCGGCGCTGCGGGTTTGCGTTGCAGTTTGCTGGTGTGACGATGGTACCTGCCTTCGTCCATCAGGCGCAGAATACGATCCCAGTACTGGCAGTACGACATGAAACGCGAGGCGAGGCCCTGGTAACGGAATTGCAAGTCGGTCCAGACAATATGGCGATGGGTAAAGTGACGTACCTTGTGCGCCAGGGCTTTGCGGTCGGCGGTCGGTTCCCGCCGCTCAATGCCGGCAAAATACTGCTCGTAGCGAATCTCCAGCTCTTTTAACAGCTGCTGCATCGCGTCAAGTTCATGAGCTATTGTGCGGCGATCGTCCATGGTCATTCCCCCTTTGCAGAGCCAAACTATACGTCAGCATCGAACAATTGTAAATAATGTGCCATCTTTCTGCCACAACAGCCGGGATGGTGCTTGACTTGGGACAAAGCCTTTCGGGATAATTATGCGTTTATATAAAAATATCTGACAGGGGTAAGAAAAGAGACTTTTTCAACTTCCTGCGAACCCAAGGGGGTATCTATGAGTCATCAATTGGCAGCTGTTGTTCTCGCCGCCGGCAAGGGCACGCGGATGCGTTCGGCGGCACCTAAGGTGTTACATCCTTTATGCGGGCGACCGATGCTTTATTATCCGCTGGAGTCGGCACGACAAGCGGGCTTTGGTCAGCTTAAGGTGGTTATTGGGCATGGTGCTGACCAGGTCAGGGAAGCATTTTCTCAGCAACAGATCGACTGGGTTGAGCAGACCAGCCAACTGGGCACCGGCCACGCGCTGATGTGTGCTGCCGATTCGTTACGCGGCTATGCCGGTCCGCTGTTGCTGCTGTGTGGCGATGTTCCCCTGCTGAAACCCGAAACGGTGCAGCGGCTCTATGAATATCATCGTCACGAGGAAGCGGCGGTGACGGTACTCAGTGCGCGCATGGCTGATCCCTATGGCTATGGCAGGATCATCCGTGACGGCGAACAGATTCTCGGCATTGTCGAGGAAAAGGATGCCGACGAAGATCAACGTCTGGTGAGTGAGATCAATTCCGGCACCTATCTGTTTGATGCCGCTTTTGTTCTTTCTGCCCTGGAGGGATTAACTAAAAACAATGCCCAGAGGGAATATTATCTGACCGATGTTGTTGCGGCAGCGACAGCCGCCGGTAAAACAACCCGCGCCCTGTGTGTTGAGGATGCGACCGAGGTGATGGGGATCAATGATCGCCGCCAGTTGGCTGAGGCCGAGGTGCTGATGCGCTGGAAGATCAATGCTGATCTGCTCTATGCCGGAGTGACCATGATCGATCCGACTACCGTCTATATCGATGACGGCGTTGAGCTCGGCAGCGACATCCTGATCCACCCCAACGTTCATCTCCACGGCAAAACCACCATCGGCAGTCACTGTATTATCGAGACCGGCGTGGTGGTGACCGACTCACGCATTGCTGCCGGCAGCCATCTCAAAACCGGCTCGGTGATTGAAGGATCGGATATCGGCCCCGACTGCATTATCGGTCCCATGGCTCATCTGCGCCCCGGCACACAGCTGGCCGGCCGCAACAAGATCGGCAACTATGTCGAAACCAAAAAGGCGGTCCTCGGAGAAGGTTCCCAGGCCAGCCATCTCACCTACATCGGTGATGCCGAGGTCGGACGCAATGTCAATTTTGGCTGTGGCACCATCACCTGCAACTACGACGGCGTTAACAAGCACAAGACCACTATCGAGGACGATGTCTTCATCGGTAGCGACACCCAGTTCATTGCCCCGGTTCATATCGGTCGCAACAGTCTGATTGCCGCCGGCTCGACTATTACTAACGATGTGCCTGCCGATGCCCTTGCCCTCTCCCGAGTGGAACAAAAGGTGATCGAAGGCTGGCGTTTGCGTCAACAGAAAAAATCCTGACGAAGGGATCTCTATGTGTGGAATTGTTGGATACATCGGTGCGCAACAGGCTTCGCCGATTATTTTAGATGGACTGCGGCGGCTCGAATATCGCGGTTATGATTCGGCCGGCATCTGCACCCTGGAGGATGGTTTGGCCCAGATTCGCCGCGCCCAGGGCAAGCTTCTCAATCTGGAGAGTCTTCTCCACGATCATCCGGCCCGCGGCACCCGCGGCATCGGCCATACCCGCTGGGCCACCCACGGGCGCCCTTCGGAGATCAATGCTCATCCCCATCGCGCCGGTAATATCGTCCTGGTGCACAACGGCATCATCGAGAATTACATCAGTCTCAAGGGCCAGCTGCAGGAGCTCGGACATCAGTTCAGCTCTGAAACCGATACGGAAATCATCGCCCATCTGGTTGAGGAACATTATCGTGCCAGTGGTGATTTTGAGCAGGCAGTGCGTCAGGCCCTGACCGAGGTCAAGGGCGCCTATGCGGTGGCGATACTCTGTATTGACGAACCGGACAAGCTGATCGCCGCCAAGCTCGGCTCGCCCCTGGTGGTTGGCCAGGGGGAAGGAGAATATTTTGTTGCCTCCGATATTCCGGCCATGCTTTCTCACACCCGTGAGATGATATTTCTCGAAGATGGGGAGATGGTGGTATTTACTCCTTGGGCCATGCGTTTTACCGATCTGGCTGGAAATCCCCTGAACAAGCAGAGCAAAACCATCACCTGGAGCCCGACCATGGCGGAAAAAGGGGGCTACCGCCATTTCATGCTCAAGGAAATCTACGAGCAGCCACGCGCCCTCGCCGACACCATTGCCGGGCGCGCCCTGGTTGAAGAGGGGGATGTTTACCTTGAGGACCTCGGCCTCGATGAAACTCAGTTGGCGGGGCTGGAAAAAATCTTCATCATTGCCTGCGGTACCTCCTGGCATGCCGGACTGGTGGGGAAATTCTATTTCGAAAAGATTGCCCGGATAGCGGTAGAAATCGATATCGCCAGCGAGTTCCGCTACCGTGATCCGATCATCCCGGCGAACAGCCTGACCATTCTCATCAGTCAGAGTGGTGAAACCGCCGATACCCTGGCCGCCCTGCGTGAAGCCCACGGCAAGGGGGGAAAGACCCTGTGTATCTGCAACGTTGTTGACTCCTCAATCGCCCGTGAGAGTGACGGCATTATCTATACCCATGCCGGCCCGGAAATCGGAGTCGCCTCGACCAAGGCTTTTACCACCCAGCTGGTAGCCCTGTATCTGCTGGCCTTAAAGCTCGGTCGGATCCGCCGCAGTTTAAGCGCCGCCGACTGTCAGGCGCGGCTGGCTGATCTGCTGGAACTGCCGCGTAAAATCGAGGAAACCCTCGAACTCGATGGTTATATCGAAAAACTGGCGCGCGATTTTGCCGGGGCCCGTGATTTCCTCTATCTGGGGCGCGGTAATCTCTATCCTATCGCCCTTGAAGGAGCCCTCAAACTCAAGGAAATCTCCTACATTCACGCCGAAGGCTACCCCGCCGGCGAGATGAAGCACGGACCCATTGCCCTGATTGATGAAGAGCTGCCGGTGGTCGTGCTGGTGCCGCGCAATTCCACCTACGACAAGGTTGTCTCCAATATGGAGGAGGTCTGCGCCCGTGGCGGTCAGGTTATTGCTGTGGTTAGCGGTGATGACGAAGAGCTGCTCGACAAGGTTGCGGCGCTGATTTCCGTACCTGAGGTCGATGAAGATCTGCTCCCCATTGTTACTTCGGTCCCCATGCAGTTGCTCGCTTACTATATTGCTGTGCTTAAAGGAACCGACGTTGATCAGCCCAGAAACCTGGCCAAGTCTGTCACGGTAGAATAAAGAGGTCGTTTTGTCTTTTCCCCTCGCGCGCAAGTTACGCTCGGCCATTCAGATGTTGCTCGAGCGCCTTAAGGTCAGCGACAATACTTTTTTAATCATCCTTGCGGTGATCATCGGCATGCTTGGTGGCTTTGGCAACTATGTGTTCCGCATGACCATCGAACTGGTGCACTGGCTGGTGGTGGAACAGACCTTTGATCTGTTTAATATTTCCACTGACGAGTGGTCACTGCAGCGGGTGCTGGTGATGTTCATGCCGGCGATTGGTGGTTTGTTGCTGATTCCTTTATGGCTTCTCTTTCCCAAGGACCTTAGAGGGGGATTTTCCTCCTTCCTCGTCAATGTCAACCTGCGTGGCGCCAAGCTGCCTTTCAGGCCACTGTTTACCAAGGGGCTGGCGTCGGCGATCACCCTGGGAACCGGTGGCAGTGCTGGTCAGGAAGGGCCGATTGCGGTGATCGGTGGCACCATTGGTAGCCAGTTCGGTAGGTCCTTCCGCATGAGTACTGAACGGATCAAGGTGCTGGTGGCCTGTGGGGCGGCAGCCGGGGTGGCGGCTACCTTCAATGCGCCGATTGCCGGGGTGTTTTTTGCCACCGAGATTGTCTTGTTGTCCTCTTACGGCCTCGCCAGCTTTACCTCGATTGTCATTGCCAGCGGCATGGCAACGGTTGTTTCGCGGGCGCTGCTCGGCGACATCTCAGAGATTGTTGCCCCGCCCTATGTCATGGGCAGCCTGTGGGAGCTTGGATTCTATGTGCTCCTCGGTATTTTTATCGGTGGCCTGGCGGCCGGCTTTATCGATCTGCATTATAAAATCAAGGATCGGATTGAGGCGATTAATCTGCCGCACCTGATCAAACCGTTTCTTGGCGGTCTCGCTGTCGGTGTCATCGGTATCGGACTGCCCCAGGTATTCGGCAACGGCTATGAATTTATCAGCGAAGTGGTGATCGGCCAGCACAGCTGGTACCTGCTCGGACTGCTGGTGATTGCCAAGATGGTTGCTACCTCGATTACCCTCGGTTCAGGAATGCCGGGCGGACTCTTTGCCCCCTGTCTGTTTTTAGGTGCGGTGTTTGGCGGAGCCTACGGCCATCTGCTCGAGATCTTGTTCCCCGGTAGCGCCCTATCACCCGGGGCATATGCCCTGGTCGGGATGGGAGCCTTTCTGGCGGCGGCGACCCATGCGCCGATGACAGCGATCTTTATGCTGTTTGAGATTACCGACAGCTACGAGGTCATCGTACCGATCATGCTGACCTGCGTCATTGGCACCTCCATTGCCCGGCGTTTCAAAAAAGACAGCCTCGAAACTTTTGAGCTTACCCGTGTCGGCATCGATCTCGAAGCGGGCAAAGAGCGTAACATCATGAAGGCGATCCAGGTCAGCGAGGTGATGCGTTATCCGGTCGAAACCATTCCGGAAGGGATGAGCCTGGGGGATTTTGCCCGCTTTGTCGAACAGACCTCCCACAGTAACTTCCCCCTGGTGAATGAGGTGGGGGAATTGACCGGCATCATCTCGGTGCAGGATTTTATGGGGGTGGTGTTCGAAAAGGAGCTGATGGATCTGGTCGTGGTCAAGGAGTTGGCAACCACCGACGTGATTACCGTCCATGCCGATGAAAATCTCGACGATGCCATGCGCAAGATCGGCTACCGCAATATCGAACAGTTGCCGGTGGTTGATCGTAAAACCCACCGCAAGATCTATGGTATTGTCTCGCGCCGTGACATGATTTCTGCCTATAACCGGGCGTTGATGAATCGCACCCTCGGGGAAGAACAGGCATGACCAGCGATTTACTGACAACCCTCAACGAACCGCAGCAGCAGGCGGTACTCCATGAGGGGGCGGCGTTATTACTCCTCGCCGGAGCCGGTTCGGGCAAGACCCGCGCCCTGACCCACCGTGTCGCCCATCTCATTCATCTGCGCGATGTGCCGCCGTGGCGGATCATGGCGGTGACCTTCACCAACAAGGCTGCGGCGGAGATGCGCGCGCGCCTCGAAGTGCTCCTCGGCCAGGACAGGCTCCCCTGGGTGGCAACCTTTCATGCCAGCTGTGTACGGATTCTGCGCCAGGAAATTGAGCACCTGGGTTACAGCCGTGATTTCACTATCTATGACGATCAGGATCAACTGCGCCTGCTGCGCGAGCTGCTCAAAGAGAACAAGATTCCGGAAAAGGATCTCAAACCCCGCGCCCTGGCAGCTTTTATCGATCATGCCAAGAATCGCGGCTTGACCCCACAGGCCTGTGCCCACCAGCAGATTGAAGATCCCGGCTTGATCGAACTTTACCGCCGCTATCAGCAGCGCTTGAAACAGGGCAACGCCCTTGATTTTGGTGATTTGCTGCTGCTGACCGTCCAGTTGTTTGAGGAGGTTGGCGCCGTTCGCACGCGCTGGCAGGAGCGCTTTGCCCATTTGCTGATTGATGAATTTCAGGATACCAATCGGGTCCAGTACCGGCTGATGCAGCTGTTGACCGGGCCGCACACCCATCTGTGTGTGGTGGGTGATGACGATCAGTCGATCTACCGCTGGCGCGGCGCCGAAGTCGCCAATATCCTCGGTTTTGACCGCGATTACGCCGACACACGGATTATCCGTCTGGAACAGAACTATCGCTCGACACGGACGATTCTTGACGCCGCCACGGCGGTGGTGGAGAAAAACAGCGACCGGCGCGCCAAAAAACTCTGGACCGACAACCCGGCCGGGGAAGCGATCCATCTGGAAACATCCGCCGATGATCTGGACGAAGCACGTTTTGTCGCCAGCGAAGTAAGTCGGTTGCAGCGCCAGGGGGAGTCTTTACGCGACATCGCCGTATTTTATCGCACCAACGCCCAGTCGCGGGTACTTGAAGAAGCCCTGCGCGGTCAACGGATTCCCTATGCCATGTTTGGCGGGGTGAAATTTTATTCCCGTCAAGAGGTCAAGGATGCCCTCTGCTACCTGCGGGTGTTGGTCAATCCGGCTGATGGCATGGCCGCACGGCGCATCATCAACACCCCGGCGCGCGGGATTGGCGCGGTTACCATCGAGCGGATTGTTGAGCTTGAGACGGAAGCCGGTGGTTTCATGGCGGCCTGTCGCCTGGCACTGGAGCGAAACCGTCTCAGTGGTGCAGCGGCGCAGCGGGTCGAGGGTTTTGTCGAATTGCTGGAAGATTTTCGTCAGCGCCTGGGGCGCTTACCATTGGCCCAGCTGATGGCGCAAATCCTGCAGGATTGTGGTTACACTCCCGCACTGCAGGAAGAGGCACAGCAGGCCCTGAATGCCGACGGTCGCCAGGAGGCCAAAGGGCGGCTGGATAACCTTGAACAGCTGTTGGCGGGGATGGAAGAGCACAGCTCCAAGGGTGGTAGCCTGCAGGATTATCTCGAGCAGGTTGCCCTGATGACCGACCTCGATCAGCACGACCCAACCATCGAGCGCGTCACCTTGATGACCTTGCACTCTGCCAAAGGGCTGGAATATCCCCTGGTTTTTATCACCGGCATGGAGGAGGGGCTGTTTCCCCACTCCCGTTCCGGCAGCGGCAGTGCTGACCTCGATGAGGAGCGACGGCTCTGCTATGTCGGCATGACCCGGGCGATGCGCAAACTTTATCTGTCCCATGCCCGGCGGCGCCGGGTTTACGGCACCTGGCAATTCAATGCACCCAGCCGTTTTCTTGCCGATATTCCAGCGACGTTGCTTGCCGGGTACCGCGCCGCGCTAGCGCCTACGACAGCCGCCAACGCTGCTCCAGCGCCACGGTCAGCGGCGCACAATCTGGCCGGGCTGGCCGATCTGGTCGCAGCAGAAGAAATGGATCAGTCAGCCGAAATGATCACCCGGCAGCCGGCAGCTCGGCCGACCCCCGCGCCGACAGATCATCCCGCTGATACAGGAGGTTTGCGTTTAGGGGCCCGGGTACGTCATCTCAAGTTCGGTCCCGGTGTTGTCCGGCGGCTTGAAGGCAGTGGTGATCAACAGAAAGTGACGGTGTATTTCAATTCCGTCGGGACCAAGAAATTATTGCTCAAATTCGCCGGCCTGATGCCGGGTTGACAAAAGAGGGTTGATGCTCGCAATTCCTTCCCCCTATACCTTGCTGCTGGTCGATGACAACCCGATCAATCTGCAGCTGATCACCCAGATCATCGCCCTCGATCTGCCCGACGTGCAGCTGTTGACTGCCGCCAATGCCAGAGAAGGATTGAACCTGGTAACAGCGGCGCAGATTGACGGGGCCTTTATTGACGTGCAAATGCCGGGGATGGATGGTCTGGAAATGTGCCGCCAGTTGCGCCTGCACCCGCGTACAGCACGCATTCCTGTGGTACTGATGACCGCTCACATCGCTTCACCGCAACTGCGTGCGGCAGGGCTTGAGGTTGGCGCCCACGACTTCATTAGCAAGCCGATCAGCAACGTCGAAATGCTGGCACGCATCAAGGTCATGCTGCGTTTGTGCGAAAACGAACGCGCCCAGGCAACCAGGACAGCGCAGCTGCAGCAGCAACTCGCAGGGCATTCGACCCAGGTGCGCTGGCTCAGCGGGCTGCTGGTCTCCGGTGACGGTTTTTTAGCCGCTGCCGACGAACAATGGCTGCGCCAGTTGGCCGTCGACCTGCCTGTGGCCGCTGGCCAGGATAATCGTCTTTTTTATGAAAAGCTGATCAGTGATTTTCCCCTCCCCTGGCGCCGCACCCTGCTGAAACTGTCCCTGCTCGAAAGTATTCCGTTGGTACTGGCCGGGACATTGAGTGAAATAGCTGACATTGCTGCCGGTCTTGATTATCTTATGCGCCATCAGTTGTCTCTGGTACAGATCGGAGACAAGGAAGACTGCCTGCTGTTTAATCCTCAGGTCAAAACCTTGTTACGCAATAAGGCGCAACAGCTGCTGAGTGATGCCGAACGCCTGGAGGTTTATCGCATTGCCGGCGACTGGTATCGCGAGCGCGGGCAGATGTTGCCATTACTGGCCTGTCTGATCGGTGCAGGCCAATACACGGAGGTTTCACAATTGCTCAGCCTGTGCGGCGCGGATCTGTTGCAGCTGGAAGACGCCTGTATTTCAATACAGATTCTCGACCAGATTGGCGATGATACGGTGGCAGGTTGTGGTTGGCAGTCGCTGTTGCGCGGCATGATGCGCCTGAACAATCTGGCCGCAGATTCCGCTCTTTGGCTGGAACTGGCTTATCAACTGTTCGCAAGTAAAGACGACGCGCGCGGGATGGTCCTCGCTCAGTCCTGGCAGCTGTTACAGACCATCTATGTCGATGGCAACTGGAACGATTGGCATTCACGTTTTGCTGATTATGCGCAACTGGCTGACCAGGTGATGCCGACGCTGGCGGTGGGCGAACAGCTGACTATTGCTTTTGCCCTTGGTTTGGGTCAGATCTGTTTTGTTGGTGAGCTGGTAGCTACGCAAAAAATTCTCGATCATGCTCTTGCCCAGGCTCAGCAGGCCGGGCCCGGCTCAGCCCTTACCCGCCTGCAATTGTTGCGGGTGCGGCTGGCTCTGCATCAGGGGCGCGTCCTGGTCGCCCGTACCGCTTTTGAGCAAGCTTACAGTGCTCCGGCAGATCACTACAGTTATTTCGAATGGCTGATGATTCACCAGGCCGCTTTCGACCTGCTGCTGATCGATGGGACCCTGTCGGGATTGCATCAGCAACAGGCATTTCTGACCCGTGACTGTCCATTGCAACAGCAGCAACGTGCCCTGATTTATCCTCTCTACGGGTATTATGCTGCCAGCCTGCTGGTTGCCCGCAATCAGCAGGAACCCGCTGAACAGTTCATTGAAACGGCACTGAATTCCCTGCGCGGCGGCAGCAGTGATCATCTGCGCAGTCTGCTGATACAACTGCGGGGTTTGATCAAAGCACAGGGTGGCACCAGCGGTGCGGCAAACGCCGATCTGGAAAAGGGGTTGGAATTACGTCGCCAGGCGGGTGGGCTGGTGTGTCGGCTGGAAAATCTGCTGCTGGCGGGTGTTACCTGCGTTGTTCTTGATCAACCAGACCGCGCCTATCGTTTTTTTGCTGATGCTCTGAGTGCATCACAGCAGTTGGGTGAGGAGCGTCTGCGAACCGGTCTTCATGCCTGGCTGGCGGTGGTGTGTCGGCGCCTGGGGCAGCGACCGGCAGCGGATGAACATCTGCATGCTTTTTTTGATCTGTTGCGGCGCCAACGAACCCTCTTTTTCTGGGGATTAACCGGCGAATTGCTGAGGCAGTTGCTGCCGCTGCTTTCTGCCGCAAGGGAGCGGGAATTGTTGCTGCCGTTGTTGGGAAAATATCTCCATCTCGATGTTGATGATCAGCAACAGCCTGTGGGAAGGATAGAGATCAGTACCCTGGGTGGTTTTACCGTGCAAAAGGGTCTGGAGTGTTTCGATCTCAACCAGGTTGGTCAGTCATCACGGCTGATGCTGGCGCTGTTACTGATGGCGCCACAACGCACCTTGAGCATCGAGGTGCTGATGGGGCAGATATGGCCCGACAGTCCGCCGGTCAAGGCCCGTAACAATTTTGATGCAGCCCATAGCCGGTTGCGCAAAGCCCTGGAAGAAGTATTTGGGAAAGGGGTCCGTTACCATTATCTGGTGCTGGGCAAGGGGATGCTGGCGCTACATCATGTCGGGGTCGATGTTCATCTCTTTGTGCAGCACATGGAACGTGCCCGTTATCATTTGCAGCGCGAGCAACACTGGCAGGCCGAGCAGCGTTTATGGCGGATGGAGCGGCTGTGGCAGGGTAAGTTTTTGGACGGTTACGAGCTCGGCGATGATCTGCCGCGCTATCGCGATCAGTTCAACCAGTTGCGTCTTGAGCAACTGCAGGCCCTTGCCGGCTTGTTGGCGCGCCGCCATGCTTATCAGCAGGCCGCTGTTCTCTTGCGCAACGGGCTGGTTCTTGATCCAACCACCGATGCATTGATCAAGCAACTGCTCGGCATTTATCGTCAGCAGGGCGATGCGCGCTCAGCAGCACAACTGCTCAAGGATTACCGTATCGAGCTGCAGTGTGAGGGGTACGATGCGGGGGAAATCGACGAGTTGATTGAAGCTTTTGGGGCTCATTGGCTCAGGACCGGCATAAATCATCCTAAGGAGAAGATAAACCATGGGTCATTGTGATAGTTGTCAGGACAGCAGTTGTTCGGTCAAGCAGCCGGGCAACCCCCAGGATCAGCAACAGCACATGATGCAGGCGCTGGCGCTGCGCATGTGTACGGTAAAGCAGAAAATTGTCGTCATGTCGGGCAAGGGTGGTGTTGGTAAAAGTACCACCGCTGTTAATCTGGCACTGGCGCTTGCCAACGCCGGCAAAAAGGTCGGACTACTCGATATCGATCTGCATGGACCAAGTCTGCCAACCATGTTCGGGGTCCGAGGAGATCGTCCGGTGATGGATGAAGAGGGTATTCATCCCCTCAACGTGTATGGGATCAAGCTGATGTCCCTGGGGCTGTTGTTGCCCGGCGACGGCAGCGCCACCATCATGCGTGGGCCGATGAAGCACGGCGCCATTTTACAGTTACTCGCAGACGTGGTTTGGGGTGATCTTGATTTTCTGCTCCTTGATTGTCCGCCCGGAACTGGCGATGAACCGTTGAGTGCGGTGCAGTTGCTCGGGAATAGAGCCGCTGCTGTCGTGGTGACCACGCCCCAGGATGTTGCTCTGACCGATGTGGAAAAGTCCCTGAGCTTTTGTCGTGAACTGAAGCTGCCGGTGGTTGGCCTGGTGGAGAATATGAGCGGCTTTATCTGTCCTCATTGTGGCGAGTCATCCCCCATCTTCAAGCAGGGAGGTGCCGCCGCACTGGCTGAGAAAACCGGCGTTGCCCTGCTCGCCCAGGTGCCCCTTGATCCCCAGGTGGTGGTTGCCGGTGATGCCGGGGAGCCGCACATCATCAGCCACCCGGATGCACTGGGGAGCAAGGCCTTGACCGCAGTCGCCGCAGCGGTGATCAGATTCACGGCGGCTGCGGCTTGATATCATCGTTGCCGGAGTGCTATCTTGCTAAGTTTACGAGGATGTTATTTGCCAAGTTGCCAATGTAGCTGATCAACCCAGTTAGAGAGGTGTTATGAAAATTAGTGAAAAGAATGTTGCCTACGTCGCCGGATTGGCACGGCTGTCCCTGACTCCGGAGGAATTGAAAACCATGACCGGGCAGATGGACGCGATATTGGGTTATGTTGACAAACTCAACGAACTGAATACCGACGGTATTATCCCGACTGCTCATGCCGTACCCATGGCCAATGCGTTTCGGGTCGACCAGGTGGTAACCTCCATTGGTACTGCGGCTGCTCTTGCTAATGCGCCGCACGGGGCAGATGGGTGTTTCCAGGTACCAAAGGTGATTGAATAAGTCGGCAGGGTCCAGGGAGAAAAGAAATCTATGTCAGTATTACAGTTAACAATCAGCGGCTTGCGTGAGGAGTTGCAGGCGCAACGCACAAGCGCCGTTGCCGTGACCCGCCGGTGTATTGAGCGTATCGACAACACTGATGACCAGCTCAATACCTTTGTCAGCCGCTGTGACGACAGTGCCTTCCAGGATGCAACGGCAGCGGATGTCCGGCTAAGCGCGGGTAAGGCCGCAACCCTGACCGGGATCCCCCTGGGCTTGAAGGATATCTTCAGCACCAAAGGGTTGCGCACCACCTGTGGCTCGAAGATCCTTGCCAACTATGTGCCGGTTTACGATGCCACTGTGGTGGAACGCCTGCGTGAGCAGGGGGCAGTGATTGTCGGCAAGCTCAACATGGATGAATTTGCCATGGGCAGCTCCAACGAAAGCAGCGCCGCCGGGGTGTGTCGCAACCCCTGGGATACCAACCATGTGCCTGGCGGTTCTTCCGGCGGCAGTGCCGTCGCAGTTGCTGCCGGTCAGGTGGTGGCCGCTCTGGGCACTGATACCGGCGGTTCGATCCGTCAACCGGCCGCCCACTGTGGCGTCGTCGGACTCAAGCCGACCTACGGGCGCGTCTCGCGTTACGGCGTCATTGCCTATGCCTCATCCCTCGACCAGGTCGGCCCCATTACCCGCACAGTTGAAGATTGCGCCCTGTTGCTGGAAGCTATTGCCGGCTACGACCCCTGCGACTCAACCTCGGTGGATTGCCCGGTGCCCGACTATCAGGCCAGTTTGCGTGACGGTGTCGCCGGTAAAAAAATCGGTCTGCCGCAGGAATATTTTATTGCCGGGCTGGATCCAGCGGTAAAAGCGGCTGTTGACGCAGCGGTTGAGGTTTACCGCGGCCTGGGCGCTGAACTGGTACCGGTCAGCCTGCCCCATACCGATTATTCGGTGGCCTGTTACTATCTGATTGCCACTGCTGAGGCCTCGAGCAACCTTGCCCGTTACGATGGCGTGCGTTTCGGCGTGCGCCACTGCACCGGTGGCGGCCTGATCGATATGTATCAGCAGACCCGCAGCGCCGGTTTCGGTGCCGAGGTCAAGCGTCGTATCATGCTTGGTACCTACGCCCTCTCTTCCGGTTACTATGATGCCTACTATCTCAAGGCGCAGAAAGTCCGCACCCTGATCCGTCAGGATTTTCTCAAGGCATTCGAACAGGTTGATCTGCTGCTGACACCGGTAGCACCTACTGCCGCCTTTAAAATCGGCGAAAAAATGGACGATCCGCTACAGATGTATCTGTCAGATATTTTCACCATTCCGGCCAATCTCGCCGGCACCTGCGCCATGAGTATTCCCTGTGGCTTTGACGCTGCCGGGTTGCCCATCGGCCTGCAGTTGATCGGCAAGCCTTTTGGGGAAGAAGAGATGTTGCAGGCAGCCTGGGCCTTTGAGCAGGCCACCGACTGGCATACGTGCCGGCCGACATTGTAAGACGCCGGGATTCACTGCTTTTGAGTATCAACCGCTGAACACAACAGGGGAACCTGATGAAGACTCGCTATGAAACCGTTATCGGTCTGGAAGTTCACGTCCAGTTGACCACCGCCACCAAGATTTTCTGTGGCTGCTCCACCGCCTTTGGCCAATCTCCCAACAGTCAGACCTGTCCGGTCTGCCTGGGATTACCGGGAGCGCTGCCGGTGCTCAACCGGGAGGTGGTCAACGCCGCGATTAAAACCGGTCTGGCCACCAACTGCCGGATTGCCCCTTATTCCATCTTTGCCCGAAAAAACTACTTCTATCCCGATTTGCCCAAGGGCTATCAGATTTCCCAGTTTGAGCTGCCCATCTGCGAACAGGGCTGGCTTGATATCAGTAGTGAGGAGTTTGCCGCCAAGCGCATTGGCATTACCCGCATCCACATGGAAGAGGACGCCGGCAAGCTGCTCCATGCTGCCAATGCCGGTTCGCTGGTTGACCTCAACCGCGCCTGTACGCCCCTGCTCGAAGTGGTTTCGGAGCCGGACATGCGCAGTGCTGCCGAGGCCATTGCCTATCTGAAACAGCTCCATCAGATCGTCGTTTACTTGGGGGTGTGTGACGGCAACATGGAGGAAGGCTCTTTCCGCTGTGATGCCAACGTGTCAGTGCGCCCTGTTGGCCAGGCTGAGTTGGGCACCCGTGCTGAGCTGAAAAATCTCAATTCCTTCCGTTTTATCAAGCAGGCTATCGATTATGAGGTCGAGCGGCAGATTGAGCTGATCGAAGAGGGGGGCAAGGTGGTGCAGGAAACGCGCCTGTTTGATCCTGACGCCGGGGTGACCCGTTCCATGCGCGGTAAGGAACAGGCCCACGATTATCGCTATTTCCCTGACCCCGATCTGCTGCCGCTGGAAGTTTCGGAAGGCTGGATCGCCGAGGTGCGTGCCGCCTTGCCGGAGCTGCCGGATCAGAAACGCCGGCGTTACGAAGAACAGCTGGGATTGCCTGCTTACGATGCCGCAGTGCTGTCGGCTGAGCGCCCATTGGCGGAATATTTCGAGGCGCTGGTGGTACGGCATAACAATCCGAAACTCTGCTCCAACTGGGTGATGGGGGAGGTGCTCGGTGCCATCAGGGAGAACAATGTCGCTATTGATGATTGTCCCGTGACGCCCGAATTGCTCGCCGGAATCTTGAAACGCATTGAGGATAACAGCATCTCCGGCAAGATCGCCAAAACCGTCTTCAGTGCCATCTGGCAGACGGGCAAAAGCGCCGACGAAGTCATCGCTGAAAGGGGCCTCAAACAGGTCAGTGATAGCGCTGCCCTTGCTGCCATTATTGCTGAGGTGATTGCCGCTAACCCAACGGAAGTGGCGGAATACCGGGGTGGCAAGGAAAAACTGATGGGCTTTTTTGTCGGTCAGGTGATGAAAGAAAGCAAGGGCAAGGCGAATCCGGGATTGGTGAATCAATTGTTGAAAGAGCACTTGCAGCAAAAAACCTGACCCATACCAAAAACTATGGTCGTGCGATCAGGGGTTGGGACAGTAAAAACCAAAATCGAAATCGAAATCGGGATCGCTATCGCTATCGGGATCGAAATCGGGATCGCTATCTGGATCGAAAAGAAATGACACTTGGCCACGAGAAGCTTGATGTTTACCGCCTTTCGATCGACTACGTCGCCTGGGTGTACGAGAAGGCCGGGAAACTCAATGGTGTCCATCGGGCGGCCCGAGATCAGTGGTTGCGTGCGAGCCAGTCGATACCGCTGAATATTGCCGAAGGCAACGGCAAGACAGCCGAAGCGGATCGCAGACGTTATTTTGAGATCGCGCGCGGTTCAGCGCTGGAATGCGCCGCCATTCAGGATGTGCTGGTTGTTGGCAAAGCTTTGCGGGAGGCGGAGAGTCAGAGCCGTAAAGCTGACCTTGATCGCGTGGCGGCGATGCTCAGCCGTCTGGGTGGTCGGGGCTACCAGGTTCGAGAGGATCAGGCGGTCTACGGCACCGGTAAGAACGATTTCGATCCCGATAGCGATTTCGATTTGGACAAAGAGCAACCCCTGATCGATGGAAAGGGTGCGAAAGCGGGAAAATCGTTTAATCGGTAGTTTGAATTAAGACAAAAGGAACCATCATGGCCAGTTGCCCCATCGATACCAGTATCATCCGTCCCATCCGCTTTGTTGCCGGCAAGTGCCAGATGCTTGATCAGCGTCTGTTGCCGGGGCAGGAAGTCTGGCTTGACTACGACAGCTATGAAGACGTCGCCGAGGCGATCCGCAGCATGGTTGTGCGCGGTGCACCGGCCATTGGTATTGCCGCCGCCATCGGCGCCTGGTTTGCCGCCCGTGATATCGACAACGAATCGAGCCGGGAGTTTTTTGTCGAATTCCAGCAGCGTTGCACTTATCTTGCCGCCAGTCGGCCAACTGCGGTGAACTTGTCCTGGGCGCTGGAACGGATGCAGCGCTTTGCCGAGGCTAACCTTGATCGCAGCGTCTTCGAGCTGAAAATCGGCCTTGAGTATGAAGCCCTCGCTATTACCCAGGAAGACGAGCAGATCAACCGCAAGATCGGCCGCCACGGTGCGCCACTGATCCCTGATCAGGCCCGGGTTCTGACCCACTGCAATGCCGGCGCCCTGGCCACCGGCGGCTACGGTACCGCCCTTGGAGTGATCCGCGCGGCAGTAGCGGCAGGAAACAAACTTTCGGTGATTGCCGACGAAACCCGCCCCTTTCTCCAGGGCTCGCGCCTGACTGCCTGGGAATTGCAGCGTGACGGTATTCCGGTGACCCTGATCTGCGACAATATGGCCGGCTATCTGATGCAGCAAGGGGAAATCGATTGCGTGATTGTTGGTGCCGACCGGATTGCTGCCAACGGCGATGTCGCCAACAAGATCGGCACCTACACGGTGGCGGTGCTGGCGCGCGAACACAATATCCCCTTTTACGTGGCAGCGCCGCGCTCGACCATTGATCTGCGCCTGACAGACGGCAGCCAGATTCCGATCGAAGAACGCGATGCCCGTGAAGTGACCCACATCGGGGATAAAGCCCTGGCGCCGGAAGGGATTGCCGTGCGCAATCCGGCGTTTGATGTAACGCCGGCGCGACTGGTCACGGCGATCATCACCGAAGGTGGCGTTGTCAGTGGTGATTACGCGAGCGGCCTGCGGCACCTGTTCTAATGTTGGCAACTGAAGGAACAACGCGGGTATGAACCTCAATCAGCACGGCATTGCCGCTGGTCTGCAATGGCTGGACCGTACTCCGTCTGAGCTGATTGACTGGTGTTCGCGCCTGCCCCTGTGCGATGGGGAGCGTGTTGCCACCAACCTGCGCCTGCTCGATGGGCATCTGGCTGATCGCGACCTGCTGGCGGTACTGCTCAGCGACGCGCTACGGGTCGCCGATCCCGATGCTGCCCTGAATAACCTCGAGCGGCTTTTCGATCTCCTTGAGCATCAGGCCCTGCATAAAGTTGTCGCTGATTCGCAGCGGCGCTTGCAGTTGCTTATCCTGCTCGGTGGTTCCCCTTTTCTCACCGGCATTCTCTGCCGTCATCATCAGTATTTCACCGACCTTTTTGCCGGCGGCGCCATCGACACCAGTCGCGGCGAAGGCGATATGCTCGCTGATCTGCGGGAACTGGTTGCTGATGATGCCGATTTTTTTCAACTTAAGGCAGGGTTGCGGCACTACAAGGCCAAACAGGTATTGCGTATTGCCGCCCGTGACCTCTGTGGTCTGGCGACCCTGGAAGAGGTGATGGCAGAGTTGTCCGACCTGGCGGCAGCTTCCTTGCAGCGTGCTTATGAGATCTGTGGTCGGCAACTACAGGCCGAGTACGGCCAACCACTGCAGCAGAATGACAAGGGTGAATATTCAGAAGCGGTCATGACGATTCTCGGGATGGGGAAATTCGGTGGCCGTGAACTGAATTTTTCCTCCGATATCGACCTGATCTACTGCTACTCATCGACCCGTGGTGAAACCGGCGGCGGTCGGCGCGCAAAGCGTATCAGTCTGCACCGTTACTTTGTCAAGCTGGCGGAAATGATTACCCGCGCTCTGCATCAGGTAACCGAAGACGGCTTTGTCTTCCGCGTTGATACCCGTTTGCGTCCGGAAGGGAACAGCGGTGACCTCGCCGTCTCCCTTGATGGCGCCGAGATCTATTATGAATCCTGGGGGCAGAGCTGGGAGCGCGCAGCGATGCTCAAGGCGCGACCGGTGGCCGGTTCCATTTCCTTGGGTACTGAACTGCTCAAACGTTTGAAGCCCTTTGTTTTCAGACGCCACCTCGATTTCGGTATGATTGAGGACATCAAGGTAATGAAGCAGAAGATCAACGCCAGTCTCGACCGCCAGCAGCACGAGCAGCTTAATCTCAAGCTGGGGCAGGGGGGGATCCGCGAGATTGAGTTTTTCGTCCAGGCGCTGCAACTGGTCAATGCCGGTTCGCGGCCGCAATTACAGGAGCGCAACTCCCTCAAAACCATCAAGCAGCTCGCTGCAGATGGGTTGATCAATGGCGCGGATGCCGGCGCTCTTTCTGCCGCCTACCGCTTTTTACGTATTGTTGAGCACCGAATTCAAATGGTGCAGGAACAGCAGACCCATTCCCTCCCCCAGGATGCTCACTCCCTGGAGGTACTGGCGCGCCGCTGTGGTTGTGCCGATGCCGTCACTTTTCGGGCCGAACTTGATCGCCATCGCCTGGCGGTACACGCAATTTTCCGCGAGCTGTTTCATTCGGCCGATGCTGATATTGTCGAGATGCGCCCTGAGGTTGGATTTCTTCTCGGCAACGATTCTGACCCGGATCTGGTCAAGGACCTGCTCGAGGAAAAAGGCTTTACCAATCCCGATGCCGCTTTTGAGACATTGAATCTGTTGCGTGGAGATAGCTCCTCGCGGCGCATGACCCGTCGTTCCCGCCGTTGTCTGGAAAAACTGGCCCCGTTGCTGCTGGGTGAAATTCTCGATTGCGCCAACCCCGATCAGGCGCTGAATAATCTTGATGCTTTTCTCGACAGTATCCGCGCCCGCAGCTATTTCTTCTCGCTGCTGGTGGAAAATCCGTCAATCGCCAAGTTGCTGGTGGCCTTGTTCGGTTCGAGTCAGCTGTTGTCGCGCATTTTTATCCAGCGTCCCGAACTGCTTGATACCCTGGTACTCGAATCCTACGGCACCCAGAGTAAAACCCGCGAACAGATGTTGGAAGAACTGGGCGCACAGTTGGCGCAGGAAGAAGACTTTGAATCGCGTCTTGATACCCTGCGACGTTTTCGTAACGAAGAATTTTTGCGGATTGCCCTGAACGACCTCCATGGGCGCATTGACCAGGAGGATATCGCCCGGCAATTATCCCTGCTGGCCGAGGTGTGTCTGGAGCATGCCGGCCGTCTGGCACGCCAGGAACTGGTCTTCCGTTTTGGCGCCCCCTTTAGTGAGAAAGGCGCTGGTGCCGGCGTCGAAACAGAATTTTCGGTGATTGGCATGGGCAAGCTCGGCGGACTCGAGCTGAATTATCATTCCGACCTCGACATTATTTTTATCTACCATGAGGAAGGACAGACGCGTGAAGTTACAGAAACAGATTTGCAGCGTTTTCGTCCGATCAGCAATCACGAATATTTTGCCAAGCTGGCCCAGCGCATCATTACCATTCTCACCCTGGTGACGCGCGAGGGATTTGTCTATAAGATTGACACGCGCCTGCGCCCCTCCGGCAATCAAGGGCCATTGGTCACCAGTTTAAGTGCCTTTAAACGCTATCACCGGGAATCCGCTCAACCGTGGGAGCGCCAGGCCATGACCAAAGCCAGAGCCGTGACTGGAGCGGCTGATTTTGCCCGACAGGTGCAGGATACTATTGAAGAATTGACTTTTTCGCGGCCGGTTCCGGAAAATCTGCAGGCAGAAATCTATCGATTGCGCCGGCGCATGGAACAGGAAATTGCCCGCGAAAGTGACGAACTGCGCAACATCAAAACCGGTCGGGGAGGGATGGTGGATGTTGAATTTATTGCACAATTTCTCCAGTTGCGGCATGCTGGGGAAGTTCCTGCGTTAAAGACTCAGAACACCATCCGGCTACTGGAAATTCTTGGTCGGGAAAAGCTGTTAACTCAGGATGATGCGGACTGCCTGGTTTCAGGCTACAAATTTTTACGGCAACTGGAAAACAAGTTACGCTTGCTGTACGACCAGTCGATTAACGAACTTTCCATGCGTGCTGGAGAATTTAGCAAGGTCGCCAAAAGCCTTGGCTATGGGGGGACAGAAGTAAAGCCGGAACAGGTATTTATTGATGATTATCGCCGCGTCACCGAACAAATCAGGCAGCGGATGGAATTTTATCTCAACCCCTTGGGGGCATCGTTGAAAAAACAAGGAAGCTGATTTATGCGTAAGAACATTCTGATCATTGACGATGACCGCGACTTAAGAGATTCTCTGCAGCAGGCGCTTGCAGCGGCCGGATTCGACGTCGAAGCTACTGATCGCGGTGCCCTGGGCCTGCGCAAACTGCTCAGCGATGAGTTTGATCTGGCGTTTATTGATATTAACATGCCGGAGATTTCCGGCCCGAATATCTGTCAGGCCCTGCGCAAACACGACAAAACCCGCAACTTACCGGTCGTGATTATTACCACGACCTTCCATAGTCCGGAGCAGATCAGGGCCGCTAAAGAGGAATACGGCGTCGATGATTTTCTCTTCAAACCCTTCACTGGTATTGACCTGCAGCACCTGCTCGAGCGCGTCTTCAGCCAGACTCAAAAAACTGTCAGTGCTGCCGAAAAAAAAGTCCTGCCCATAGCGGAATTTACCATTCCGACCCAGCTGCATCGCCTCTATGTCGAAAAAGCCACGGGGCTGTTGCACTTACATCACGGTGCAGCAAAAAAGGTTATCTATATCAAAGATGGTTACCCGGTGTTCGCCCGCTCTAATGTGCTCGGCGAGTGTCTCGGGCGGATGCTGGTGAGGGAGGGGGTTATCACCCAGGTTGACTGCGATCAGTCGGTGGAGGTCAGTAAGAAGACCGGTCGTCTGCAGGGGACGGTGCTGATTCAGATGGGGTTGTTGACTCCGCAGGAGCTCAAAACGGTGCTGGAACGTCAGGTTACCGAAAAACTGCTGTCGACCTTTGCCTGGCGTATTGGAAAGCTGTACTTTGAGCCGGGTAAAGACTTCAAAAAAGGGGTAACCCAGATCCGTCTGTCACCTGCTTCCCTGATTTTGCAGGGGGTCAGCCGCTATTGGACGTTCAAGCAGGTCGACGAGTTTCTTTCCCCCTTTACGAACGACTATCTGTGTCAGGCCATCAATCCCAAGTATCGTTTTCAGGACATTGACCTGGGAAAACGCGGTCTGGCGGTCTTAAAAAGCTGCCAGGGCCAGAAACGTCTGCAGGACATTCTGGAGCAGCACCCCCTGGCTCGTCGTGAGGTGCAAAAGCTCATTGTTGCTCTGTTGATTTCGGAGATGCTCGAACACCACGCCACGCCGCAGCAAGGGGTGGTCGATGACCATGCCGATGCCGAAGTGGCCATGGTCGATGAGAAGCTGCGGCGCAAGATCCTTGACGATTACCAGCGCATCATGGATGCTAACTACTTTGACGCTTTGGCTGTCGATCGCAAAAGTGATTCGGGAGAGATTCGCCGCGCCTACTATAAGTTGGCCAAGGAGTATCATCCCGACCGTTTTCTTGGCAGTGACCTCTCGCGCGAGATGAGCACCAAGATCAACGAAATGTTTCAGTATATTTCCCAGGCCTATACCGTGCTCAGCGACCCGACAACCCGCAACGACTACCTGGATGAACTGATCAACGGTCCCAAAAAGAAAATCGACATCAATCAGGTGATTGAGGCCGAGACCGCCTACCAGGAGGGGGTGGCCCTGCTTAAAGTCAGACGTTTCGCTGCCGCCGCCAAGGCGCTGAAAAAAGCCGTCGAGTTTAGTCCTGCCGAGCCGGAATACATGACCAATTTCGCCTGGGCGCTGTTCAAATCAGCTCCGGAAAAAGCCGAGATATGTAATCAGGCGATGGAGATTCTGCTGGCATCGCGTGAACTCAGTCCCGGTTCCTATCAGACCCATATGTGCCTGGGGTATGTTTACCAGGCTCGGGGCAAGGAGCGCCAGGCAGAAAAGTCCTTTGAAATGGCGGTTCAGGCCAACCCAGACTGCACCGAAGCGCTGCGCGAGTTGCGTCTGATCAACCTGCGCCGTGAGCAAAGCGCTCAGCATAAGGGGTTGTTCTCGGGTTTCGGCAAAAAGGACAGGTAAATCAGCCGAGCAGATGTCGGTGGTGGATGTTCCCCATGGCGCTGAGCAGGCTGTGGCGAATCTGCGGGATCTCGCTGCTTAACTCACGAATCAGGCGTTTCATCCGTTGGCGCTGCTGCAGGTGCTCCTGTTCCCCTGCCAGCGGGCAAGCACAGGAGATAATCGGAAAATTACAGCGGGTACTGTAATTACTGATCAACTCCTCTTCCACGTACACCAGCGGGCGGATCACCGTCTGCAGGCCATTGTCGGCCAGCAGCTTCGCACTCATGGCCGCCAGCTTCCCCGCATAAAACTGATTAAGCAGCAGGGTTTCGATAAAGTCGTCCAGATGATGTCCCAGGGCCAGCTTGTTGCAGTCAAGGCGCTGCGCAACGCTATAGAGAACGCCGCGCCGCAGGCGCGAGCAGAAGGCGCAGTAGGATGAGCCGGGCCGCAGTTTCTCCGCGATCACTGCTGAGCTTGCGGTCTTTTCTATATGGTAGGTGAAGTTGTGGCGCTGCAGATAATCGGCCAGCAGATCGCTGCGGTAACCGGCAAAGCCGGGGTCAAAATTCACCGCGATCAACTCAAAACGGACTGGCGCGCGCTGACGCAGATCATTGAGGATATGCAGCAGGGTCCATGAATCTTTGCCCCCGGAAACGGCCACGGCAATGCGGTCGCCATCGTCAATCAGGTTAAAATCACCAATCGCTTTACCGCAACTGCGCTTGATGCGGCGGTGCAGCTTTTCTTTGATTTTGTCCATCGCTTAAATCCATTGGTCTCTGGCAGGTGCATGAAAAAATTTGGTTCGGAATTTGCTTATGAACAGGGGTGAACATGTCGATAAGATAGATACTTGACCCCCGTTTATACCGATCAAGAGGTTGCTATGAGTATTGAATCCCTGAGTTTTCCGACGTTGTTTCCTCCTCTGCCATTGTCTGCTCCGGCATCTGCGGCAACCAATGGGGCCGGCGGTGAATTTGCTGAGCTGCTTGAACAGGCAGCTCAGGGGCAATCCGCTATGCCGGCGACCGCTGAGCAGGCGCTGATACAGCTCAAGCTGACCCAAGTGCAGATGATGCAAGGGTTGTTTGCGGATAGTGATGATGAAGACGAAAAGAGATCGCCCCTGTTCGATTTTGCTGCAATTACACCTTTTAGCCTGCTCGATAGCCGCAAAGGTCAATTTATTGACAAATATCGCCAGAATGTGACCCTGCAGCACCAGCAGTCGGAACCCGTCGGACGTGAGCAGATTGAAGGGATCATCGACCGTGTTGCCAGGCAGGTTAAATTGGCGCCGGAGCTGATCCGTGCGGTCGTTGCCGTCGAAAGTTCCTATAACCCGACAGCGGTCTCTCACGCCGGAGCGCAGGGACTGATGCAATTGATGCCGACCACCGCTGCTGATCTGGGGGTCAAAGACAGTTTTGATCCGGTCGAAAATATCAGCGGGGGCAGTCGCTATCTCAGTCGTTTGCTTGATAAATACGCTGGCGATCTTGATCGCGCTCTGGCCGCCTATAACTGGGGGCAAGGGAATGTCGATCGTCACGGTTTGGAAAAGATGCCGACGGAAACCCGCAATTATCTGGCCAAGGTCAAGCAGTTGCTGCAAAACTCAAACATTGTGTGACCTGCCGCGTTCGCGATAGGGGCGAAAATCCATCGGTTTGCCCTCGGCCAGATTGAGCCACCCTTTGGCAACGCGGTAGATCATCCAGATATAGTTGGCAAACAGAATCACGTAGCCGATCAACAGCAGGTAGGTGATAATTCCTACCCCCGTCCACAGCATGCCATACCAGAAGGTGCGAATCTGCCAGCGAAAGTGCGATTCCAGCCAGGTTCCCCTGGCCTCATCACGCTTGATGTAATTGAAAACAATCGCCACAAACAAGGTCACTCCGACAAAGAAAGATGCCGCCTGCAGGGCGTAAATAACCGTGGTTACGGTTTTTAACGGGCGCAGTGATTCGTTGTCGGGCGAGGTTGGGTGTTCCGGTGAGATGATGATCGCTTCATTTTGGGTCATGGTCTGCCCTTTTTATATGGTTTTGCGTTGCTCGATTTCCTCATCCATCCAATGGCCACCAAGGGCACGGATCAGGCTGATGCGGTGGCTGATCCATTGACGCTGGTTACTCAACTGCTGACTGCGCACTTCGAGGTGTGCCATTTCGCTGCGCAGCAGCTCCAGGCTGTCTGTTAGCCCGAGCAGATAGTTTTCTGTCCTTATGTTCAGAACATGGTTGTTCAGTTCCTGTTGTTTCGCAAGCAGGTGATCGCGTCTGAAACTGCCCTGTTCAGCATGCAATGCAGATTCAACCTCTTCAATGGCGGTAAGAATCTTCAGCTGGCCGGCCAGCTGTTTTTCATCGCGAACGGCTTGCTGTAGATCACTGGCAGCTTTGAGGCGTCCGGCGTCGAAAAGGGGTTGGGTCAGCCCAAGAGCCAGGCTCCAGAAGGTGCCGGTGACATCACCGCCTGACAGACGGGTGATGGAATGACCGATGTTGGCGGTCAGGTCGAGGCGTGGCAAGCGATCGGCCAGGGCGGCGGCCAGATCATGATCAGCTGCTGCCAATTCCAGCAAGGCGGCGGAAACATCGGGCCGGCGACTGAGCAGGGTGGCCGGCAAACCGACAGCGATGACATTGGTCAGTGTCGGTAACTGGTGGCGCTCAATCTGAACGCTGCCTGGTGGTTGGCCGAGGAGCAGGGCCATGGCGTTGCTGGTCTGGTTCAGGGTAGTTTCAAAAAGCGGGAATTGCGCTTCCATCTGCGCCAGATTTTGCTGGGCCTGATAGAGTTCGCTGGCGTTCGCCAGCCCGGACTGATAACGTTCGGTGATAATCCTCACCAGTTCGCGGTTATGGTGCAGTCGCTGCTCAAGCAGGTCAGTTTGGGCCCGTTGTTCAACCGCGATGAAGTAGAGTTCTGTCAGGCGCGCACTCAAACTCAGCAGCAGGGTACGAACTTCATCTTCGCCGGCAAGCAAACGCAGCTCAGCCGCTGCGGTGCGGTGGCGCAAACGTTGCCACAGGTCGATTTCATAGGCCGCTGCTACCGTTAATCGCCCGGCAGTCGTCTGGTTTTCAGCACTCTGAGTCACCGTTTGTTCACGTCGGCCACTTGCGGTCAGGTTCAGCGCCGGGAAGAGCCCCGCTTGCGCCGTCCGTTGCCGCGCTTCGAGCTGATCGAGGCGCAAAAAAGCCTGGCGCAGATTGAGGTTCTCGCTAAACAGACGGGCTTGCAGATCGTTCAACTGCGGATCGTCAAAGTCGAGCCACCAGCGCTCAGCTACAACCACGCCTTCTGCTGTAAGGGTGCCGGAAAAGGTTTCCGGCACGGCCAGCTCTGTCCGTGGTGGCGGCGTTAGTGGTTGACAGGCCATCAGGGTCAAAGCGACGATGGTAAGTATCACCAGTCTCATCGAACAACTCCTTGAAAGTGGACAATATAGCACAACTGAAAAATTCACGTCCGCGACAAAAACCACCCAGGCGGAATGGTCAGCAGGGCGGTTAGGGTTTGACAGAAATGAGTGATTTGCCGTATACAGGCGACTCTTGGACTGTTGATCCCAGCTTGCCGTTGCCTGTTTTGCGAAAATGCTATCTCATATCCAGCGAGTGTGACCGATGATGAATCTCAAGCCGGAAGTTGTTGCCCAACTCGAGCGTGTCTTAAGTTCTGTTGAAATGTTATTGCCCAGGGCAGCCCAAGCGGTCGACTGGAAAACCTGTTATGCCGCCAACTGGCGTCGCCGCTCTTTTTCCGGCTATCTTGAGCCGGTCAGGGTGACCGACACCATCCGCCTCGAGCAGCTGTTGGGGGTCGATGAACAAAAAGCCATCATGGTCAACAATACCCGCCAGTTTCTTAACGGCTATCCGGCCAACAATGCTCTGCTCTGGGGGTCGCGCGGAACCGGCAAGTCGTCGATGGTCAAAGCCCTGCTCAACGAATTTGCTGCAGAAGGGTTGCGGGTTATTCAAGTGGAAAAGGAAGATCTGATCTACATCGCCGAGATCTTTGCTGCTGTTGAGGACCTGCCCTATCGTTTTATCATGCTCTGTGACGATCTGACCTTCGAATTTGGCGAACTTTCTTACAAAATGCTTAAAAGTGCCCTTGATGGTTCGGTTTATTCGGCGCCGGAAAATGTGCTGATTTACGTCACGTCCAATCGCCGTTATCTGCTGCCGGAGTACAGCAGTGACCACATTGGTGGCAAGTATGTTAAAGGAGAGCTGCAACAGAGCGAAGTCCAGGATGAAAAAAGCTCTCTTTCCGACCGTTTCGGCTTATGGGTCGCGTTCCATGTTTTTACCCAGGATCGCTATCTTCAAGCGGTACAGCTCTGTTTTCAACAATGGAGTGATAAACTCGGCAAACCGATCCCCTGGAGCGACGATGCCGAGCAGGCCGCAATCAAATGGAGTCATGACAAAACCAAGCGCTGCGGCCGCACCGCCTTTCAGTTTGCCAAAAACTGGGTGGGAAAATATCTGCTTAAAGAATGACCTTCTTCACCTGTAGTTAAGGTTTGTACAATGATGGAGAACAAAAATTGAAAGTCCCCCTATTGGTGCCCCTACGGCATGGAGGAAATTCAATTCAGTAGTTTTATGGGTATCCTGAAATCTCCTCGACGTAAAACATACGATGCTGTTGCACAAGGGCCAGAGCAGTAAGCTGAACTGTCAGGCTATTCCCGAAAAACAGAATCAATTTTCATCCGCCGTCCTGCGGGTCAGCAATGGTGCGATCTTTTCCTGCGGCAGGGCCCCACTGAAAAAGAATCCTTGCACCTTTTCGCAGCCAAGTTGGCTGAGGTGATCGAGTTGCTCCAGTTCTTCGATTCCGTCGGCGGCCAGATTGAGTTTCATCCCTTTGGCCATCATCGCTATACCGTCAATCAGACGTGAACTCTGAGGTGTTTTGCCGAGCTCGCGGACAAATGCGCGATCGATTTTCAGGGCGCTCACAGCCACATATTGCAGGTAGCTTAAAGGTAAAAAGCCGCGACCGAAGTCATCGACGGTGATGGCTATGCCCCGCTCACGCAGGGCTTTTATATTGTGTGCGATCAGCTTTTGCCCTTTTAAAAGGCTTTCTTCGGTGATTTCCAGATTAAAAAGTTCAGGGCCAAGGTCAAATTCTGTCAGTGTCCCAAGAAAATTCTCGACAAAACCTTCCTGCTCCAGCTGAATCGGTGAAATATTCAGAGAGACCGGAACGTTGCGAAATCCCTGATGATGCCACTGCGCCAGGGTTTTACACACTTGACGCAGAACCAATGACTCGATGGTCAATAGAAGTTTCGCCTCTTCAGCGACAGGTAAAAACTCCTCAGGATAGATGATGCCCCGGTGCGGATGGTGGCGGCGCAACAGGGCTTCCAGGCCAACGACGGCCCTGGTGTGGGGATTGAATTGCGGCTGGAAATGCACCCTGAACTGATTTTCTTCAAGGGCCTGTCGCAGATCCCGTTCCGCCGCATTGGAGACCGTCTCTTCTTTCATGGCGTCGGTATAAAAAGAGTAGCTGTCCCTGCTGCTCGACTTGATGTGGTACATGGCGATATCGGCATTGTGCAACAGGGCTTCCGAGGTCGTGCCGGTGGTCGGATAAACCGCTACGCCAAGACTGGCGCGTAGATGCAGCTGATGCCGGTCGATAAGAAACGTTTTGCGGATTTCATCGAGGATTTTCTTTGCGACGGTGGCAATGCCCTGCTGGTCGGAGATGTCGGGCAGCAACAGGGCAAATTCGTCCCCGCCGAAACGACACAGGGTATCTTCCGCTCGCAGGCAGCCGAGGATTCTGTTGGCAACCAGTTGCAGGACGCGATCGCCGATAAGGTGTCCCAGGGTGTCGTTGATGGATTTAAAGCGATCCATGTCGATGAATATCAGGGCAAACTGTTGCTCATGGCGCTGGGCGCGGGCGATAGTCTGGTTAACCCTGTCCAAGAAAAGAGCACGGTTAGGCAGCCCTGTCAGCAGATCGTGATAGGCCAGATAGTTGATGCTCTTCAGTTTTTTTTGCAGCAGCTGTTTTTCGTAATACTGTTCGCGAGCTTTGGAAATGGCGCTGAGAAGTTCAGCCGGTTTGTAGGGTTTGCGGATATAATCATGGGCTCCCAGGCGCATGGCTTCCTTGACCCACTCGAAAGATGACTCGCCGCTAAGCACGATGGTTTCAGTGGCATGGCCTGCCTGCCTGATGTGATCAAGCACGTTCAGGCCGGTTGCCCCGGGCATTTGCAAGTCGAGAAGCAGGAGCTGGTAGCATCCGCACTGCAGCTTTCTAATCGCTTCCTCCCCACCAGAGGCCAGATCGACATCCTCATAGCCGTTAATTTTCAGCATCAGTTGGACGCTCTTCAGCTGTTCCTGCTGGTCATCAACAATGAGCATCCTGAAAGAGCCTGTTGAGTCCAGGTAAAAGGCGTGTTCATTCTTCAACTTGCATCCCTTCTGTACGGGTTGGGGCGGATGGTATTACGCCCGGCACGTTTGATGTCTGCTTCTACCGATCCCAGGATGCCGGCCATGGCGGTTTCGTTTTCTCTGAGCACAAGATTTTTTTTGCAGCTGAAGATGGTAACCAATCAGTACGATGGTCAGCAGCATACAGAAAAACCCCCTTCGTGCCGAAGAGGGCTCTTAACTTCTTCGTCAGCCCGGCTGTCCCCGTGAGACCCGTGGTTTTGCGTCCCTGAATTGCTCCGGGTTTGCTTTTATAGGATTTTTGCAATTAAATTATTTTCACCATTATACTGCGGACAAGATTACCGGATCAAGTCGTTTTTTCTTTCTGGCAACTAGTCATCTCTCATGCACCAGGATGTGGATGATTTCCCCGAAAAAGCAATTTTTACTCTGCGACAAATACGGTGAAATGGTTGAGTTTTGCTCGTTGAATATCCTTCAGCGCAGGCGCTGGCAGAGCAGTCCGGCGATAATCAGAATCAGGCCAATGAAGGTGGCGGCGAGAATTTGTTCGCCAAGAAGAAAATAAATAAAAACCAGCGAGAGAAAGGGGGACAGAAAAATCAGGTTGCTGATGCGCGCGGTGTTGTCGGTGAGTTTCATCGCCAGCAGCCACAGGACAAAGCAGGCGCCCATCTCAAAGGTGCCGATGTAGGCAGCGCCGAGCAGTCCTTCCAGGGGTGGGCGGCGGATGTCGCTGGTGAGCAGATAGTAGCCCAGGACCAAGGGGAAGCTGAAGACAAAGTTGACAAACAGGGCGACCACGGGATCGCGTCCGTCGCGGGTGTTGTAGATCCAGTACAGGGCCCAGACGATGGTGCTGAGCAATGCCAGGGCAACACCCAGAGGGCTGGTGAAGGTCAGGCCGAGGAGGTCTCCTTCGGTGGCAATGACCACCACCCCGCAGTAACTGACAACCAGGGCCAGCAATTGCTGCCAGCGGATTTGCTGTTTGAGCAGCGGTACCGCCAGGAGCGACAGGACAATCGCCCAGGTGTAGTTGAGGGGCTGGGCCTGCTGGGCCGGGAGCAGATCGTAGGCCTTGAAGAGGATCAGGTAATAGAGGAAGGGGCTTAAAAATCCCAGGAACAGGGACAGCAGGTATTCCTGGCGACGGCACTGAAAGACCTGGCGAAACTTGCCCTGCCAGAGCAGGATCGCAGCCAGCAGCAGGGTTGAAAAGGAGCCGGCATAGAGCAGGAGCTCAATGGGGGTGAAATGGCGCAGGGAGAGCTTGAAGGCGGTGGCCACCGTTGACCACAAAAACACCGCCGCCAGCCCGAAGAGCAGGGCCTTACGCTGCTGGTTCATGGGCATTCCCCAGTTTGGGAGCGCCGGCGGATTACCAGAACAGCTAGCCCTGAAAAAATCAGCACGATGCCGCCGGCGGCCTGGAGATTGAGGACTTCACCGAGGACGAAGATCCCCAACAGCGCCGCAGTCATCGGTTCGGCCAGGGACAGGGTGACAGCGCTGCCGACGCCGACGGTTTGCAGGCCGCGGGCGAAGAGCCAGTACGACAGGGCCATGGTCGCCAGACCCAGATGCAGAATCACGATAAGGGAACCGGGCTGCAGCAGCCAGGCGCTGTCGACCCGGAAGAGGGCCGGTGACAACAGCAGGGCGCCGATACAAACGACAATCGCCATGACGGCGTTGGGGCTCTGATGTTCGAGGAGCCCCTTGATCATCAGGGTGTAGGCGGCATAGGCGCTGCCGGCCCCTATAGCCAGAGCGATCCCGAGGGGATCAACGGTCACCTCGCCGCCACTGAATCCCAACAGCATGCAGCCGCAGATTGCCAGCAGGGTTGCGGTGTACCAACGACCCCCCGGTTTTTCGCCCCGAAAGATCAACCCCAATAACCCTCCGGCGATGGGGGCGCTGCCGATGCCGACCACGGTGCCGACAGCGACGCCGGTTTTGGCGACGGCGCTGAAAAAGCATAGCTGATAGGTGGCGGTAAAGACCGCAGCGAGAAACAGGGGACGCAGTTGCCAGGTGCGCAGCTTGCCAAGTTCGTTGCGGTACAAGGCAAGAAACAGCAGGGCGATACCACCGACCAGCAGGCGCAAAGCGCCGATGGCAGCACTGTCGTAACCGGCCGGGGCAAAGGCCTGGGCGGTCCCGGTGGTGCCCCACAAGACCGCCGCAGCCAGTACCAGCCAGGGGCCGGCGGCGGGAGAGTAGCTTGAGGATGAGTGTTGGCTCAGTTCAGCCATAATATTCCTTGGTGAGTTGGCGGCCTACCGGGCGTTGCAGCAGGACAACGGCCACCAAGCGTCCGCCAACGTAAGCGCCGGCAGCCGCTGTGGCACCTGCCAGGGGTAAATAGAGCAGGGCGATGAACATCAGTAAAAAGATCACTGTGGCTTCAGCAGCGGTGGCGATGGATACCGGTCTGGTGACGCGGGTAACAATCAGGATCGAACGCTGGAAACAGATGAGGACCGTCAGCGCCGGAAATAAGGCCATGAGCTGCAGTGGCGTGGCAGCAAAAGTCGCCAGGGCCGGGGTGAGCCCGGAAACCGTTTCAAACCAGAAACGATTTAAGGGGGTAAAAGCAATCAGGGTCAGGCAACCTCCCGTGGCAATAGCGAGAATCACGGCAAAGCCACGGACCTTGGGGTAGTTGGTGCACTGTTCACTAAGCAGGGCGATGGCGATCTCCTGGTAGGAGAGGCCGACGGCGCGAAAGACGAAGGTCAGACCGTAGATGACCGGCATCACCGCCAGGGATTCTACCGGATTGGCGGCCCGGCTTAAGAAAAAAGTCACCATGGGATGAACGGACAAACCAATCAGTGGGGTCAGGGCCAGGGGCAGATAATGATCCCAGATGTCCCGGTAGCCGGGGCTGCAGGTTCCCTCCGGGGGATCTTTTGCCAGCAGTGCCTTAACTGCTTTGTGGGCCAGAATCCGGGTCATCAAGGCCTCGGCGACAACGCCGCTCGTTAGGGCTAGCGCGCCGATGATGGCGCCGCTTACAGAAGTGGTCAGATAGCAGAATACCGCCGTTGCCCCCATAAAGCTGATGCGGAAGATGGTGGCCAGGGCGACCAGGCGGGTGTTGTGACTGGCGATCAGTACCCCCTGGTAGAAACGCCGCAGGCCGATGGCCCCGGGCCAGGGGAGCAGAAAGAACAACGCAGTGCGGGTTAAATCGGCAACCTCCGGAGGCAGACCGATGAGGGAGCGTACGATCAGATCATACACCGGAGGCAGCAGAAACAGGGCCAGGCCCAGGGTCACGGCCAGGCTTAAGCCAATGGAAAAATGGCGCAGGCGGCGATAGCTGATGCGATCCCGGCACAGCGCCGTGGCCGAGCTCAGGAGCATGATTACCGGCGCTTCGGCGACCAGGGCGAAGGCAAAAGCAACCCCGTAGGCAGCCAGATTGACGGCTTCGGCGCCCATGCGTGCGATGATGGCGGCAATAAAAGGGCCTTCGACCGCCATCATCAGCCAGGTCGCGGCCAGGGGCAGCCAGAAGCGGAAGATCTGGGGATAGGTTGCGGGGTGTGGGGCTTGGGTCATTGTCGGGTATGTTCTTAGCAAGTAAAGCTTCAATTTTAGGTGTTTTAGGCATGGGACAGGGATTCCCATGTCAAGGGACGCTTTTCGCCGTCCATGGCCGCTTGACTGTCGCCCTCCATGGCGACAGACACCCTTGTCATGGGAATCCCTGTCCCACATCGGATCAGCTTGAGAATTAAAAAATCAACCCCCAACTGCGGCACTTAGTCCGTGGCGTGAGAAGGAGTCAATTGCCCGTTCCAGATCCTCTTGCTCAGGGGGCTGCAGGGCCTCTTGCGGATAGGTAGCTCCCAGCTTGTGGTATTTGTGGACGGCTATAGCATGGTAGGGGAGCAGGGCGACAGCTTTTTTTTCACCCGCTAGAGCGGCAATCTCTTCGGCAAAAGCGCGAAGATCCTGGTCAGCCGTATTGACCCCCTTGATCAGAGGAATGCGGATCTGAATCTGCGCCCCGCTGGCGGCAAGGGCCCGCAGGTTGGAGAGGATCAGCCGGTTGTCGACGCCGGTGAGATGCTGGTGGCGTTTGCCATCGATCAGCTTGAGATCGAACAAAAACAGGTCGGTGCGCCGGACCGCGGCGAGCAGGTTTTTTTCAGGGACATGACCGGCGGTATCGAGGGCGCGGTGGATTTGTCGCTGCCCGCAGCGATCAAACAGTTCAAACAGATAAACGGGATAGAGCAGGGGTTCCCCGCCGGACACCGTCACCCCGCCACCGGACTGGTCAAAAAGATGCTGTTCCCGTTCAATAATCCTCATCAGCTCATCGATTGATTTTTCTTCTCCCGATATCTCCATCGCTTTGGTCGGACAGATGCGCGCACAGTTGCCACAGAGGGTACAGCGTTTGCTGTCGGTGCGCATTCCCTCATCCGTCATCTTCAGGGCCTTCTGTGGACAGGCCTTGACGCACTCTCCACAGCCAATGCAGCGTTCCAGGGTGTAGAGTTTTTGCGCCTGCGGAGAAATACTTTCCGGGTTGTGACACCAGGCGCAGCGCAACGAACAGCCCTTGAAATAAATGGCCAGACGAATGCCTGGACCATCGTTAATGGCGTAGCGTTTAATATCGAAAATCAGGGGGCTATGCATGTTGTGTTTATTCATAAATGAAATATGCCACCAAGGCACCAAGGACACCAAGAAAGTCGGGTTCAGGTTTTTTTGGGGTAAAGCCACCCCTGATCAGTCAACTGATAATCCACCAGATATTTATGGTGTTGTCTCTCTTGGTGCTCTTGGTGGCCAAAAATGTCGTTAAAAACTATCATTCTCAGTGCGTTCAATCACTTCCTGCTGTAGGTCGGCATTCATATCGTTGAAGTAATCGCTGTAGCCCGCCATGCGCACCAGCAGATCCTTGTACTCTTCCGGGTGTTCCTGCGCGGCTTTTAATGTGGCGCTGTCGACAATATTGAACTGGATGTGGTGGCCACCGAGGGTGAAGTAGCTGCGGACCAGTTGGCCGAGCTTTCTGATATCCTCGTCGCGCTTGAGCAGGCTCGGCAGAAAGCGCTGGTTGAGCAGGGTGCCGCCGGAGAGGGTATGGTCGAATTTGGTCAGGGAGCGGATTACCGCCGAAGGGCCGTGGGTGTCGGCGCCGTGGGACGGCGAGGTACCGTCGGAGATGGATTTGAAGGCAAAGCGCCCGTTGGGGGTGGCGCCAAGCATCTTGCCGAAATAAATATGGCAGGTGGTTGAGAGCATGTTGAGATGAAAACTCTCCCCCTTGCTGTTTGGTTTGCCGTCGATGGCGGCTAGTAAATCATGGTAGATCCGGACGGCGATATCATCAGCGTAGTCATCATCGTTGCCAAAGAAGGGGGTGCGGTTGATGATGGTCTGACGCAGAAATTCTTCCCCTTCAAAGTTGTTTGCCATGGCACCAAGAACCCGCTCCATGGTGAACGCACCATCGTCGAAGACATGCTTTTTCAGCGCGGCAAGGCTGTCGGTGACCGTGCCCAGGCCGGTACATTGAATGTAGTTGGTGTTGTAGCGCGGCCCACTGTCGTAGTAGTCGCGCCCCTTGCTGATGCAGTCTTCAATCACCACCGACAAAAATGGCGCCGGGGCGTATTTGGCGAACATCCGGTCGATGTAGTTACTGACGCGAATCTTGGTATCGACAACATGCTCAAGCTGTTTGACAAAGGCCGCATAAAGCTCGTTGTAGTCAGTGAATTTGCGCGGGTCACCGCTGGTCAGTCCAACCTGTTTGCCGGTTAAGGGATCGATGCCATTGTTCAGGGTAATTTCCAGGATTTTCGGGACGTTCAGATAGCCGGTCAGAACAAAAGCTTCCTTGCCGAAGGCGCCGACTTCGATGCAGCCGCTGCAGCCTCCTTCGCGGGCATCGCGCAGGGTTTTTCCCTGACGCAGCAGTTCAACGACATAGACATCCGGATTAAAGATCGACGGATAACCGTGTCCCTGGCGGATGACCCGGCAGGCAGCGTCGAGAAAACGGTCGGGGGTTTTGGCGCTGATATGGACCGAGCTGCCCGGCTGGAGGATGTGGAGCTCTTCAATGACTTCGAGCATGATGTAGGAGACATCACTCACGCCGTCACGGCCGTCGCTGGTGATGCCGCCGATATTGATGTTGGTGAAGTCGTTGTAGGTGCCACTTTCACGCGCGGTGATACCGACCTTGGGCGGCGCCGGCTGATTATTGACCTTGATCCAGAAGCAGCACAACAGTTCCTTGGCCTGGTCGCGGGTCAGGCTGCCGTCTTTGAGACCGGCTGCGTAAAATGGTGCAAGGTGCTGATCGAAATGTCCCGGATTCATGGCGTCCCAGCCGTTTAGCTCGGTGATGGTGCCCAGATGTACGAACCAGTACATCTGGATGGCTTCATGGAAGGTTTGGGGTGCATGGGCCGGGATCCGACGGCAGACAGAAGCGATGGTTTTCAGCTCGGCAACGCGCTGGGGGTTCTTTTCCGTAGCGGCCAGCTGCTCGGCCAGCTCGGCGTGACGCTCGGCGAACAGGATGACTGCGTCGCAGGAAATTTCCATGGCCTTGAGTTCTTCAAGTTTGTCAGTAGCTTCAGGGTCGCTCAGAAAATCCAAACGTTCAATTTCTGAATTAATCTGCTTTTTGCAATCCAGCATTCCTTTACGATAAATCTGTCCGTCCAGAGCGGTGTGCCCCGGTGCCCGCTGCTCCATGAATTCGGTAAATAGCCCGGCTTCGTACATATCGCGCCAGTGCCCTGGTACATGGCCGAAAATCCGTTCACGGATGGTCTTGCCCTGCCAGTAGGGGATCACCTCGCGGGCGTAGGTTGCGATATCCTCCTGACTGATGGTATAGCGCTGCTGGTCGCGGGTGTTGAGGACGTGAAAGTCCTCGACGCTGTGACAGGTCAGCTCAGGAAAGGTCGGCACCGCCTTTGGTCCTGGTCCCCTTTCACCGACAATCAATTCGTCATCACCAATGTAGATGGTCTTTTTGTTGCAGTGATCGTAAAAATTGAGCGCCCGCAGCACCGGAATCGAGAATTTGCCGTAGTTTTCCTTGTAGAAGGCGGTTTCGTGTAGCGCTCTTTCAATCGACAGGCTTGGTTCGATAGCGACGCTCAGTTGCCGCAGGCGCTGAATGCGAGAGTTCATGCCGGGCAGAGCGGCATGGGAACTGGTAAGAGTCATAATTTTCTCCCGTGGTTGATCAATGGTCGGAGCCGAATTCAGGATCACCTCAATATAGCAAATTTATGCTCAAAAGTGGATTAGCAAGGAAGGTGCCAAACCTAGTTGAGTGTGTAATTACTGTAAAACCAAGTATTTAGGGATTAATCGATGTTTTTTGTCAGAGGTTTTAGTGTGAACAATATGCATAAACAAATAAAAAATGCAAAAATGAATAAAACGGACGCAGGTAAGATGCTCGTTTTTTCCGGGGACACAATACCGATTTAAAGAGCTTGCCGTAGCAAAATTTTTTCGTTACTCTTTTCGCCACATCAATGGTCTTCACGTTGCCGATCCGGAGGGGGAAATGGCACGCTTTGCCCGACTGGTTGTACCAGAATATCCACATCACATCACCCAGCGTGGCGTCCGCTCCATGGATGTTTTCGCTGACCATCACGACCGAATCACCTATCTGCAGATCATGGCTGAGGAGTCAGCCGCCGCCGGCGTCACCTTTCTGGCCTGGTGCCTGATGGCCAACCATGTCCACCTGATTGCCGTCCCCGAACATGAAATCTCCCTGGCACGAGCCATCGGTGAAACCCATCGCCGCTATACCCGTATGAAGAATTTCCGCGAGGGGGTGCGCGGCTATCTGTTTCAGGGGCGCTTTGGTTCCTGCGTGCTGGATCAACGGCACCTCTTAGCAGCAGCACGCTATGTGGAACGCAACCCGGTTGCTGCCGGTATCGCGTCATCTCCCGTTGATTATCCCTGGTCAAGCGCACGCTACCATTGCGGCATCAACGCTCAGGATCCACTGATCAAAACCCCGCTGTTGCCGGAATTGGTAGATAACTGGTCGAACTTTCTACAGACCACGGATCAGCAGCAGGATCGTTTGATATTCCAAAAGACCAAAACCGGCCGTCCGCTTGGCGGCGCGGCCTTTATTGAGAAACTGGAACA
>JAHYIY010000003.1 GCA_019429255.1 Desulfuromonadales bacterium | reverse complement strand
ATTCCGCCCGATACCTTTCCGGATAAAAATAAGCGCTTTCCATTGCGAACTGTTACCATCTCCATCGCTGACGATTTTGATGAGCCTGCTCCAGAATTGTGGGATGCGTTAGAATCATGATTGTGCTTGATACACAAGTCTGGCTGTGGTGGTTGCATGATCCTGCCAAATTATCTCCAGCTGCTGTTAAATTCATCGAGCAAGAGCAGGAAACAGGAGCTCTGATTCTCTCTTCTATCTCTGTTTGGGAGGTGGCAGTTAAGGTTCAATCGGGGAAACTTGTTATCCCTATGGATATATCGCAGTGGTATGAATTGGCAAGAAGTTATCCGGCAACAGTGATTGAACCCCTTTCACCCGTTGACGCCATCGCCGGCACTCAACTTCCTGGTGATTTTCATAAAGACCCAGCGGATAGAATGATTATCTCTCTCGCCCGGCGACTGGCTGTACCGCTTATTACCTGTGATCGAAAAATCCTTGAGTATAAACATGTCGTGACTGTTTGGTGAAAAGAAGCCTGAGGGGTCAGGTGTTTACCGTTTACTCTTTTAGTAGAAGCTGAACGAAGACGTTTAAGAAATATGGATTGCCGGTCTCTGTCAGTGATCCGCTCCGCGAAGAGGGCAACGTCGATACCTGGAAACTACGGATGCTGACACGACCAGATCGTAAGCATGTGCCGGCTCAAAGCATCAATATTGATATTTGTGCGCTGCCGAGCTACGATCGGCGCCCGGTAATGCTGCGCAATCACTATGGGGTCGATCTGGGGACCTCGGGCCTGATTATCCAAGCACAGAGGTCAATACCAAAGACCGCAGATTAACGCCGCCACGGCGGAAAATAACCGTTTCCGGACGAGAACTAATTAGTTCCCGAATCTAATCACAGATTCATTCCGCGTTTTTCAAATTTCCGGGGGGTTGTAGTTCATGGATATATTTATTCAACGTTTTCAGCGATACCGCCTTGTCATCACCTTTGTGCTGACGGCTTTGATTATTATGGCGTCTTTATTGCTCGCCTATACTGTACGTTTTGATTTGACCATCCCATCTCTCTATCATGGCAGAATTGCTGAACTGATCCCGGCAGTTGTGGTTATCAAATTGACAACATTCTGGTTCTTCGGTGCTTTCAGGGGCTGGTGGCGCTATGTCTCCATGCCCGATCTGGTCCAGATCGTTAAAGCCAATCTGCTTGGTTCCCTGATCTTTGTTGTTTATGCGGTGCTGGTCTATCGTCTCAATCTCATTCCGCGATCGGTTCTGGTGCTGGATGGCATTTTTTGTTTTCTTATGGTGGGTGGGGTTCGTTTTGCTACGCGTATCATACGTGAAAGCTATCGTCCCTGGCGTCAAGCAAAAAACTCGGATCAAACGAAGCATCAAACGAAACAGGTTCTGGTGGTCGGGGCCGGGGATGCCGGTCAGATGATTGTCCGGGAGATTCGTCAGAATCAGGAGCTAAATATTGATCTGGTCGGCTTCGTTGATGACGATCCGGCCAAGCGTTATGCTCACTTTCAAGGCCTTAAGGTGCTGGGCAACCAGGGCGACCTTGAGCATTTGTTGGGCCGGCACCTGATTGATGAAATTATCATTGCGATTCCGTCTGCTACCGGGCGTGAAATCCGCTCTATTGTTAATCGCTGTCAGAAATATCAATGTCAATTCAAGGTGCTGCCTGGTGTCGGTGAGCTGATTGATGGCCGCGTTACCGTTCAGCAGATCCGCCAGATCGATCTCAACGATCTGCTTGGTCGTGAACCGATTTCTCTTGATTGTAAAAATATCCAGAATTATATCGAAGGTAAAAGGGTGTTGGTGACCGGTGCGGGGGGGAGTATCGGTAGTGAAATCTGTCGCCAGGTTATGCGTTTTAATCCGGCCAAACTGATTCTGTTTGAAAATGGTGAAACGCCCCTTTTTATGATTGAACAGGAGTTAGCCAAGGCACATCAGCATGTGCCTATTGTTCCGGTGATTGGGGATGTGCGAAACCGCTCACGGGTCAACGTTATTTTTGATCAACAGCAACCCCAGGTGGTGTTTCATGCGGCAGCCTACAAGCATGTACCATTAATGGAGGCGAATCCGGCGGAAGCAGTCAACAATAATGTGCAGGGCACCGTGTTGCTGGCGGATGCCTCTGATTATTACGGGGTTGAAAAGTTTGTCATGGTGTCGACGGACAAGGCGGTACGTCCCACCAATGTGATGGGAACGACCAAGCGCATTGCCGAAATGTATGTGCAATCCCTGAATAATAGATCAAAAACCCGTTTTGTTACGACCCGCTTTGGCAATGTGTTGGGGAGTAACGGCAGCGTTATTCCAACCTTCCAGCAACAGATTGAGGCCGGGGGGCCGGTGACGGTGACCCATCCGGAGGTAACGCGCTTTTTCATGACGATTCCCGAGGCGACGCAACTGGTATTGCAAGCCGGCAGTATGGGTCAGGGGGGGGAGATTTATCTTTTTGATATGGGCGAGCCGGTTAAAATCACAACCCTGGCCGAAGAGATGATCCGCCTTTCCGGCCTTGTGCCGTATGAAGATGTCGATATCGTTTATGTCGGCTTGCGCCCCGGTGAAAAGCTTTACGAAGAATTGCTGCTGGATGATGAAGGGGTGCTGCCGACCCCTCATAGGAAAATCTGCATTGCCCAGTCGGTAACGCCGCCCCATCAGCAACTGGTAGAACAGATTGCCGCCCTGGTTGCCAGTGCCAAAATCCTTGATTTTAAGGCTGTAGGAGTGGGGCTTAAGCAGCTGGTGCCGGAATATTCGCCGACCGCGAACAAAAAACTCTCTGTTACTGACCGCAAGTCTTCGGTGTGTTGAAGGGACGCAGAGCCTGGTCTGAGAAACCCTTTACGTTTTACTGACCCAGCGACAGGGGACCCCGCTTCAGCGGCAAGTTATTTTCTTCACTTTGGTTACAATGCCCTGTATCCTTCGATCTGTTTTTTTTAGTATCTCTATGTCCAAGTCATAGCAATTCGAATCATTCCACGGGGTTTTTATGAAATTAACGGTTATTGGTACTGGTTATGTCGGCCTGGTCAGTGGGGCCTGTTTCGCTGAAATGGGCAATCAGGTTTACTGTGTTGATATCGATCAGGAAAAGATCGAGGGGCTCAAAAAAGGGAAGCTGCCGATTTACGAGCCGGGGCTCGATGCCCTGGTCGCTCGCAACCATACCGAGGGGCGGTTGCATTTTACCAGCAGTCTGGGCGAAGCAATGACGAATTGTTCGTTGTTTTTTATCGCCGTCGGTACACCACCGGGGGAGGATGGTTCTGCCGATCTGCAGTATGTGGTCGCTGTCGCCAAAGAAATCGGTTCATTGCTTGACAGCTATGCTGTTGTCGTCAATAAATCGACGGTGCCGGTTGGAACGGCGGAAATGGTCCATAACGCAATCCGGGAGCAACTCGACCAGCGCGGCGTTCAGGTCGAATTTGACGTCGTCAGCAATCCGGAATTTCTGAAAGAGGGGGCAGCTATTGATGATTTTATGAAGCCGGATCGGATCGTTGTCGGGACTGAAAGTCCCAGGGCGCGTGAACTGATGTACCAGCTTTATGCGCCTTTTAATCGTAATCATGAGCGTACCATCTATATGGGTGTGCGTGATGCGGAGATGACCAAATACGCCGCCAACTCGATGCTGGCAACGAAAATCTCCTTCATCAACGAGATGGCCGGTTTGTGCGAATTGCTCGGTGTTGATGTTGAAAATGTGCGGCGTGGTATTGGTTCGGACAGCCGTATCGGCTTTTCTTTTATCTACCCCGGTTGCGGTTACGGTGGCTCCTGCTTTCCCAAGGACGTGCAGGCGTTAATCCGTATGGCGCAGCAGGTTGATTTTGAGCCGCGGGTGCTGCAATCGGTGGAACAGCGCAATCAGTTTCAAAAAGGCTGGTTCGGTCGCCAGTTGCGTCGTCATTTTGGTGATGACCTCTCCGGACTAACCTTCGGGATCTGGGGTTTGTCATTCAAGCCGGGAACCGATGATATGCGAGAAGCCTCAGCCACAGTCTTGCTTGCCGATCTGCTGGCCGCCGGTGCCACTGTCCTGGCTTACGATCCGGTCGCCATGGAAACCGCTGCCCGTGAATTGCCGGCGCAGTGGTTTGCCTCAGGGCAGTTGCGCCTGGTAGATAACCAGTATCAGGCGTTAGAGGGTGCGGACGCGATGCTGCTGGTGACTGAGTGGAAACCGTTCCGTAACCCCGACCTTGATGCCATGCGTCGAACCATGAAGCAACAGCTGATTTTTGACGGACGCAATCAGTATGATCCCGAATTGATACGCTCCGCCGGTTTTGGGTATGTGGGGGTAGGGCGCTTGGTGTAGTTGACCGGGGCACAGCACGCTGTGCTCCTACGTTTTTGCATTATAAACAACCTAAGGAAACCAGATGATCAAAAGTATGACCGGTTACGGTCGTGGGCAGTCGCAACGGGACAATCTGTCTTTCACGATAGAGATCAAGGCGGTGAACCATCGTTATGCCGATATCAATATCAAGGCTCCGCGTTTGGTAGCGCCTTTCGAGGCGCAGATCAAAAAACAGGTGGGGACCGTGCTCAAGCGCGGCAAAATTGATATCTATGTTACCCAGAATAACAATGCGCAAGCAACGGTAAAACCGGTTGTTAACAAGAGCCTGGCAGCGGCCTACCTTGAGGCGTTGCAGGAGATTCGCGATCTCGATGGTGTTAGCGGTGAGATCCCCCTGGCATATCTGGCGGCGTTGCCTGATGTTATCAAGCTCGAAGACGTCTCTGTGGTGGAAGAGGAAATCAGTGCGTCTCTGGAGGCCGCACTGACACAGGCCCTCGATGCGATTATCGGGATGCGTATGGTTGAAGGTGCCGCCACTGGTGTTGATATGCAGGAACGCTTGTTGCTGCTCAAGGAGATGATGTCAGGCATTGAAGCCCAGGCAGCATCAGTCCCGCTGGAATGGCAACGCAAATTAACCGAGCGCCTGGCACGGTTGCAGAATGGCGCAGAGATGGATCCGCAACGGATTGCTCAGGAAATTGCCATTTTTGCCGATCGTTCTGACATCAGTGAGGAACTGGTACGCTTTCGCAGTCACCTTGAACAATTCAGTGAACTGCTGACGTGCGCCGAACCCGTTGGCAGACAGATGGATTTTCTTGTGCAGGAACTGAACCGCGAAGCGAATACCATGGGTTCCAAGTCGAATGATGCGATATTGACCCGCTATGTGGTCGGTCTGAAGTCTGAACTCGAAAAGATCAGAGAACAGGTACAGAACATTGAGTAAAGAAGAACAACGAGAGGGCACCCTGTTTGTCGTGTCGGCGCCATCAGGTGCCGGAAAAACCTCATTGTGCCGTGAACTGATTGACACTTTCCCGGAAATAAGGCAGTCTGTCTCGTTTACAACACGTTCCATGCGTGCCGGAGAGCAGGCTGGGGTTGATTATCACTTTGTCAACCCTTTGGCTTTCGAACGGATGAAAGATAATAACCAGTTTGCCGAGTGGGCGCAGGTTCACGGCAACCTTTACGGCACAGCGCTGGAAACCCTGGAGCAGGCAGCTGAACAGGGGATTGATCTGCTGCTCGATATTGATTACCAGGGCGCTGCGCAGCTGAAAAAAAATTGTCGCCACGGGGTTTTTATTTTTGTTCTGCCGCCCAACCTGACTGAACTGGAGCGGCGTCTACGCTCCCGCGGTACCGATACTGATGAGGTGATCAGACGACGCCTTAAGGTGGCGCGCGAGGAAATTTCACAGGCAATATGGTATGATTACCTGATCGTCAACGATCATCTGGATACGGCCGTTAACAAAATTAAAGCTATTGTTGTTGCTGAGCGTTGTCGCAGTGAACGCTCGGGGGAATTGCTGCAGCAGATTGTTAAGTAAGTGAAAAGAAGAATATAGAATACAGAATAATTTCTAACGATGGTTAATTAAGAACTTAAGGAGTAAATGATGGCACGCGTTACCGTAGAAGATTGTCTGGAAGTTATACCTAACCGTTTTTTGTTGGCCATGGTTGCCGCCAAGCGCGCCAAACAGCTGTACAAGGGTGGAGAGCCGCTGATCGAAAACAAGGCAGGGAACAAGAAGGTGGTTGTTGCCTTGCGTGAAATTGCTGCCAACAAGATTGAATTTGACATTCCTGTGCGCAAAAACTAGCATTAATCCGGATGCTGAGAATGTGGCAGTCGTCACTCTTTCAAGATGTTTCGGCTAGTATTTCACTTTTGCCGGGCGTCTGACCCGGTCACGCCATGTTGACACGAGACACCGTTTTTTCACAGTTTATCAGTTACTTTCCCCAGGCCGATCGAGTTCTGTTCGATCGTGCCTGTGCTCTTGCCGAACAAGCTCACCGCCTCCAAAAAACTCCCGATGGCCGCGATTACCTGCAGCACTCCCTTGAAGTAGCGGCCATTCTGACGCGCCTGAAAGTTGACCAGACGACCATTCTGGTTGGCATCCTTCATGATTTTCTCGCTACCCCCGATGCTTCACGCACTGAAATAGAAAAAATCTTTGGCAGTGAAGTCCTTCAGCTGATTGAAACCGGACACAAGATCAGCAGTATTCCTTACCGTCAAAAAAATCGCCAACAGGTTGAAAGTTTCCGCAAGATGTTTGTCGCCATGGCACGTGATCTGCGCGTGGTGCTGGTGTATCTGGCTGACCGTTTGAGTGATATGCGCGCTATTGAACACTGTGGACAAGCCAGAAAAGAATCTTACTCGCGTGAGACCCTGGAAGTTTACGCGCCTCTGGCCAATCGTTTGGGGATCAGCTGGCTCAAGGCGGAATTGGAGGATCTTTCTCTTCAGATTCTTGAGCCGGAAAAGTTTGCTGCCCTGACCCGGCGCATCACGACGCACAAGGAAGAACGTGGTGATTATATTGACAAGGTTGGTGGGCAGATTCGCAAGCTGCTGGTAGATAATCAGCTCGAGGGGGATGTCACCGGGCGTTTCAAACATTTTTATTCTGTCTATCGCAAAATGGAGCGCACCGGGGTTGATCTCGATGAAATCTATGACCTGATTGCTTTTCGGGTGCTGGTCGATTCGGTCCGCGAATGTTACGAAGTGCTCGGGTTGATTCATGCAACCTGGAAACCCATCTCCGGGCGTTTCAAAGATTACATTGCCATGCCCAAAGCAAATATGTACCAGTCGCTGCACACGACGGTCCTCGGTCCTTTTGGCGAGCGCATGGAAGTGCAGATTCGTACCCATCAGATGCACAGTATTGCTGAAGAGGGGGTAGCCGCCCACTGGAAATACAAGGAGGGTGGCCCGGTAGCGGCGGTTGGTCGGGACGATAAACGTTTCAGCTGGCTACGCCAGGTGATGGAGTGGCAACAGGATGTCAGTGATCATGCTGCTGAAGAATCGTCTTTTATCGATCTGTTCCCCGAAGAGGTTTATGTCTTTACCCCTCAGGGCGAGGTCAAGGAATTACCCCGTGGCGCATCGCCGGTGGATTTTGCCTACGCTATCCATACCGATGTCGGGTCTCATTGTGTCGGTGCGCGGATCAACGGCAAGCTGTCGCCATTAAAAACCGAGCTGAAAAATGGCGATATCATCGAGGTGATGACAGCCACCCATCAAACCCCGCGCAAGGATTGGCTGGCCTTTGTTAAAACCTCCAAGGCGCGCAATAAAATTCGCCAGTGGGTCAAGGCCGAACAGCGTGAAAAAAGTATGCTCATGGGGCGCGAACTGCTTGAAAAGGCGCTGCGCAAGCACCAGACCAGTCTCAAACGCGCCTTGCTGTCAGGCCTGCTGGAACAGGCAGCAACAGAGTTCGGCTATCGCACAACAGATGACCTGTTTGCATCGGTCGGCTACGGTAAAACTTCGCCCGGACAGGTCATTTCACATATTGTTCCGCGCGCTGAAAAATCCGGCGATGCTGATCGACCTGACACTGATGATCAGGATAAGTCTTCGCGCCGTCCGTCGCAGAGCGCTATCCTTATCGGTGGTATCGACAATGTCATGGTACGCTTCGCCCATTGCTGTAATCCGTTGCCGGGGGAACCGGTCACCGGTTTTATCACTCGCGGACGCGGACTGACTGTCCATACCATCGATTGTCTGCAGGTACAGACCAGTGACCCTGAACGCCGTATCGAGGTGCAGTGGGATATGCACCGCAAAACCTTGCGCCCGGTCAAGATCCGGGTGATCTGTGAAGACCAAAAAGGGATGCTGGTGGGAATTTCCGGCGCCATCAGTCAAGCCGATGCCAATATCGTCAGTGCTACCGTACATGCCCGTGGCGATAAAAAAGGAAACAACCTGTTTGTTGTCGATGTCGAAAATCTCGAGCACCTTAACCGGGTCATCCGCGAAATTAAAAGGGTAAAAGGGGTTACGCGGGTTGAGCGGCTCAAAAATTAACAGAGGATGTTATGAACAAAAAAGTCATTACCACGCCAGCCGCACCGGCTGCTATTGGTCCTTATTCGCAGGCAATTCAAACCGGTGATCTATTGTTCTGCTCCGGCCAGATTCCCCTTGATCCGGCAACGGGAGAGATGGTTGACGGTGGCATTGAGGAACAAACGCGGCAGGTACTTGGCAATCTGGGCGAGGTGTTAAAAGCGGCCGGCGCAAACTACGACGATCTGGTAAAAACGACTATCTATCTGACCGACCTTGCACATTTTCCGTTGGTTAACGATATTTACGCTGGATATGTCGGTGCCTGTGCCCCGGCGCGGGCAACGGTTGAGGTGTCGGCCCTGCCGAAGGGGGCCTTGGTTGAAATTGATGGTATTGCCAGACTCAACGGTTGATAGGCTGTTGTTGAAACAGCACCACGACAAAAAGGGATGACGGTTATCAGTCATCCCTTTATTATTGTTGCTGTGCCTGAAAAAGAGGCTTATTAAACGACCTTTTGAACCTTGCCGGAGCGGATACAGCGGGTGCAAACCTTCATGGTTTTGATTGACCCCTCGTGCTCGGCACGGATTTTTTGCAGGTTCGGGTTCCACACGGTGCGGGTTTTGTTATGGGCGTGACTGACGTTGTTTCCGGTAATCGGCTTCTTGCCGCAAATTCCACATTCTTTAGCCATCTTGATATCCTCCTGAAAGTTTCGAACGCGATTAACTAACACAGATCTTCAGTAGATGCAATGATATTAAGCGCGCAATGATAAAAAAACCTGGTATCTGTTCAGCCCCGGATCTTCGGATCCTATGGCAAGGGACGCGATTGTTTCCCGTTGGGTCATCCCTGACCGCTTGTCGTCGTCCATGGTGACAAACACCCTTGCCACTGGAACCCCGACCCTGCGCAGGGACAGTGCTGAATAGTTACAAAAACCTGAATATTAGCGTCATTCAAACTCTGTGACAGTGAAACACTGAAGACACTGAGGAATTCATAAAAAGCAGGTTTTCTCTGTGTTCACGCTTGGCTCTAGTGTGCGAAGCGAACGGGTGGTGAAAAAAGGCTTGCTGCTGTCAGTGAGTCGGGTTGGTAAGAGTGTTTACACAACTCCTGCTGTCAGTAATTATCACTTTTCGACCGTCAAGCGTGACCCGTCCTTCGGCAAGCCACTGAATGGCTTGCGGGTAGATCCGATGTTCCTGCTCGAGAATCCGTTCTGCCAGGGTTGCGGCTGAATCTTCAGCTAAAATTGGAACGACTGCCTGAATGATGATGGGACCGGTATCAACATCAGCGTCAACAAAATGAACCGTACAGCCGGAAAACCGCGCGCCATAATCAATCGCCTGCTGCTGTACATTGAGCCCGGGAAAAGACGGCAGTAAGGCCGGATGAATATTGATAATCCGCTGCGGAAAGGCTGTCAGCATGATGGGAGTAATAATCCGCATAAAGCCGGCCAGTACGACCAGGTCTACCTCAGCCTGCTGCAGGGCATTTACCAGGGCGCGATCAAAATTTTCACGGGTAGGGTAGTCGCGGTGATTGATGCACAGGGTACTGATGCCGGCCTGTTGCGCACGTTCCAGAGCGCCGGCGCCGGGGTTGTTGCTGATCACCAGGGCGATAGTGATCGGCAGCTCACCGGTTTGCTGTTGATCGATGATCGACTGCAAATTGGTACCACCACCCGAGGCTAACACGGCAATGCGATAGGGCTTTTTCACAGGATGATTCCGTAATTATTGGATGTCGACGCCGGGGGCATCGGCAGCAGCAATATGACCAATCAGCCAGGCGGTTTCACCCAGGGCAGCCAGGCGGCTCAGGATGTCGTCGGTTTCTGCTTGCGGGGCCACAAGAACCATGCCTACGCCGTAATTGAAGGTGCGGTACATCTCCTCGAGGGGCACATTACCACCCTGACGCAGCAATTCGAAAATTGCCGGTTTGTCCCAACTGTTACCATTGATCACCGCTTTACAATGGTGTGGCAGCACCCGCGGGATGTTTTCCAGCAGTCCACCGCCGGTGATATGGGCAATCCCCTTCAGTTGAAAGTCGCGCAGCAGATTAAGGATACTTTTGACATAGATACGCGTCGGCGAGAGAAGGACCTCGCCTAAAGGACGATCCAGCCCGGCAGGAACAGCAGTGAGGTCGAGTTTCATTGTTTCCAACAGGATCTTGCGCGCCAGGGAGTAGCCGTTGGAATGGAGACCACTGGAAGCAATGCCGATGACCTGATCGCCTTTGGTAATGGTCGAACCATCAATAATGTGGTCATAATCGGCAACGCCGACGGCAAAGCCGGCAAGGTCGTATTCACCACTTTTATACATGCCGGGCATTTCCGCTGTTTCGCCGCCCAGCAGGGCACAGCCGGCCTGTTTGCACCCTTCGGTGACACCTTTGATGACTTCAACGCCCTGCGCCGGGGTCAGTTTTCCGGTAGCAAAGTAGTCGAGGAAAAACAGGGGCTCAGCCCCCTGAACAATGATATCGTTGACGCACATGGCCACCAGATCGATGCCGACAGTTTCATGTTGATTCAGCATGAATGCCAGCATCAGCTTGGTGCCGACACCGTCGGTAGCAGCGACCAGCACCGGGCGCTGATACTTTGCTGTGTTCAACGAGAACAGTCCGCCAAAGCCACCAATGTCGGCAAGAACTTCCGGACGGGAGGTCTGTTTGACCAGGGGTTTGATCTGTTGAACGAATTCATTGCCGGCATCGATATCAACGCCGGCATCCTTGTAGGTGATGGGGTTTTTCTGGCTCATTGATCTGACTCCTTGCTCGAGGCGGCAGGCATTACAGCATTACCGGCAACCCTTGTCAATTGCAATGGGGGGAAGCAAAGGACAGAATACAGAATACAGAATTCAGAATACAGAAAAATTGGATGCGAAGAGCGGTAAACGGTAAACTGGAAGCGGTAAGCAGTGTCTATCCACGGCTCACGGCTCATTGTTCCCCTGTCAGTAAACATTTTTCTGTATTCTCGCATTCACCTTCTATATTCTACCAGCGTTTGTTTCAGGGTTTGGTAAGGTGACGCTGGAGAGGTGATGACTGGCCAGAATATTTCTATCAGAACAGCAACCCGTGCAGATCTTGACGCTCTGCTGGCCCTCGAGCAAAGCTGCTACCCCTTTCCCTGGAGTCGTCGGCAGTTTATTGACGAGTTTGATAACCCGGCAGCAACCATTGATGTGGCGCTGGTAGAGGAGCAACTCGCCGGTTATCTCTGCTCCTGGTTGATCTGTGGCGAACTGCAAATCCAGAATCTGGCGACATCTCCTGCCTACCGGCGCCGCGGTATTGGCCAGATGTTGCTGGAATATGTTATTGCCCGTTGTCGTGGCGCTGGGCTGCTGTCGGCCTGGCTTGAGGTGCGGGAAGATAATCAGGCCGCGATCAAGCTCTATACCGGTTGTGGTTTTGAGGTCCAGGGGCGGCGCAAGAAATATTATCAGGATGGTGAGGACGCATTGTTATTAGGCAGAAGCTTTTGAGTAAAACTTTTTAACCACCCGTTCTCTTCGTTCACTAGAGACGCAGAGACTGATAACGGAGATGTCATGAAAAATCACAAGACCATTGTTTTGTCCAATCAGGAAATTTCGCCGGGTTATTTCCGCATGCGGATACTGGCGCCGGACTATTCCCGTCTGGCCAAACCTGGTCAGTTTGTCATGTTTCGCGTACAGCGCAGCCTGTTACCCCTGTTGCGCCGGCCTTTTGGTATCTTTCGCACCGGATTCATGCCGGCGGATTGCGATACCATGCCGCCGAAGGAATTTATCGAGATTATCTACAAGGTTGTCGGCAGCGGTACAGAGATCATGCAGGGTCTGCATTATGGTGACCCCGTTGAATTGCTTGGCCCTTTGGGTAGCGGGTTTGACTTGAACCTTACGTCCGGCGACAACATTCTGGTTGGTGGCGGTATCGGTCTGGTGCCCTTGTACATGCTGGCCGAGAGTATCGCTGACCCGTCACGGGCAGAGGTGCTGATTGGGGGGCGCAGTCGCGATGACATTATCACCGTGACCGAGTTTGAACGTTTGGGGGTAAAGACCTTCGTTTCAACGGAAGACGGCAGTATTGGCGATGCCGGGCTGGTTACCAAAGTGTTGGAACAACGTCTGGAGCAAAAACCCAAAGCCCGGGTGTTTGCCTGTGGGCCGATGCCGATGATCCGGGCGGTGGAAAAAATCTGTCGCAGTAAAGGGGTTGCGTTGCAGGTTTCCCTGGAGGAGTTAATGGCCTGCGGCGTTGGCGCCTGTCTTGGTTGTGTTGTCAAGGGGGAAGGGCATACGACGGAAAGACCCAGTTATCTATGTACCTGCACGGTGGGCCCGGTATTCAACGCCAGTGATCTTGCCTGGGATAACCATGATCATGCCAGTGGCGCGGTAAGCTACGGTGGTTGTGAATGTGGAGAAAAACGATGAAAAGAAAAGAAAAAGTTATTAAAAACGTTAATATGCAAGTAGAAATTGCAGGTATAACATTAAGAAATCCGATCATGCCGGCGTCGGGCACTTTTGGCTATGGGGAAGAATATGCTCCCTATCTGGATCTGAACTCTCTGGGTGCTATCGTCACCAAGGGGCTCTCTTTGAATCCCAAGGCCGGTAACAATACCCCGCGGGTATGTGAGACCGTTGGCGGCATGCTGAACGCGATTGGTCTGCAGAATGTCGGCATTGAGCAATTTATTTATCAGAAAATGCCTTTCCTGGAGCAGTTTGATACCCCGGTTATCGTTAATTTTTTCGGTAATACCCAGGATGAATATGGCGAGGTGGCTGCCCGTCTTGATGAACTGCCCGGCGTAGCTGGTCTGGAAATGAATATCTCCTGCCCCAACGTTAAACATGGCGGCATCATCTTCGGTACGGATCCCCAGGCGGCTTTTGCTGCGGTTGCCTCGGTGCGCAAGCGCACCAGCAAGCCGTTGATTGTGAAGTTAACACCGAATGTCACCGACATTCAGGTAACTGCCCGCGCGGCAGAAGAGGCCGGTGCCGATGCGATCAGCTTGATTAACACCCTTACCGGTATGGCGGTGGATGTTAAAACCCGGCGACCGCGCCTGGCCAACACCATTGGTGGATTATCCGGTCCGGCAATTCGACCCATTGCTGTGCGCCTGGTTCATCAGGTGGTTCAGGCGGTGAAGATTCCGGTGATTGGTATCGGCGGCATATCACGTGCCATGGACGCCCTTGAATTTCTGATTGTCGGGGCGAAAGCTGTCCAGGTCGGTACAGCCAACTTTGTTGATCCGAATGCCATGGCCACGATTATTACTGAGCTGGAGAATTTCTGCCTGGAAGAGGGGATTGATGATATCAACGATCTGATCGGCACCTTGGAGGTCTGAGAAGGATTTAAGATATGGATGTCATAGCAACCCACATCAACGCTGACTTTGACTGTCTTGGCTCGATGATTGCCGCGAAGCGTCTGTATCCTGATGCGGTGCTGGTTTTTCCTGGTGGCCAGGAGCGTGGACTGCGCCACTTTTTATTGGACAGCTCCCTCTATGCCTATGACATCAAGCGCCCCAAAGATATCGACCTCAAAGCTGTCAAGCGGCTGATTCTGGTCGATGTGCGCAGCGCCCAGCGTATCGGTCCCCTGGCTGATGTCGCCCGGCGACCTGACGTTGAATTGCATATCTATGATCATCATCCGGCCGATGAATACAGTCTCAAGGGCGCCCTGGAAGTGATTCGTGATGTCGGTGCCACGACGACGATCCTGACGCAGTTGTTTATTGAACGCGGCATTGTCCCCAACGCGGATGAGGCTACCATGATGATGCTTGGTCTTTTTGAGGATACCGGGCATCTGCTTTTTTCCAGTTCTACGCCTGATGATTTCCGCGCGGCGGCTTATCTGCTTGAGCATGGCGCCAATCTCAACATGGTTGCTGATTTTCTGGTGCGCGAGATGTCCCCGGAACAGGTGGAATTGCTCAACGATCTGCTTAAATCGACTGAACTGATCAATATCAATGGCGTTGAAATTGCCCTTGCCAGCGCCTCAACCGACAGCTACAGCGGCGATATTTCAACCCTGGTTCACAAACTCAAAGATATTGAAAACCTCAATATCCTCATTGCCGTGGTGCGCATGGAGGATCGGGTTTTCATTATTGCCCGTTCGCGTCTGCCGCAATTGCATGTGGGTGAGCTGTTGCGCGCGTTCGGTGGCGGCGGACATGCCTTTGCTGCCTCGGCTACAGTACGCGATAAACCGCTGGCGCAGGTACTCACCGAGATTGAACAGTATCTGCCACGTTTTGTTCAGTCCCACTGCGATGCTCAGCATCTGATGTCGCGTTCGGTAAAAAGCCTGCCGCTTACGGCCTCCATCCAGGATGCCCGCGATCTGATGACACGTTACAACTTTAATGCCCTGCCGATCCTCCATGGTGATGGCCAGGTTGCCGGTATCCTGACCCGTCAGCTGGTTGAAAAGGCCGCTCACCATCGATTGCATAAGATCCCTGTCGCCGAAGTGATGAACAGCGATTTTGAACAGGTTGCCCCAACATCTTCTCTGCAGGAATTACAACGGGTCATTGTTGAACACCAACAGCGCAGTGTGCCGGTGGTTGAAAAGGGAACCCTGGTCGGTGTGGTTACCCGGACCGATTTGCTGCGCTATATGCTCGGCAACACCAGCGCCACTGAAGAAGGAGAACGGCAGCAGCTGGAGCGGCGAGGTCTGCAGACACGCCGTAGAAATCTTGATCGTTACATTACGACCCAGCTACCTGCCCAGGTGCGAAAATTGCTGCAGCAGCTTGGGGTTGTTGCTGACGAGTTAGGGATCCGCGCTTATCTGGTCGGTGGCTTTGTCAGGGATCTGTTATTGCGCCAGAAAAACCTTGATATCGATGTGGTGGTGGAAGGTGACGGCATTGCTTTTGCCCGGGCCTTTGCTGCCAAGGTGTCAAGCCGCGTGCGTGAACATGCAAAGTTCGGCACCGCTGTGATCATTTTTCCGGATGGCTTCAAGATCGACGTGGCCAGCGCCCGGATTGAATATTACGACAGCCCGGCGACCCTGCCGCGGGTAGAGGATGCGTCGATCCGTCATGATCTTTATCGTCGTGATTTTACCATCAACACCCTGACGGTTGCCCTGAACCCGGATAACTTTGGGGTGGTTCTTGACTTTTACGGCGGCCAACGCGATCTGCGCGATAAATCGATTCGGGTGCTGCACAACTTGAGTTTTATTGAAGATCCAACCCGGCTTTATCGCGCGGTACGATTTGAACAACGCCTGAAATTTGACATTGGTCGCCAGACGGAGCGCCTGATGCACAGCGCCGTACAGTTAAAAATGGTGCGTAAAGTGGGCGGGGTGCGGATATTCAACGAACTGAAGTACATCCTCAGTGAAGCTCAGATTGTTCCGGCGCTGGAACGCCTGAATCACTTCGGACTGCTGAAGATTATTGATTCCAGAATCCTTTTTGATGTTGGTGTAAAAAAAATGCTCAAGGCAGCAGATCAGGCCATCAACTGGTTTGAATTGCTCTATACCGGTACACCCTGTCGGCCCTGGCTTGTTTTTTTGATGTGCCTGCTTGATCGTCTGCCGGTTGCGGGTCTGCGTAAGGTAAGTCGCTGGTTTGCCATGCGGCCGAATGAAAAATTGGTTATCGTCGATGAACTGCCACAGATGGCAGGTCTAGCGCATAAACTTTCACGTTTACTGCGCCATCAGCAGCAACCGACCAATAGTGACCTCTATCACTGGTTTTCCCCGTTTACGATGGAATCCTTGCTGTACCTGATGGCGCGCAGTGAACAGGAACCGGTACGCCAATGGGTTTCCCTCTATATGACTGATTTGCGCCGCGAAAAGGTGTTGATTGACGGACACGATCTGGTGCAGCTTGGGTTGTCGCCGGGTCCGGAATTTCAGCGTATCTTCCGGCATCTTCTTGATGGCCGCCTGGATGGGATACTTACCACCCGCGCTGACGAACTTGGTTGGGTCCACGAGCATGTCCTGGGCGACCGTAATCAGGCTGACCAAAACAGTTCAGTTGACCCCGAACCACAAGTCAACTAGTATCCTGTAGCCTCAGGAGTACGAGATTATCAAACAGGATTTACGCCACTTTTTACCCACCAAAGGTCGCCATGGAAGCAGTTCTTTCAAAGTTAGCCGTCATGCTGGTTCCGGCTTTACTGGCCATCATGATGCACGAGGTTTCCCACGGCTACGTCGCAGAGCGTTTTGGTGATCCAACCGCACGCCTGCTTGGCCGTTTGAATCTCAATCCTTTTAAACATCTTGATCCCATTGGCAGTATTGCGGTTTTTATTTTTGGCTTCGGCTGGGCCAAGCCGGTTCCGGTCAACCCTTCCAACTTTCGCCGCCCGCGTAAGGATATGGTCTGGGTGGCACTGGCCGGTCCCTTGACTAATCTCATGTTGGCATTGTTTTCGGCCTTGTTGTTGCGAATCCTTGGCTGGTTCGATCCGGTTTCACCTGATGACACCGGGGTTTTTCTGCAGATGCTGACGCCGCTGAAGATGATGGCCGCCTTCAGCTTGTACATCAATGTCTTGCTGGCGGTTTTTAATTTGCTGCCGGTTCCGCCATTGGATGGCGGACGGATACTGATGGGTTTTGTCCCTGATATTTATGCGGCTATGTTGTCACGGCTGGAACCCTTTGGACTGGTTCTGATTGTTCTGCTGGTGTTCTTTACCAACCTCTGGTCAGTGGTTCTGGCGCCGATCATCAGTTTTATTGTGCTGTTGATGGCGGGCAAGCAAATGGTGCTTGTTGAGCAGTCGATGCGTTTTTTATTCGGTCATTAGCAGGGGTTTGATGACGGTTGATATCAACTTAGAAAATTTTTCCGGACCCCTCGACCTGCTGTTGCACCTGATCAAAAGTCAGGAAATGGATATCTACGATATCCGTATTGTTAAGATCACCGAACAATATTTAACCATTATTGATCAGATGAAACAGCTGGATCTCGATGTTGCTGGAGAATTTCTGGTTATGGCGGCGCAGTTGATTCATATTAAATCGCGCATGTTGTTGCCGGTAAATGAGGAGTTGGCTGAAGAAGAGGGGGAGGATCCTCGTGCCGAGTTGGTCAAACGATTGCTTGAGTATCAACGTTACAAGCAGGCAGCAGCCCTGTTCGAGCAATTGCCGCAGTTGGAACGCGATGTTTTTCTGCCCCATGGCGTATTTGAAGATCTCTTGCTTGAGTCACCCCAGGATGCAGAGATGTCTATCAGCATCTACCAGTTGGCCAGTGCCTTTCATCAGCTGATGAGCCATGTCAAAATCGAGGTGTTTCACGAAGTGGTGCGTGAAAACCTGGCGGTGAGCGACTATATTGCCCGTATCTGTCGGCAGTTGATTGACCATTCGCGCATCTCTTTTCGCGATTTATTCCATACCGGATACCAGCGCAGCGAACTGGTAGTGACCTTTCTTGCTTTGCTTGAATTAACGCGGTTGCGTATGGTCGGAATCGAACAGGTAACCACCTTTAGTGATATCTGGTTAATGCGTGTAGCTACAGAGGATCAGTTGCACCGCCTGCAACTGACTGGGGGGATTCTCGACGATGACTGAACTAAAAGCTGTCATCGAGGCCTTTTTGTTTGTCGCCGGAGACCCTTTGTCTCTGGATAAACTTGCCGATCTGACTGAAACCGACAAAACTGCTATTAAAGATTTGATTGCTCTTCTGACCCAAGAGTACAACCGGTCAGGTCGTGGTATTCACTTGGTCGAAGTAGCCGGCGGGTATCAGTTTCGCAGCGATCCAACGCTGGCCCCCTGGTTACGGCGTTTGCAGAAAGAACGTGTCCAGCGACTGTCGGCAGCAGCTCTCGAGACCCTGGCGATTATCGCCTATCGCCAACCGGTCACCCGGGCGGAGATTGAATATCTGCGTGGTGTTGATTCCGGTGGGGTAATGAAAACCTTGCTTGAGCGTAACCTCTTGCGGATCCTCGGCAAAAAAGACGTGCCTGGTCGCCCTTTGTTATACGCCACCAGTCGCTATTTCCTCGAGTTATTTGGTCTGAAAGATCTCAATGATCTGCCCACCCTGAAAGAATTTGCCGGGCTTGATCCGGAGTTGGCCGAAGCGTTGCCCCTTGAACCGTCTGATCACTAGGAATGGAATGACTATGCAGGAACGTTTACAAAAATTGATTGCCCGTGCCGGACTGGCTTCACGTCGTCAGGCAGAAGAGTGGATACGTCAGGGGCGGGTTACGGTTAATAATAAGGTTGCGCACATTGGCCAGAGTGCCGACTTGCGCCATGATCAGATCCGTGTGAATGGGGTTCCCCTGAAAAAAGAAGAACAGAAAGTTTCGTTGCTCCTTAATAAACCCAGAGGTTACGTCTGTTCCCTTAACGATCCGCAAGGTCGTGCCCTGGTAACTGAACTGGTCAAGGATATCCCGGAGCGATTGTTTCCGATCGGACGCCTTGATTATAATAGCGAAGGACTGATTTTGTTGACCAATGATGGTGATCTGTCTCACGCCCTGACTCATCCCGGGAAAGAGGTTGAAAAAACCTACCTGGTCAAAGCTCGCGGTCAATTGACCATCACCATAGCCGACCAGATGCGCAGTGGCATTGAACTCGATGATGGAATGACACAACCGGCCAGGATAGAACATGTTCGTAGTGCCGGCAGTAATTGTTGGTTTGAGGTGGTTCTTAAAGAGGGCAAAAACCGCCAGATACGACGCATGTGTGAACATTTCGGGTTGATTGTTGTGCGCCTGAAAAGGATCAAGGTTGGATTTCTTACCCTGGATGGCGTGCGCCCGGGAACCTATCGGCTACTGCAGCCCGCAGAAATTGCCAGGCTCAAAAGAACGCATTGACGACAGATTGTTCATTAGTGTTTACTTTTGTTTGGATACATGATAACAAGGGCGATATGTTTGGTAATCTATTGGTGCTTTCGCAATGATTATTCAAACAAAGAGCCTTGAGACAACTTACCTCAGTTGTAAATGCAAACGATAAAATGGGGGTTTTTTTGGCAACAAATAAAGACAAACTGCTGGAATCAGCGCAGAAAAACCTGAGCAAGAAGCAGTACACCAAGGCGATCAAGGATTTTGCCAGGATCGTTGAGATGGAGCCGGGGGATATCCGTTCGCGGCAGAAACTGGCTGAGTTGTTTGTGCGCACCAGTAAGACGGCTGAAGCCTATGAGCAGTACGAAGCTATTGCCAAGTATTATTCGAGTAATGGTTTTTATCTTAAGGCGATCGCTATCTACAAGCAGATGCAGCGCCTCGATCCCAGTCAGCTCTCCATTTACAGTCGTTTGGCAGAACTTAACCAGAAACAGGGCCTGATCGGCAATGCCATGGCGGAGTATCGCAGCCTCGTTGATTATTATGAACGTAACCAGCTTATTGCCGATGAGATCAAAATCCTTGAAAAAATGCGCGACCTGGACCCGGGTAATCTCAATGTCAGGGTCAAACTGGCTGAAGTGTTGGTCAATAATGAACGTAAGGATGAAGGGTTTGAAGAAATTATAGCGATCATCGATGTCTTGAAGGGCAAAAGTGATTTCGATAAATGTCTCAAGCTCTACACCATGTTTTTGCCTTACTTCCCGGGCAACCGCCAGCTGCAGACAGGGTTGGCTCACACCTTTTTTGAAAAAGGTGATTATGCCCGCGGGACAACCATTCTTGAAACCCTGCTTAAAGATAAACCCGGAGATCCTGATCTGTTACGGCTGGTCAGCAGAGGCTATGCACAATCCGGTAATTACCTGCGCGCCGTTGAATCCTACCGACAATTGCTGCAGATGGACCCGAGCGATCTTGATATCCGTGAAGCGCTGATCCAATGCGAGATTGACTACAAGCATTATGAGTTGGCCGTTAACGAGTTGGAAGAGTGGAAAGATGCCTTTTTCAAGGCTGGACGCCTCGAAAAACTCAAAGAATATTATGAGTTTTTGAATGCTGAAATGCCACATACGACGGCGATCATTGAAACCCTTGATTCCATTTATGAACTCACTGGAGAGGGGGGTAAGCTTCTTGATATTATTTCCGACCGAAACGACGATGTCGAAATTGACACCGGTGATATACTGTCTGACTCTCTGCTTGGATCTGTTGATCTGGATATTGAGGATGATGAAAATGATGCCGCAGATAATGATTTCAGTTATGGCATCCTTGAGGATGACAACATCGATCTGCTGCTTGAACCTGGAGATGATGAAGCGGAATCTCCGCTACAAGAGGAGCATTCGGATTCCTTCATTGAACTCGATATTTCCGACAGTATCAACCTTGATGATGAGTTCGAGACGGATGATGTAGAGCTGGACACCCTCTTTCATTTCGATACGGATAAAGAAATCCCGGTCGATCCAGTGCGCAACATTAGTAATCTCCAGGCTGATCTTGAGGAGGCAGAATTTTATCTGCAGCAGGGGTTATTTGTCGATGCCGAAAGATTATGCAATGACATCCTTGCCTATGCTCCTGATTCTCAGGAATGCCGGCGCAAACTCCAGGAGATTGAAGAACAGCGACGCGTTGAGTCACCAAAGACGGAAACCTTATCAGCGGCAGATTCACAAGCGAGCGACGGCTTAGGCTTCGGCGATTTTGACTTTGATTCAGAACTGGATCAGCTGCAGTCATTTAACACCAATCAGAAAAAGGTGTTCAAAACCGATGTCGATGAACAGATTGCCGCTGACGACATGGAGTCCCATTATAATCTGGGGATAGCTTACCGTGAGATGGGATTGCTCGATGATGCTATCAGTGAATTTGAGAAAGCCCAAAAAGATCCGCTCCGCTACGTTGATTGCCAGATGCTCAAAGGCTTGACCTTTTCCGACAAGGGCGATTATCTCAGCGCCGAGCGGATGTTTCTCCAGGCCCTTGATTCGCCACGGTTGGAGGAAATCCAGCGGTTGAATCTTGGTTATGAGTTGGGCTTGTTGTTTGAGCGCGCTGAGCGCCACTACGATGCCCTGGTCAGCTATCGCAATGTGCTGGCGCAGGACAGCAAATATCGAGATGTGGCAGAAAAGGTTGCCACGTTGAAACGCAACCTGGGTATCCTTGACGATCCATCTCCTGCGGACGCAAAGGCTCAGTCTCCACGCCTTGCAACGAGCGAACCTGACAAACCCAGGCAGCGGGTTTCGTTTTTATAGGTAGTTGTTGCTCAAATGAATCATGCCATGGGGGTTTCATGGGTTACACAGAATATTTTAATTTCGAACGGGAACCCTTTTCCAACGCTCCTAACGACAAGTTTTATTTTGATTGCGAGCAACACCGCCGTGCACTGCAGCGATTGAAATATTCAGTTGATACCGACAAAGGGCTGGCGGTTCTTGTTGGTGGCATCGGTACTGGTAAAACAACCCTGGCGCGGCGGATGCTCGATAACCTTCCGGTTGAGCGTTACGAATCATCCCTGTTGGTTATTATCCACTCAGATATCACTCCCGAGTGGCTGTTGTCGCGTATTTGTGTACAGCTGGGGGTTGATAACCCCGCATCCGGGCAAATCACCATGCTCAAGCAACTCTTTGACCGCTTGATCCGGATCGAAGAAGAAGGGCGCAAAGCGGTTGTCTTGATTGATGAAGCGCAGATGTTGCAAACGCGTGAACTGATGGAAGAATTTCGTGGGCTGCTGAACCTCGAGCTGCCCAGAAAAAAACTGCTCAATATCATTTTTTTTGGTTTGCCGGCTCTCGATGAGGTCATGCAACTGGATGAACCGCTGGCCCAACGGGTGGCATTTAAATATACGCTGACTCCCTTCGATCCACGAGAAACAGCAGCCTATATGGCCTTTCGTCTCGAGGTGTCCGGCTGTGGTCAATCACCTTTTTTGCCCGAAACACTGCCATTGATACAGAGTTATTCCGGTGGAGTGCCCAGACTGATCAATACGATCTGCGATAATGCCTTGTTCGAGACCTATCTGCGTCATGGCAAAGTAGTAACGGAAGGAATTATCACCAGTGTTGTCGAAGATTTAGGGCTGAAGATGCTGACTCCGCTTAAAACGACGGAGCTCTTTGATCGAACACCTGAAAATGATGATCTTGAGATTGTTTTCGATGGACTGAACAATATATAACGGTTGTTTGTAACTCTACAGCGCCGGATCTTCGGATCCTATGACACAAGGGACGCGATTGTTTCCCGTTGGGTCATCCATGACCGCTTGTTGTCGCCGTCCATGACGACAAACACCCTTGCCACAGGAGCCAAAGGCCCTGCGCAAGGACAGTGCTAAATAGTTACGGTTGTTTTTTTGCAACATTCAATTCACTGACGGCCGGTATATCCGGCCGTTGTCATTTTGAGCTAAACGGATTGGATGAGAAACATATGAACAATAAGCCTACTATCCAAATTTTGCCCGAAGAACTGTGCAACAAAATTGCCGCGGGCGAAGTGGTGGAGCGACCTTCATCAGTGGTCAAGGAGTTGCTGGAAAATGCTCTGGATGCCGGAGCTACAGAGGTGTTGATTGAACTTGGTGGGGGTGGCAAAACCCTGATCAGAATCACTGACAACGGCTGCGGTATGAACCGTCAGGACGCATTGCTGTGTTTTGAGCGCCATGCCACCAGTAAAATCAGCACTGATGATGATCTTTTTGCGTTAAAAACCCTCGGTTTCCGCGGCGAGGCCCTCGCTTCGATTGCCTCGGTGTCACGCATGAATCTGAAGACCTGCGATAATGTTGATGGCTTGGGCCACCATATCCAGATCGAGGGGGGGAAAATAAAAAAAGTTGACCAGCTGGGATTGCCCGTTGGTACCAGTATCGAAGTGAGAAATCTTTTTTTTAACCTGCCGGCCAGAAAAAAATTCTTACGTAAAGATCAGACTGAACTGGGTCATGCTGCCGACGTTGTTTCCAAGTTGGCTCTGGCACGACCAGACGTCAGTTTTCGCTTGCTTCATCAAGATCGCTTGATGCTTGATCTACGCCATGAGAAGGGGTTAGCGGAGCGCTTGGCGGCCTTGCTTGGGCGGTCTTTGTTGCGCGATATGCTACCCGTTGATGAAGCCGGCAGCGAGTCTCTACGCATCACAGGGCTGATTTCTCGTCCCGACCTCAATCGCTCTTCTACCAGCCATATCTATACCTTTATCAATGGCAGATATATCCGTGACCGGGTGGTTCAACACGCGATCATGGATGGCTACCGTCATCTGTTGATGAAGGGACGCTACCCGGTGGTGGCGTTGTTTCTGGCCATCGAGCCAGCCCTCGTCGATGTCAATGTCCATCCGACCAAGCATGAGGTGCGTTTTCGTGATCAGGGGATAGTTCATGATTTTATCGCTGCTACGCTGCAACGGATCCTCAAGCCGTCTGACTGGATAACACAACCGCGCACCTGTGACCCTGCGTCAGCGCCTTCACTTCCCCCCTGGCGCCAACAACAGCCACTTCAACATCACACCGGGGGGAACGCGCCAGCTGAGGCAGAACCGTTGGTCAGGGAAGAGGCGCGTTCATTTACTTTTAGTAAAATGACCGCAGATCTTCCTGTTACCGAAGTCGCCCTCAAAAATCCGGATACTGCGCTGCTCGAACAGATGCAACAGGATGATTTGCCTACCGGCAAAGCAGATGGGTTTTTTTCAAACCTGCATATTCTCGGGCACTATCATCAGACCTATATCCTGTGCCAGGACCAAAGTGACCTTGTTCTGATCGATCAACATGCTGCCCACGAACGGATTGGTTTTGAACGCCTGAAAAAAGCTTATCAGGAAGGCGGTGTACAACGGCAGCAGTTGTTGTTTCCTGAAGTGTTTGAACTTGACTACAAAAGTGCCGCTGCACTGGAAGAGTATCTGGCAGAGTTGGAACGCCTGGGGTTTGAGATTGAACCTTTTGGCGGTAAGGCTTTTGCCGTGAAGGCCCTTCCGGCACTGCTGGCTGCGGCACCGGTGGCAACACTTGTCACTGATGTGGCCCTCGAGCTGGAACGGATCGGCCGTGAAGGGCAACTGGCAGAATCGATTGATGATGTTCTGATTTTAATGGCTTGCCACCGCGTTATCCGTGCCAACCAGGCGTTGAATCATCAGGAGATCAAGGCCTTGTTGGCTGATCTTGATCGTATCGATTTCAAAGGTCATTGCCCCCACGGACGCCCGGTGCTGGCGCGCATGAGACTGTATGAAATTGAACGTCTGTTTCGTCGCCACGGATGAAAGCCGCCAGGTCACATAAAATACCGGTGCTGGTGATCTGTGGACCTACCGGTTCCGGCAAAAGCGCCCTGGCTATCGAGCTGGCACAGCTTCTCCCCCTAGAGATTATCTCCGCTGATTCACGCCAGGTCTACCGGTTTATGGACATCGGCACGGCCAAGGCCAGCAAGGCTGAACAGGTGCAGGTGCCCCATCATATGATTGACCTGATTGATCCTGATCAGGAGTTTTCGGTAGCGGCATTTGTCGATCTGGCGCGGCCGCTGATAAACCAGATCTTTGAACGTGGCAAGCTGCCCTGTGTTGTGGGTGGAACCGGTCTTTACATCAAGGCCTTGCTGGGGGGGTTGGCAGCAGAGCTGCCCACCGCTGATCCGCTGTTGCGACACAGGTTATATCAACGGGAAGAGGAGCTGGGAAGCGGGACTCTTCATCTCCAGCTGCAACAGCTTGATCCGCAATCAGCGGCAGTTATTCACCCCAACAACCTGATTCGTACCGTACGGGCGCTTGAGGTCTGTCTGTTAACCGGCCAGATGTTTTCAGCCATCAAAGCGCAACATAATTTTGTCGAAAGCCCTTATCGCGTATTAACCCTGGCTCCCGTTTATCCACGCCAGACACTTTATCAGCGTATTGATATGCGCACCTGCGATATGCTCAAAGCGGGTTTGGTTGCCGAAGTGAAGTTGCTCGCTGCACGTTACGGCAGGGACCTTAAGGCCCTCCAAACCCTGGGTTACCGCGAGGTTCTGCGGTATCTGGAAGCTGAATGCGACGCCGAACAGCTGTGTGCCGAAATTCAGTTGCGTACCCGACAATATGCAAAAAAGCAATTAACCTGGTTTCGTAAGGATCCTGATATTATTTGGGTTGATTCCACCTGTAACTCTGATAAAGTGATGAAATACATTGATCATTTGATTAGTCATTAAAGGAGCGGATATGGCCAGGTCACCATTTAATATTCAGGATCAGTATCTTAATCAGGCCCGCAAGGAGCGCGTAAAAGTCGTTATTATTTTGATGTCTGGTGAGCGTCTGACCGGCTATATCAAGTCTTTTGACAGCTTTTGTATTCTGGTGGAGAGTGATGGGGATATACTGATTTACAAGCATGCTGTCTGCACCCTGACCTCGTCCGATGGTACCTTCCGTCTGCATGGTGAGCGGGATTGATGGCCAGGTTAAATTAATCTTAACTTTTTAAGTTTTTTAACAAGGGCGGTGCCGGCGGTGCCGCCTTTGCTGTTAGTGGGATGACCGCATGATTGCAATAGAACGAATTGAACCCGGCAGCTTTGCCGATGAGGCTGGTCTTTGTCCTGATGATTTGCTTGTTACTATCAACACCCTGCCGATGAACGATCTGGTCGACTATTATCGTGCTCTGCAAGCGGACCATCTGGTGATTGAGGTGTTTCGCCAGGGTGAAATTCTGGTTGTTGAATGCGAGAAATTTGAGGACGAAGAAATCGGCCTTGAAGTGGCTCACCCGGAGCCGCACCAGTGTGGAAACCAGTGCCTGTTCTGTTTTGTCCATCAACTCCCCAAAGGATTGCGCCGCAGCCTCTACATCAAGGACGAGGATTACCGCTTCTCTTATCTGTATGGTTCTTTTATTACCCTGACCAATACCAGCGAAGCGGATCTGCAGCGTATCACCACTGAAAAGCTTTCTCCCTTGTATATTTCCGTTCATGCGACCGACCCCCGGGTACGTAATCATCTGCTCGGCTGTCAGGTTCCGGCGATTGTTCCATTGCTTGAACGACTGGCTGCAGCAGATATCCAGATGCATTGTCAGATCGTTCTGTGCCCGGGTATCAACGATGGTACCGTACTACAACAAACTATCGATACCTTGGCGGGTTTATATCCGCAGGTCGCTTCCATAGCTGTGGTGCCGGTCGGCCTGACCCGTTATCGTCAGCATTTGCCTGCCCTGCGGGTGCCAAATCAGTCTGAAGCGCTTCATTGTATTGAACAGATTGATGCTTATCAGCGGAAATTTATGGAAAAATTAAGAACGCGACTGGTTTATGCCGCTGATGAGATGTATCAACTGGCCGCGACCTCACTACCCGAACTTGATGCCTACGAAGATCTTCCGCAGTTGGAAAATGGGGTCGGGTTGACGGCGCAATTTCGCGTTGAAGCTGAAGAAGTCCTGCTGGAAGCAGAACCCCTTAATCTTGACGCTGCCGTTATTGTTACTGGACGGTCATTTGTAAGCCAGATGCAGGACATTGCTGCCCGTCTGGCTTTACGCACCGGAATTGACATCGAGGTAGTGGCTATCGATAACGAATTTTTTGGACCTGATGTTACGGTTGCCGGACTGGTCACCGGCATTGATCTTGTCAATCAGCTTCGTGGTATTATCAGGGGACGGCCGTTACTGCTGCCCAATGTCATGTTAAAGGCGGATGAAGAGCGCTTTCTGGATGATATGCATATTGATGCGTTACGCTCTGCCCTGGGTGTGAGCGTTGTGGCTGTTGATTCATCCGCCTGGGGTATGTTGGAAGGATTGGAGTTGCTGGCTCAGGGGCCAATTGATGTTATCCGCTGTTAGCATCCGGCAACCCATCATCTACCCTTTTCCCCCCCTCGGTTTGTTGACGCATCCAAGCCCTGTGCCCTATCACTGAATTTGCCTGATTGCAGGGCCCTGGATTCCTGGAGGACAGACAATGACAGTAAAAAATCCGGATTCTGCTGTAACCGGTCAGCAGCGATTACGATTCTCTGTAGGTGGCATGAGTTGTACGTCCTGTGTCGCAACGGTTGAGAAAAAACTGGCATCTTTGCCAGGGGTTGATCATGTCAGTGTGAATCTGGCCGGCAATTTTGCTCAAGTCACCTTCGATGCGCAGCTTGTCAGCCCGGATGAAATTTATGCCGCCGTTGAGCAGGCGGGCTTCAGAACCCTGGCTGAAACGGAAGAATCCAGGGTTGATGCCTCACGTAAAGACTTGCTGATGGTGCTGATCGCAGCTGCCGGCGGCATTCCCATCATGTTGATGATGTTTACCCCCATCCCGTATCGGCTGGAGCTGATCATTGGCGGTATGCTGGCGACCCTTGTGCAATTTACCGCCGGGCTGGGGTTTTATCGCAGTGCCTGGGCTGCTCTTAAAAATCGTACGGCCAACATGGATGTGTTGGTGTCTCTGGGAATCAGCGCAGCCTATGGTTATTCGATGCTGGCGTTATTCGGCTTGCTGGGTGACGAGGTTGCGGTTTTTTTTGAAACCAGTGTCATGCTGATTCTTTTTATCCGTTTTGGTAAATGGCTCGAATCTCGCGCTAAAGGACGGGCAGGAGATGCTCTGATAAAACTTCTGCAGCTGCAGGCAGATACGGCTGTTCTGCTGGTCAATGGTAAAGAAAAAAGTATTCCGGTAGAGCATGTCAGGCCGGGTGATCTGCTCTTGGTGCGGCCCGGGGATACCATTCCGGTGGATGGCGAGGTGGTTGCAGGAACGGCCGCTGTTGATGAGTCGATGATTACCGGTGAAGCGGTTCCCGTTCACAAGGAGCCGGGGGCAACGGTCGTTGGCGCAACGATTAATCGTAGTGGATTGCTGCAGATTCGTGCGACCCATGTTGGTGAAGATGCGGTGCTGGCTAAAATTGTTCGTCTGGTGGAAGATGCCCAGGCTGACAAGGCCCCGATTCAACGGTTTGCCGACCGCGTATCCGGCTTCTTTGTCCCGGTGGTTGTGGTATTGTCGCTGTTAACCTTTGTTGTCTGGTATCTGGTAGTCAGCGCACCCTTTCTCACTGGTTTCCAGATGGCCATCGCTGTTGTTGTGATTGCTTGCCCCTGTGCTCTGGGTTTGGCAACCCCGACGGCCATCATGGTTGGCAGCGCTGTCGGACTTGAGCGCGGCATTCTGTATAAAAAAGCTTCAGCACTGGAGACGATTTCCAAGCTCGATATCATGTTGCTGGATAAAACCGGTACCCTCACCAGTGGCGGTTTCAGCGTTGATCAGGTCATTTCTTGTGGTGAGCTGCCAACGGAAGAAATTCTGGTTCTGGCCGCAGCACTGGAGCAGGGAAGTAACCACCCCCTTGCCCAGGCTGTGGTTACCCAGGCACAGAACGCTGGGCTGACCATTCCTTCACAGCTGAAAAACCTCGATGAGGTCGGCGGTCAAGGAGTACGCGGGCGTGTTGCCAGTCAATTTGTTATCTGTGGTAACCGCGCGCTGATGGAAGATGCCGAGATTGCTGTCGCACCGGTTGAGGAGCGCCTCAAGCAAGCCGGGCTGCTTGAAAAATCATTAATTTTTGTTGCAGTTGAAAAGCAGTTGCAGGGTGTGATTGCTTTATCCGATCAAATTCGACCCGCAGCTGCAATGGTTGTTGCGCACCTGCAACAACTTGGCATCAAAACGGTAATAGTCAGTGGCGATCGTCGCGCAGTAGTCGAGCAGGTTGCAGCCCGGCTCGGCACAGACCGGGCGATCGCTGAAGTCACCCCCGATCAGAAACTGGAACTGGTCAGAGAATATCAACAGCAGGGGCGGCTGGTTGGTATGGTAGGTGACGGTATTAATGACGCCCCGGCGTTGGCCCAGGCCGATATCGGCATTGCCATTGGTAGTGGAACTGATGTCGCGCGGGAAACCGGCGATCTGGTGTTGATGAGCGCTGACCTGTTCGATCTCGTCCGGGCGGTGGAATTAGGTCGGCAAACACTGAAAAAAATCAAACAAAACCTGTTCTGGGCATTTTTCTACAATCTCTCATTTATCCCTCTGGCTGCCGGGATTTTTTATACCCATTACGGGCTTTACCTGAAGCCGGAATATGCTGGTCTGGCCATGGCGCTTTCCAGTGTCTGTGTGGTATTAAACAGCCTGACCCTTAAAGGTATGGCCAGGCGCCTGCGGGAGATCGGTTTATGATGGGGTCCGGCTCACAACGATTAATTATTGCTATTATCGGGGCTGCGGATGCGACTCAAAGCGGATATGAAAAGGCCTATGAGGTCGGACGACTGCTTGCCCGGCGCGGTGTGGTTCTGGCCTGTGGCGGATTGGGAGGTATCATGGAAGCCGCTTCGCGTGGCTGTTACGAAGCCGGCGGCGAAGTTATCGGGATTTTACCCGGCTCCAGCGCGGCAGATGCCAACCCTTACGTGACGCATCCTGTCGTCACGGCCATGGGACATGCACGTAATGTTATTCTGGTGCAAACGGCAGCAGCGCTCATTGCCATCGAAGGAGGGTATGGTACCCTCGCGGAAATCGCCATCGCCCGTAAACTTGGCAAACCCCTTGTTCTGCTTGACAGTTGGCAGGATATTGATAAGACTTCGACTGTTGATTCAGCACAACAGGCAGTTGATTCTGTTTTTTCTCTTCTCGGCAGGGATCACAATAAATGACAATCAACGTAAAAACAGGTCAAGCGAATGGCACTGATTGCCCGCTTCCTCTGGAAAACGTTGACCTGATCGGTCAGGTGATTGAGTGGGTGCGTGGGCGAGGCAAGGTTGTTATTGTTACCCATGACAACCCCGATCCCGATTCCATCGCCGCGGCTGTTGCCCTGCGCCATCTGCTGGTTATTAAAACCGGTCAAACCGCTGTGCTCACCTACGGGGGCGTGATCGGTCGCAGTGAAAACCGTAACATGGTTCAACAGCTCGAGATTCCCATGATCCCCATCAGCGAACTAGAGCTGAAGCAGTTTCAGGTTGTCTGCATGGTCGATACTCAACCTGATACCGGCAATAACTCGTGGCCTGCTTCTCTGCCGGTTCATTTTGTTATCGATCATCACCGTTCAAAATCGGATCTTTCTCATGTTTGCTGGGTCGATATTCGCGAAAACTATGGCGCGTCGGCAACGATTCTCTATGAGTATCTGACCTCACAAGGGGTTGTCATCAATACCCGCCTGGCCACCTGTCTTTATTACGCCATTAAGTCCGAAACCCAGGATCTCGGACGCGAATGGTCCAAAGCTGATCGTGATGCTTATTTAAAGTTGCTGCCGTTGGCTAACAATCGAATTCTTTTCAAGATTATTCACCCACAGGTGTCGGCGGCCTATTTCTCCGCTTTTCGCCGGGCCATTGATAGTGCCCGCATCTATGACAGTGCCCTGGTTTTTAACCTCCATCATATCGACAATCCTGACCTTGTTGCGGAGTTGTCAGATTTTTTACTGCGCTATAAGGGCGTCAATTACGTCTTGGGGATGGGATGGTTTGCGGGTACCCAGATCCTGTCAATGCGTTCCCTTGATCCTGATGCCAAGCTCGGGCTGGTTATTCAGGAAATGGTGTCAGGTCTGGGAACGGCAGGCGGTCATGGTATGGTTGCCGGTGGTCAAATCCGCACGATGAAAATAGAACAAAAGGCACAGGACGAACTTGAAGAAATCTTGACCCGACGCATGTTGAAAGCGCTGGATATGAATGCTCAGTCAGGTCGGCCCCTGGTGCCTGCGCACGATTGACAGCTGCAGGATACCTGGGCTATAACCTTGCGCTTTGAAGGAGTTGCCATGCGTTTTGTTTTGCTTTTATGTTGTTTTCTGATCTTCAGCACAACGGCTTTTGCTGCTGTTGAAATCACCATGCGCGGGCAACAGGCGGCGGTGATTGAGGATGTCTATCGGCAGCAGGGTGTATCCTATGTCGCTCTGGAAGATATCCTCAAGATTGTTAATCTGACCGGCCACTGGGATTCCGTCGCCCACACTTATCGTATCCGTACCAATCGCGGTTGGGCCGTTTTAACCCCTGCCAGCGGTTATCTGCGTATCGGCGATAGCTTTTATCCCATCCAGGATAAGCCGGTCTTCATTGATGGCCGATTACGTGTTTCTGAAAGCTTTATCCAGTCGCAATTAGCCCAGTTAGCCGGCCGGCCTGTTTTTTTTCGTCACCTTGAGCCGCAACAACCTGTAGCCACCGAGACACAGCGTGATGGACTGGAAGCTCTGTTTGATCGTCTATTGCGTCGGGCAGAAAGCAGTCGTGGACCGGTCATCCGCGCAATTGCCATTGATCCGGGCCACGGCGGGTTGGACACCGGAGTCATTGCCCCCGATGGTTACAACGAAAAACTGCTGACTTTTGAGGTTGCTGACCGTCTTGCCCGGCTCCTGCGTATGCGCCTGGGTGTCCCGGTGTATGTCAGTCGCAGCGGCGATTATGATATTAGCCTGGATCAACGGCTGGAATCGGCGTTGCGCGAAGATGTTGATCTGTGGATCCTGCTCCACGCCCAGACATCTTTTTCTCCAGAAGTCAGGGGGATCGATCTGTTGGTACGTGACGAAGATGAACCGCTCAACCCTTCTTTGGGTAGTATGGTATTAGCTCAGCACCTATCAGACGCGATGAAAAAAAGTGAACTTGAGGTAAGAGGGGTTTATTCCTCTTCGTTATTATCCCTGGGCCGTGGCATTCTGCCCACTGTACAACTTGAAATCGGCTATCTGAGCAACCCCGATGAGTTGCGTCAGTTGCGGCAGGAAAACTATCAAAACCGTCTGGCACAATCTGTTTTTGACGGTATCCAGAATTATATCACTCTGTTAAGGGAAACCCGCCAATGATACATTCCAATCAATCTCGTCCTGACGGCCGCCAACCGGATCAATTACGTCAGATCAGTTTTCAGCGTGGGTTCACGCGGTATGCCGAAGGATCTGTGCTGGTGAGTTTTGGTGAAACCAAAGTGTTGTGCAATGCCACAGTAGAACAACGCGTCCCGCCTTTTATGCGTGGTGAAGGACGCGGTTGGGTTACGGCAGAGTACAGTATGTTGCCACGTGCCACTCATACCCGCTCCATGCGTGAGGCAAGTAAAGGCAAACTTTCCGGGCGCACCCAGGAGATCCAACGTCTGATCGGTCGTTCCTTGCGCGCAATTACTGATCTGAAGGCTATGGGGGAAATCACGGTGCAAATCGATTGTGACGTACTACAGGCTGACGGCGGCACCCGTACGGCTTCTATCACTGGTGCCTATATTGCACTCCATGATGCCCTGGCCGGGCTGGTCAAACAGGGAAAGCTCAAAAAAATGCCGCTCCTCGACAGTGTTTCTGCGATCAGTGTCGGTATTGTTAAAGGGGGACCGATCCTGGATCTGAACTACGATGAAGATTCCAGTGCCGACGTTGACATGAATTTTGTCATTACCGGTTCAGGGTGTTTTGTTGAAGTGCAGGGTACCGCCGAAGAGGTGCCCTTTAGTGCTGCGGAATTGGACGCTATGCGGGATTTCGCCCTAGCTGGTTGTAACGATTTAAAGCAATTGCAGCAAGCTGCCCTGGGCAGCCAATGATGAAACTGCTGGTGGCGACAACCAACCAGGGTAAGTTGCGCGAATTAAGGCAATTACTGGCCTCTCTTGCCCTTGATCTGGTGGGGCTGGATCAGCTTGACGATCCACCCGTTGTTGAAGAAGATGGAGTCACTTTTAAAGATAACGCCATAAAAAAGGCGTTGACCCTGGCGCGTTTTTCCGGTTATCCAGCCCTTGCTGATGACAGTGGTCTGAGTGTTGATGTGTTGGCCGGTGCCCCAGGCGTCTTTTCCGCCCGCTATGCTGGTGAGCAGGGTGACGATAAAGCCAATAATCTGAGGCTGGTGAAGGAGTTGCAGCGGATTCCTGTGAACCAGCGTAAAGCACATTTTCACTGTTGTATCGCCCTGGCCTGGCCTGATGGGCGCTGTTCAACGGTAGAAGGACGGGTTGACGGGTTGATTATTGACCAGGAGCGCGGCATCAATGGCTTTGGTTATGATCCCCTGTTCCTGGTACCGGAATACGGCAAAACCATGGCCGAGCTGCCGGTTGAGATTAAAAACCGTATCAGCCACAGAGGACGAGCCCTGCAGCAATTGCTGCCGTTGATTGCAGACATCATTCACCACTGATCGAATATATGAACCTTAACCGGCACTGCGTTAATGCGGGCCACTATCCAGGAGGAAAGAAGAATGGAAAGAACCTTTGCGATCATTAAACCCGATGCTTTTGCCGCCGGCCATGCCGGGCAGATTCTCGCCCGTATTTACGCCGAAGGCTTCAAGGTGGTCGGTTTGAAAAAACTTTACCTGAGCAAGGTCGAGGCGGAAGGCTTTTATGCCGTCCATAGTGCACGCCCCTTCTTTGGCGAATTGACCGACTTCATGAGCAGTGGCCCTTGTGTGGTCATGGCGCTTGAAGCAGATAATGCCATCCGTAAATGGCGCGACTTGATGGGCGCCACCAACCCGGCCGAAGCAGCGGAAGGCACATTGCGCAAACAATTCGGTATCTCCATAGGTGAAAATGCCACCCATGGTTCCGATGCTCCTGAAACAGCAGCTTTTGAACTGGGGTATTTCTTTAGCGGCCTTGAATTGCTGTAACGTTGTTTTTAGGTAACTGTTCAGCACCGGATCTTCGCATCCTATGTCAAGGGACGCGATTGTTTCCCGTTGGGTCATCCATGACCGCTTGTTGTCGCCATCCATGGCGACAAACACCTCTGCCACAGGACCCAAAGGCCCTGCACCAGGATAGTGGTGAATAGTTACGTTTTTAGTATAAAACTTGTTTATCACACAGCCCTTCGGTACACTGCCGAAGGGCTTGAATTTTATGAGCTCCAGGCGTTCTGATCAGTTATAGGGCAGGGATTTTGTGGACGATAAAATTGATCTGAAAAATATGACCGACGCGGATCTGGCGACTTATCTTGCCAGACTCGGGCAACCAGCATTTCGTGCCGGGCAATTGCTCAAATGGATTTACCAGCAGCGGGTCACTGATTTTGCTGAAATGACCAATATCAGCAAGGCGCTGCGGGAGAAGTTGTCAGCACACTGCCGGATTTCAACCTTGACTCCAGTCACTGTCCAGCAGAGTCGGGACGGTACGCGCAAATATCTGTTTCAGCTTGAAGATGGTGCCACGATCGAAGCGGTACGCATCCCGATGGAAACCGAAAAAGCGACCTTGTGTATTTCAACCCAGGCAGGTTGTGCCATGGGTTGTACTTTCTGTATGACGGCAACTTCCGGTTTGTTGCGTAACTTAAGCGTTGCTGAGATCGTCAATCAGGTGTGCGCTGCCCTCGAAGATGGGCCCATCGGCAATATTGTACTGATGGGGATGGGAGAGCCGCTGCATAACCTCGATAATGTCGTAGCCGCGCTGAATATCCTGTATCTTGATGAGGGTCTTGGTTATGGCGCGCGGCGTGTTACCCTCTCGACCTGCGGCCTGGTACCTGAGATACTGGAGCTTAAAGAGCGCATCAAGGTGAATCTTGCCGTGTCCCTTAATGCTGCCGATGATGAGGTACGCAGTCGTCTGATGCCGATCAATAAGCGTTTTTCCCTGGCTGAATTGATCCCTGCCTGTGTTGAGTTCAGTCAGCACAACAAACAACGAGTGACCTTTGAGTACATCCTTATCAGAGGGGTAAATGATTCGTTGGCGATGGCAAAAAAGCTGGTGAAACTGCTACATCCGGTGCGTTGTAAAGTAAACCTGATCGCCTTTAACAAACATCAGGGTGCCGATTTTGAATCACCTGATGATAATACCGTCAGGGCGTTTCAGAGCTATCTTCTGGATCGCGGCATGATCGCAACCTTGCGTGCCGGCAAGGGCCGTGATATTGACGCTGCCTGTGGTCAACTGAAGGGGAAAATGGACAAATCCAGTGTTGAACGATGCTGCTGACGAACAAGGAGATTTGATGATGAAAACACCAGTGGTCGGGGTGATAGGTGGTAGCGGGCTTTATGAGATTGAAGGGCTTCAGGAGGTTAAGGAGGTTGCTCTTGAAACCCCTTTTGGCGCCCCATCAGATCTATTCATTACGGGCACCCTGGACGGGATTGGGATGGTTTTTCTGCCTCGCCATGGTCGTGGCCATCGTTTTCTTCCGTCAGAAGTGAACTATCGTGCCAATATCTTCGGCATGAAAAAACTTGGGGTGACTCAGATTATCTCGGTGTCAGCTGTCGGCAGCATGAAAGAAGAGATTGTCCCCGGTCATATTGTCATTCCCGACCAGTTTTTCGATCGTACCCAGGGCAAGCGTGCATCAACCTTTTTCGGCCAGGGAGTCGTCGGCCATATCCAGTTTGCCGACCCGATTTGTGCCGACCTGGCTGCAATCCTCGAAAAATCCGCGCGTGAGGTTGGCGCAACCGTGCATGCCGGCGGAACCTATATCTGTATTGAGGGACCTAATTTTTCTACCCGGGCGGAATCACATATCTATCGCAGTTGGGGGGTTGATATTATCGGCATGACCAATATCCCCGAGGCACGTCTGGCGCGCGAAGCAGAGATGTGCTACGCCACCGTGGCGTTGGCAACCGATTATGATTGCTGGCACGATGGGCACGATGATGTATCGGTTGAAGCGGTTCTCAATATTATCCGACATAATGTGGCAACCGCGCGCGCGATTATCAAAACGGCGGTTGGACAGCTTCGCCAACAGCAGCTAAGCTGTAACTGTGACAAAGCGCTGGAATTTGCCATCATGACCGATAAAGGCCTGATTCCGGACGAGACTCGACAAGCGTTGGCACCGATTATCGGTAAATATATCAATCAGAATGTTTCGTTTTAATATGAAGGAATTGGTCACGTGAGTATCCTTGTCGTCGGCAGTGTTGCCCTTGATTCCATCGCTACCCCTTTTGGTCAGGTTGAAGAGATCCTTGGGGGTTCTGCCTCTTATTTTTCCGCTTCAGCCAGTTTTTTTACCGACGTTAGTCTGCTGGCGGTTATCGGTGCAGATTTTCCCCAGGAACATGTTGATTTTTTGAGTTCACGAAAGGTTAACCTCGACGGCTTGATGCGGGTTCCGGGAAAAACCTTCCGCTGGCGCGGACGTTACGACTACGATCTCAACGAAGCCCATACCCTTGATACCCAGCTCAACGTTTTTGAAAACTTCAAACCACAATTGCCCGAACACTATCGCCAGGCTGAATATGTTTTTCTGGCTAACATTGACCCTGATATCCAGCGTGAAGCATTAAGCCAGGTCGCGGCCCCCGGGGTGGTTGCCTGTGATACCATGAACTTCTGGATCGACGGCAAGAAAGAAGCTTTGCTGCGTACCCTGGCATTGGTTGATATCCTGATTATCAATGAAGCGGAAGTCCGGCAACTGGCGCAAGAACCCAATCTGGTCAAGGCGGCCGCCATTGTTCGCAGTTATGGCCCCAAGACCCTTGTTGTCAAGCGCGGTGAATACGGCGTGCTGATGTTTGGTGAAGGATCGATCTTCGCAGCACCGGCTTTTCCACTGGAAGAGGTTTTTGATCCGACCGGTGCGGGTGATACCTTTGCCGGCGGATTTTTCGGCTATCTGGCGGCCACACGTAACCTGAGCGAAGCGAATCTACGCAAGGCGATTGTCTTTGGCACGGTGATGGCGTCATTTACCGTAGAAAAGTTCAGCCTCGAACGTCTCAAGGAAATCAACCACCAGGACATCTCCGATCGTTTCACGAGAATAAAGCTGTTAACCGATTTTGCTGGTCTGGATTAGTAACGGTTTTTTTTGGTTCCAGGTTTTTTCAGATGATACTGATTGCCACCATCATCTCGGGGTAGCCAATGTTTATTCAGCATAAACAGCTAAATTTTCTTTCTGCTCCTGCCACCAAGGTCACCTATCTGCAATCATCGCCGTCGGCGATTCAGCTGGCCTTCAGCGGTTATCCGCCCCAACCCTGCCGTGCGTATCTGTTGCAGTTAGGTGCTGGCGGTAAAGCGCTGGTGATGGTTGCTTTTTATTTGTTGGAATCGCATACCTCGATATTTTTTGTCCCGGAAAAAGGGGAGGTGCCCTGCACCGAGGCCACAACCATTTACGAAGAAGGCAACGAATTTGTCGAATCGATGGGCTTTGTTTTGACAGAATCAGATTTTCACCTGCTGTCACCTGCAGACAAGCAGAACTATTGGAGTAAAATACCTATTACTCAACCCCCCGAGGCACTGGTTATCAAACAGGAGGGTGTTATCCTCAGCAAAAAAGAGGAAGATTTACAGCTTTTACGTGACAAAAGCCTGGCCAGCCTTGGTCGTTATCTGGCCTCAATGTAACCCCATTGGAGTACCTCTCTATGACAAAAAATCTGCCTGGTTTTCTACTGGTTGCTGTGCTTGTTCTTACCGGATGTGCCGGCACGACCAATCGTATGGCTGAAAACCGTCATCAAGCCGATGTGCACCACAAACTGGCAGAGGCCCATTTGCAGGCAAATAATCCCAGTGCGGCGCTGCGTGAGCTGCTCCAGGCGGTTGAGCTCGATGCTGCCAATGCCGCCATTCGCGCATCCCTGGCACAGGCCTATCAGGAGCGTCGTGCCTATCGGGAGGCTGAAACTCATTACTTGGAGGCGATAAGGCTTTCCACTAATGATCCACGTTATGAGAACAACCTGGCTAATCTTTACCTGGTCATGGAAGAGTGGGATAAGGCAATTATCTATTTTGATCGTGCTGCTAATAACCTTCTTTTTGACAGTACCCACATTGCCATGACCGGTAAGGGGTACGCTTTTTTGCAACAAGGTGACTATGCTTCGGCCCTGCAAGCTTTTCGCGAGGCGATCATGATGATGGCGAACTTTGCCCCGGCCCATTACTATCAGGCCGAAGTATATCGTTTGACCGAAGAAACAACTCTGGAAAAAGTAGCCTTGCGTCGCACTATCGAGCTGGCACCGGAACTGGTGCAGGCCCGTTATCGTTTGGCGGTACTGTTCCTGCGTGACGGCAACTATTCAGGAGCAAGGCAACAACTAGAGATTATTACCAATTTTGTTCCCGATTCAGACGAAGGCAGAATGGCTGCAGAGCTGATCAAAACTCTTCCTCAAGAATAACTGCCTGAAACAAGTGTTTTTTGTGATGCTTCGCTCCCTGGCCTTTAATGCCGGCATGCAGACACATGGATTCATGCAACGATTCTGCGCGCAAGATTGAGAAATAGTGATGGCTGCCAAGCCGGCATTCACCGTCTCTGGTGCTGAAACAGCAAAAAAAACTACTTGTAATTTCGGTGGTATTTCCGGGCGAAGGTTACTAAAGGTGCCTTGACAGGCAGCGTTTCAATGCTACAATTTCAAGTGTCTGATTGTCAGTTAATGCGTCATCTTTAAGCGAGGAGGTCAGCATGAAAGACTTTACTGCCATTCTGGTTGCCGTCGATTTTTCTGAAAGTTCCAACAACGCTTTTCAATTGGCATTGAATATGGCCAATAAATATTCAGCACGGCTGATTCTGCTTCATGTCATCAACGAACCGGTCGATCTGCGCGGTTTTTATGTCCCGCATATATCTTTTGAAAAGCTCGAAGAAGAGATTGAGCAAGGGGCAAAAAAACTGATGGAAAGCTTCTGCCGGCAGCATTTGGGTAACTACGAGAATTATGAAACGGTTATTGTGCCGGGACTGCCCTATGAAAAGATTATCCATCAGGCACAGGAACTTGCGGCTGACCTGATTGTTCTGGGAACCCACGGACGTACTGGTCTCGACCATGTTCTCTTTGGCAGCACCGCAGAAAAGGTGGTACGCAAATCGCCACTGCCTGTTCTTACCGTGCGTTTGCAGAATGATTGACAGATCGACCTTAGCGCTCTATAAATATCGTTCAACCGAGCAGCCGCAAGGCTGCTCTTTTTGTATCTGTTGAACATGGGACTGGGTCTATCACGCCAAGGGACACTTTGCGCCATCCAGGGCCGTTCGACTGTCGCCGTCCATGTCGACAGACACCCTTGTCATGATAGACCCAATGCCGTACAAAGTGGGTGCTGAATAATCACCTGCTTTTGACCTTCTGGTTGCGTTTTAGGACTGATATGGCATTGCGGATTCGGGATCTGACCCTTGAACTGAACGAAGAGGAAGCGCATCTCGGTAACAAAATCGCTACTGTGCTCGGCTGTCAAGCGGATCAGATTCAGCACTGGAAAATTCTACGCAAAGGTATTGATGCCCGCAAAAAATCACGCATATTGAGAGTTTATACTGTTGAGATTGAAGTAAAGAATGAAGAAAGGTTTTTAGCTGAATTTGGTTCCTGTCTAAAGCTCGAACAGTCGATTGAGGATGTCCCGCTGATTATTGATAAGGCGGCACAACCGCTTCATGTTGTTGTCGCTGGGATGGGGCCGGCCGGACTTTTTTGTGCTTTGACGCTTGCGGAAAGTGGCTGTCAGGTCACATTGCTCGAGCGTGGCAAACCGGTCGAGCAGCGCTTGCTGGATGTGCGACGTTTCTGGGCTGAGGGTATTCTGGATGACAACAGCAATGTGCAATTTGGCGAAGGTGGCGCAGGCACATTTTCTGATGGCAAATTGACCACCAGGCTGAATCATCCAGGTATCAGCCGTATTTTGGCCAGCCTGGTTGCTATGGGTGCACCGGCTGATATTCTCTACCAGGCCAAACCCCACATTGGTAGTGATCGTTTACGGCAAGTACTTATCCACTTTCGCCGGCAGTTGACGGATTTAGGTGTCCATGTCCGCTTTTTAAGCACACTGACCAATTTTACCATGAGTCAGGGACGCGTTGTGGCGGCCGTGGTCAACCATGACGAGCAGCTGTCTTGTGACCGGCTGGTCTTGGCTCCGGGGCATAGTGCCCGCGATACCTATCAGATGCTGGCAACTGCCGGTGTCAAACTTGAACCCAAACCTTTTGCTATCGGTGTAAGGGTTGAACATCCCCGGGAATTGATTAATCAGATTCAATATGGTTTGGCTGATCATCCTTTGCTGCCGGCGGCCGACTATCGTTTAACCTGGAATGATCCTGACAGCGGTCGTGGTATCTATTCCTTCTGCATGTGCCCTGGCGGTACGGTTATCAACGCTGCCTCTGAAGCCGGCGGTGTAGTGGTCAACGGCATGAGTGATTATCGCCGCGATGCCCCTTTATCTAATAGCGCGCTGGTGGTAACCGTAACCCCCGCTGATTTCGATGATCATGATGTGTTGGCCGGGATGGAGTTTCAGCGACGCTGGGAACGGGCAGCCTGGCAGGCAGGAGAACCCGGTTGGCGTGCTCCGGCGCAACCACTGCTGGAATTTCTCCATGGCCGCGGTGGGCGTCTGCATTCAAGTTGTCGTCCCAACGTTGTTCACGCGAACCTTGATGACTGTTTGCCTCCTTACGTTGCCAACGGCTTACGTCGTGCGCTACCATACTTTAATCGCAAGATGCGTGGTTTTGTCAGTGAGGAGGCAACCCTGATCGGCGTCGAGACGCGAACTTCCGCTCCCTTACGCATCCTGCGTGATGCAACAGGAGAATCACTCAGCCATCGCGGCCTGTTTCCTGCCGGAGAAGGCGCCGGCTATGCCGGAGGGATCATGAGTGCTGCCCTTGATGGCCTGAATACGGCAGTTCATATTTTACATTCAGCACAGACACAGATGAGGACCAGGTGAAAGAAATATACGTCAATCAAATTAAAGAACGAGATCGCGTCAACAGCATTTTTCTGGTGCGTGACAAGATCACCGCCATGGCAAAAAACGGCAAACCCTATATGACCCTCAAATTAATGGACAAAACCGGCGAAGTCGAAGCCAAGGTCTGGGATCGTATCGATGAACTGTCAAGCCTGTTTGCTGCTGACGACTTTATTCGCGTTGATGCCAAAGCCAGTGTTTATATGGGAAAAATGCAGCTGGTTGTACAACAACTTGAAAAAATTGCTGAAGAATCTGTCGATATCGGCGACTTTCTTCCGGTCAGCAGTCGTTCTGCCGAAGAAATGCGAGGTGAGCTTGACCAGTTACTTGGTTCGCTGAAAAATCCCTACATAAGGGATTTGTTGCGCGCCTTTTTTGACGACCCGGAATTTTACCGCCTCTATTCACGGGCACCAGCGGCAAAGTCGATGCACCATACCTATATTGGTGGTCTGCTCGAACATTCCCTGGCGGTGGCGGCCCTTGCCCTTGATGTCGCCAAACGCTACCCCCAGGTTAATCGGGATCTGCTGATCAGTGGTGCCATGCTTCATGATGTCGGCAAGGTGATGGAATTATCCTTTGATCGTTCCTTCGGTTACACTGATGAGGGAAAATTGCTCGGTCATATTGTTATTGGTGTGCAGATGATTGAAGACCAGGTGCGCGCCATTCCCGGCTTTCCAACCGAACTGTCAATGATGATCAAACATTTGTTGTTATCACACCATGGCCAATATGACTTTGGCTCGCCTAAACGGCCAAAATTTCTCGAAGCGGTTATCCTCAATTTTATTGATGATCTGGACTCAAAAATCAACGCTGTACAGTTACATGTTGAAAAAGAACAGCAGTCCCAAGGGTGGACATCCTATCATCGGCTTTTTGATCGTTATTTCTATATGGGGTACGAAAGCGAAGAGGCGGTTCTGCCGTCCGAACTGCCGCAACCAGGAGCAACACCTGCTCCATCAGCAACAAAAGAGCGGCTCGACAGTCGGCGTGACCGTCGTCATGATCGCCCGTTAGGAGCAACCCTGGGTGAACAGTTGAAAAACCGGAATCTCGATCTGTTTTCGCTGATGAATGAAAAAGGAGAAAATTGATGATATTGACCAGTCTGCCGACCGGTCCTCTCGAGGTAAATTGCTATATTGTCGGCAGTGAAAATACCGGCAAAGCTGCGGTGGTTGATCCCGGCGGCAATGTTGAAAGCATCCTGGAGATCGTGCGCCGGCATGATTTGACCCTCACCATGGTGATCAACACCCATGGCCACTTTGATCATATCGGTGCTAATCGGTCACTGATTGACAAAACCGGTTGCGAGCTGCTGATCCATCAGGATGATGCCCCCTTATTAGAGCGCGCTGCCGAGCATGCTGCCTTGTTTGGCCTGTCTACCAGCAGTTCGCCGAAACCGACTCGGTTATTGACGGATGGGGAAATGATCCTACTTGGAGACTTGTCGATCAGAGTCATTCATACCCCGGGACATTCGCCCGGTGGTGTTTGCCTGCATGTTGGTGACTGTCTGTTTGTTGGCGATACCCTGTTCAGCGGATCGATTGGTCGTACTGATCTTCCGGGCGGCAACCATCAACAACTGATTAACAATATTAAAGAAAAACTTTTGTGTCTGGCCGATAAAACCAAAGTTTATCCCGGCCATGGTCCGGCGACGACGATCGGTCAGGAAAAGCGCTATAATCCCTTTTTGACCTAAAGGCTTACAGATGCTAAAGGGCAAAACCATTATACTTGGCGTCAGCGGTGGCATTGCCGTCTACAAAGCGGTTGAACTGTTGCGCCTGCTGACCAAGGCCGGCGCCAGGGTTCATGTTGTCATGACCCGCTCGGCCTGCGAATTTGTAACGCCGTTAACCTTTCAAACCCTCTCTGGGCAACCGGTTCATACTGAACTGTTTAATCTTTACCAGGAGCAGGAAATTGGCCATATTTCCCTGGCAGATCGCGCCGATCTGTTTATCCTTGCACCGGCAACAGCCAACCTTGTCGGCAAAATTGCCCAGGGGCTGGCCGATGATCTGTTGACAACCACGGTCATGGCAACCAAGGCGCCGGTGCTGGTGGTTCCGGCAATGAACACCAATATGTACGAAAATCCGCTGTATCAGCGTAACGCAAAAATTCTGCGTGATGTCGGTTATCATTTGCTTGAACCGATATGTGGTGAACTTGCCTGTGGCTGGACCGGGCAGGGAAAAATGCCTGAACCGCAGGATATTGTTGTTGCTGCCGAAGATATCCTGACCACCAAGAACCTGGCGGGTTGTCGAATCATCGTCAGCGCCGGTCCGACCCGTGAGGAGATCGATCCGGTGCGTTACCTGACCAATCACTCTTCCGGCCGCATGGGGTTCGCCATTGCAGCAGCTGCCCGTCGGCGTGGGGCCGAGGTGACCCTGGTGGCGGGGCCGGGGCAGCTCAAACCCCCTGTCGGGGTGGAGGTGGTTGCGGTTGTTTCTGCCCAGCAGATGTACGATGTGATAATCGATCGTTTTGCTGATGCTCATGTGGTCATCAAGGCAGCGGCGGTTGCCGATTATCGTCCGGTGCTGCGACGGCAACAAAAAATGAAGAAAAAATTTGCTGACATGAGTCTCGAACTGGAAAGAACTCCGGATATTCTTGCTGAACTGGGTCGACGTAAAGACAGGCAGTTCCTTGTCGGTTTTGCCGCAGAAACTGAAAAACTGCTGGAACATGCAAGGCAAAAACTGGTCAGTAAAAACCTTGATATGATCGTTGCCAACGATGTGTCAGCACCGGGGGCCGGTTTTGATGTGGAAACCAATATTGTGCGTTTTCTCTACCCTGATGGGCGCATGGAAGATCTTGAGTTGATGAGCAAAGCCGATGTGGCCGAGCAATTGCTGGATCGTATTTCTGCCGCCTGGCAGAAAGATCAGGCACGTTAAACGACGGTAAATAACGGCAGAATCTCATCGGGATTAGTGATGCCGAGCTTGAAGCGGGTGCGCAATTCCTGCAGAATCAGATCAGAATCTTCCTGTTCCAGTTTGCCGTCGAGCCATAGCAGCTTCATGTTCTTGCGAATCAGGTTAGACGCTGTCAGGGCACGATCGCCGGTCGGGTCGGCGTTCCAGTAGGGACTTTTTTCGTCACTGAGAATGCTAAACACGGCCTCCAGCCCGAGGGCCATATATTCATCGTGCTCAGCACGATCAAAGGGCCAGCGGGAATGGGCTGCGATGGTCTCAACCATCTTTTGCCAACGATTTAAGCGACTGATCAGCATCATCGAATTAAAGATCTGCTTGTTGGTTCCAAAAGAGAAAATCGTATCGGCGATAGATCCGCTGAGGACCTTGTCGAGGTTGCTATTGTTGCGTTTAGCCAGTTGCTGGGCAATCTGCCAGGTTTCCTTTTTAACACCTATATCGGCGCGGATTTCCCAATAGGCGTGATTGTGAAAAGTGGTGTTGAAGGTCATGGCGAGTTTGTAGGGGACAAAATAGTTGTGTGCTACCGTATCGGCAGCCAGATGAGATAGGTATCCATACGCACATGCTTCTGCTTCAGGACCGTGATTCTTGCCGCGTTCGAGGATTTTGCGCCCGATCCGCCAGTTGTGGCAATGTTCCAGATGATGGGTGTGTTTTTTCCCCAGGGTAATGTCGGCAGCGATGCAGCCGTACAGGTAGTCGAGGGGGTAGGCGGCCAGTAAGGCCTGCAGCGTCTGTGGCAAGATCTCCGGCGCCGCCAGTACGCGCAGACAAGTACCCAGATGAACTCCGGCACCCCAGGCATAAACAGGTTCTGGGACGAAAACAAACAGCAGGATCAGGATAAAAAAAGGGAACATGTACGACCCTTTATGCATATTTAAGTTGATGCTTTCGCCAAAAGCATCAGGTTGGATGGCTCAGCTCAAAGCCCCACCTGCAAGGCGCGCCATGGTTGAACAATGAGGCGTACTTACCTGCCTCGAAGCAGTGAGACGATGACGACTGTTCTTTAGACTGGCGCAGCAGTCGGTGAGTTTTTGCGACGCCATCTCAGTTCATCAACAAGACAGGTGACTCAAACGCTCATGACAAGTAAATTGTACCACGAATGCTACACCCATGTCTGCCAGGCACGTAGTCTTTTGCAGGACCTGCTGGAGCTGGGTTTTAACACCATTGTTCCTGCTGTTGCTACACACAGTGCAGATAATGTCCCTGCGGGTTTGGCTTTTGAACCACCAACACCAATGATGGAGTCCTTGTCTGAGCTCCAAGCGGAGGTTGAGCAGTGCCGCGCTTGCCTCTTGCACGAACAACGTAACACAGTGGTTTTTGGTCGCGGTAACCCGTCAGCCGATCTGGTTTTTGTTGGTGAAGCACCTGGTTACGAAGAGGATCAACAGGGTTTGCCCTTTGTTGGTGAAGCAGGGCAATTGCTGAAACGCATTCTGTTTGCCATGGGGTTGTCACCTGAAGATGTCTATATCTGCAATCTGATCAAGTGCCGTCCCCCGGTAAATCGTGATCCCCTTACTAACGAAGTCGCGGCTTGTGAGCCCTATCTCAAGCGCCAGCCGGCACTGCTGAAACCCAAGGTTATTGTGGCGTTGGGACGCTTTGCCAGCCAGACCCTGTTAGGGGTCGAGACACCGATCAGTCGCTTGCGTGGTCATTGGTATACTTATGCCGGGTCAGCGCTGATGCCGACCTTTCATCCGGCATATCTGCTCCGGTCACCAGCAGAAAAAAAACTGGTCTGGGAGGATATGAAAGAGGTAAAAAAACGGCTGGAATCAGCAAAAATCCGGCAAGCAGACTAATAAAGACGCCAGGCAATAGAAAATTGCTGGTGTTCGGTGGGGGGTGCAGGATGGGGTTGCAGAGATTAATATCAGGCTCCCGCCGGGGGGAGGCGGACCAGCCGCCACCCTTTAGCCTCCATGCAGACGCGGTAGAGTCTGCTTAACTCTTCCTGGTAGCGCATTTGCGTAAAGTGATCGCGCCAGATCCAATCTTCAGCATAATAATGCCTATCCTGATAATAAAAAGGGCGATAGAAAGGGAAGAGGGAATCGCCGTAATAATAGTAGGGGTAGGGGTAGCGAGCCTCGCGTTGAGCGATTTGGCGACACTCTTTTTGTGCCTGTTGTAATTGCTGGTCGCCATAGCCTTCGGAATGTTGCCAGACCAGAGTGCCACGACTGGCACAGCCAGTCAAAAAGATGAGGAACAGTAGAATGATGACTCGCATTGGTAGCTCCACCAGGTAGAAGTTTAACTTTTATTATACCTGATGACACGGGTGAAAACCAAAGTCTGCGCTGGCGCAGGAGCAAAAATACCCACCTGCCTGAGACTGTTTTGTTGGCTCCTGAAGAGATTTGGTCCTTGATTCTTTCACTGCAGGCGCTATAATCACCGTTTAAGCGTCCGTTTAACGAAAGGAGAAGCACATGCCGGTTGTTACTGTTCGTACAGTTGAAGGAATCAGCGCAGAAAAAAAAGAAGAACTCATGGATCGGATTACCCTTGTTTTGAAAGAAGTGCTAGGTAAAAATCCCGAAGCCACTCATGTAGTCATCGAAGAGATACCCCCGGAGAATTGGGGCATTCGTGGCAAGACCGTTGCGGCTATCCGTTCTGGTAAATAGTTTTTCCCGGCTATTCACTTCACTCAGGCTATTGGTTCGGGCATAAAACCCCTGGCTGAGCCGTTGAGGGGACAAAGGAATGCAGAAAAACCTGGTTTTATCTTCGCGCTATGTGCTCTGGAGAGCGTAAAGCACGGATGGTGAAACGAGCTTTTGTCTTTTCTGGAGCGACGTTGATCAGCAGATAGATTTTTTTGCGCACAAAGAAAAAAAAACGGTCGTCTTTACAGAACGACCGTTTTTTTCTTTGTGCCGGCATGAAGCTCGATTATTTGGCTGTAGGCAAATGTTGCAGCAGTGCGGTCACGATGCGGATCGCTTCCGGTGAGGTAACCTGGTAATAAACCTCGACACCTTCGCGCCGACCGATGATGATATTTTTGTTTTTTAGCAATGCCAGATGCTGTGAAACAGTAGCCTGCGGCAAACCCAGGCATTCCCATATTTTTTTAACGTTGCAGGCCTGGGAAATGAGTCCGGCAACAATTTTAAGGCGTATTGGATGGCCGAGAACCTTGAGGATCTCAGATTCTCGGTCATAATCAATTTCGCTTTCAAAAGGCGTACTTGAAGGTGTTTGCGCCATCATTATTCTCCGCTATAGTTTTGAATATATATAGATTAGACGATTAATTCATCTCAGGTCAATAGTCATAAATTCAATGATATCTCATTTTTACATGGTGAAAAAATAACAATAAACTTCGTGTTGATCATCGTTTTGTTCTTGTTTTATGGATTTGCTACGAGTCGTAATAATGATGTTTTTACCGGTTTTGATAGTGAAGTGCGTCTACAACAGGGATATATCAACAAATCAGCAGGGGTTGGCGACTTGTACGGTGAATTGCGCAGCGAATGAGCCCTTTTATGGTGTGGATTTTTTATGAAAACAAATTCAGTTATTTATGTCGTTGGTCACCGTAATCCTGATACTGATTCCATCTGCAGTGCCCTGGCTTACGCTCAATTGCGACGTAGCCAGGGAATTTCAGGCGTGCAGGCGGCGCGCGCCGGAAATATCAATCAGCAGACACAGTTCGTTCTGGATGAGCTGGCGATTGATGTGCCGATTCTGTTGTCCGATGTTCATCCCCGTATCAAGGACGTGGTGACGGAAAAGGCTATTACTATTCACCAGGATGAACCGATGTCGCGAGCTATTGAACTCTATCATCAACATCATATTCGTATGTTGCCGGTGATCGATGACGCGGGCACAGCACAAGGGTTGCTGCTCCTGAAGCGTGCCACAGAATTTTTTCTGGTGCCGACAGATCCAGACAAAATGCGGAGGATCAAGGTCTCTTTACGTTCCATTCAGCGTTGTCTCAGCGCTGTTGAGGTCAATCTTGTCGCTGCTGATGTGGTTGAAGATCTTAACCTCTACGTTGGTGCCAGACGTGAATCCAGTTTTGATTGCTGGGTCAGGGAAATGGATCCATCACGAGCGGTGTTGATAACCGCTGATCGTCCTGGTATACAACGCCGGGCTATTGAGGCCGGCGTGCGATTGTTAATTGTCAGCGGGGGAGGAGCGATTGATGCTGAACTGATTGCGCTGGCCCGGGACAATCAGGTATCTATCCTGGTCAGTGATTATGACACGGCCAACTCAGTTTGGCTGACGCGGATGGCGACACCAGTTAAGGAGTTGGCAGATCCCGATTTTATTACGGTCAGGCCCGATGATCTGCTTGATGAATTACGAGTTAAGCTGATGCACGGCAAACAGTCAGGTGCCATCGTCTGTGCCGGTGATAAAAAGATCGTTGGTGTCGCAACCAAGAGTCATCTGATTAAAAGTTCACCGGTAAAATTAATCCTTGTCGATCATAATGAATTGTCACAAGCTGTGCCAGGCGCTGACAAGGTGGACATTCTTGAAGTAATAGATCACCATCGCCTCGGGAACTTCCATACGGATCAACCAATCCGCTTTATCAATCAGCCCCTTGGCAGTACCTGTTCGCTGGTAGCAACCCTTTATCAGCAGGCGGGTCTGACCCCTGATCCTTCAATTGCCGGTCTGCTTCTGGCCGGTCTGTTATCCGACACCCTGATTTTGAAATCGCCAACCACCACAGAAGTCGATCGTCAACTGGTTCCCTGGCTTGAAAACTTGTCCGGTCTTGAACATACCGACTTTGGTGCCAGACTGTTTGCCGCTGGTAGTTTGATGGCCAGTGGTGCTCCGGCGCGCAAACTGATTTTTACCGATTTCAAGGAATATGCCGCCGGCAATTATTTGCTTGGTCTGGGACAGGTGGAAGTGGTCAATTTTCATACCTTCTATGCACGCCAGCAGGAGCTGGCCAGCGAGTTGGCGGCTATTCGTGCGGAAAAAGGATATGAACTGGCTGCATTGCTGATTACTGATATTGTTATGGAGACAAGTTGTCTGCTGACTTGCGGCCCCAGTGAATTGCCCTATGTTATTGGCTATCCTCAGGAAGCAGACAATCTTTACCGCCTCAAGGGGGTAATGTCGCGGAAAAAACAGCTTGTTCCGCATTTAATGAAGGTATTTAAGGGGTTGTAGGTGGTACTGGGCAAAAAATGCCCCGCGCCAGGAGGGGGAACGCGGGGCTAAGCAGTTTTTTATTTGTTCCTGGTTGTTATTATAAACGTTAAACAATTAATTTCAACTAAAAAAATAAAAATAATTATAGTAAAATAATTTAAGTCCTGGTTGTGATCATCTTCAGGTAGTAAATCAAATGACTTCAGTGGGTTATAGTAACACTGGGATTCTGTTAGACTCCGCTGATTGAGCAAGAAGGAAGCGGTTAAATACGCTATGAATTTATTAGATTCATCATCGGTCGCAGTTGACGGTACATCATTACGACGTATCCGCGAAGAAAAACGCCTGACACAATTGTATGTATCCAAGGTAGTCGGGGTTACCACCGATACTGTTTCACGTTGGGAAAACAACCGTTATCCCACCATCAGACGCGATAATGCCGTGAAGCTGGCAGAGGCACTTGAAGTTGACCTTGAGGAAATCCTCAAAAAAGAGGTGCAGGATCAACCGGAACAAGAACATCAACCTACCAGGATGACAATCATCAAATTTTTGCCGCTTGGGTTAATCCTTGTTGCGATCCTGCTGCTTGCCTGGTTATATTTTATGCCACAAAGTCCACCCTTTGATCCTAAGCTGCAGGCCCAGAGACTTCTCCCGCTTCATGTAGCACCAGGGCATGAACTGCTGGTTCAAGTTGTTCTTTCAGCTGATACCCCCTTAAAGGGCATGATTCTTAAAGAGGAGTTTCCACCAGGCTGGGAATTTATTTCTTCTGAACCTGAGGCTTCCAGTGTCGATCCGGCGAGCGGCGTTGCCAGATGGATTTTCCGCAATCCCCAAACCCCTCTGCACCTTTACTACCGCCTTGGTGTACCGAACGATGAATCATTAGAAAAGAAAATAACCATCAGCGGTGAAATGATTGCCAACCCTGATGGTAAGCAGTCTGTCTTGCCGGTAACAGCAGATCAACATACTCGTATCAGACCATTTCACTGGGCCGATACCAACGCCAACTATGTGATCGATGACATGGAGATTCTTATTTTTTCCGAGTTGACAGAAACCACATCAGAGCTCGATGATGAATGGTATCTGGTTGAGCAGATCTGGCATTCAGGTTCTTATCGCTGGGATAATGTTCGTTTTCGTTTTGTTCCGATGGCAACTGGAGAAGATCCGCTGCTGGAACCTGCCCTGGACAAATGAATTTGACTTTGTCAGGGGTCCTTTTTAGAATGCCGAAGTTTTGCCGGCGGCGCAACAACTCACCAACTGCTGCGCCAGTCTAAAAACAGTCGCCATCTTCTCACTGCTGCGACGCAGGTAAGTACGTCTCATTGCTCAATAATCGCGCGCCTTGCAGTTGGCGCTTTGAGCTTAGCCATCCAACCTGATGCTTTTTGCGAGGGCATCAGGTTTTAACTGACCTCTTTTTTTTGTGCCGCCTGGCATAGCTTAGGTTCCGGAAAGACAAGAAACTATGGATACAGTTATAGCTCTGATTAAAGATGAGATGCAGGCGGTTGAAGAGCAGATCAAAAACCACCTGACTTCTGATGTTGAGTTGATCGGCCAGGTCGGACAGTACGTTTTGTCGAGTGGCGGCAAGCGATTGCGGCCGATGCTGCTGCTGTTGAGTGCCCGTTTGTGCGGCTATCAGGGAGATAAACACATTGATCTTGCCGGGGTGGTGGAGTTTATTCACACCGCAACCTTGCTTCATGATGATGTCGTCGACAGCGCTAACTTGCGTCGAGGCAACCGTTCTGCAAACTCCGTCTGGGGCAATCAGGCTTCTGTGCTGGTTGGTGATTTTCTCTTTGCAAAATCCTTTTCTGTGATGGTTGGCTCCAACAGCCTGCGTATTTTAAAGCTTCTTGCCGATACCACAACGCAACTGGCGGAAGGGGAAATTCTGCAGCTTATCAACACCTGTGATCTCGACGTTGATGAGACCCGCTATCTGCAGGTCGTACGCGACAAAACGGCGATCCTGATTGCTGCATCCTGTCAGGTGGGAGCGGTTCTTGCGGGGGTTGAACCTGAAAAAGAAGCCGCCTTGCGTGAATTCGGGCTGGAAATTGGTACGGCATTTCAGCTCATGGATGACGCCCTTGATTATGTCGCAGATCAGCAAGAATTCGGCAAAGAGAGGGGACATGACCTGTTTGAAGGCAAAATGACTCTGCCTTTGATCCATGCCTATAACAGTTGTTTGTCAACGGAACGTTCGGAAATTTCACGGATTGTTGAGGCGGAACAACTGGCACCTGTTGATCTCGATTATGTCTGCCGCCTGATCGAAGAAAAGGGGGGGATTGCCTATACGCGCAACAAAGCGTTGCAACGGATTGAACGGGCCAAAGATTTGCTGGAAATATTTCCCGATTCACAGACCCGGCAGGCGCTGTTTCAATTGGCTGATTACGTTGTTTCCCGCTGCAAATAACTGTCGCTGCACAGCCATCCTCCTATCGCGTCCGTGCTTAGCTGATCGTGGTAATTGTCTGCCGGTCTGATTTTTGGTTTATATTCTCAACATGCTAAAAATAAAACTTCATTCCAAGGTGCTGGGTGCCCTGCTGCTATTAGCACTGGTGCCGCTGATATTGCTCTTATTCAATTCACACCACAGCTTGCGCCTGGTTGAAGATTTACTACGTCAGCGTACCACCGAAACCCTCGACACGCAGGCGACCAAAGCGCTGGAAAAAAGAACCCAGATGGTTGCCGACCAGGTAACTGTTTTTCTCCAGCAAATCGAAGGGAATCTTCTTGATCTGGCACTCTTGACCCCTGATCAGGAGAATTATCAGAAATTTGGTAATAATCACCAACGTGAGATCTGGTATCGTGGTGGCAGTAACAGTAATCCAATAGAAATTCGTGAAAATATTCCACTTTACAGTGAGCTGGCCTTTATCGATCCAACTGGCCAGGAGCGGGTCAGAATTGTTAACGGATTTCCCAGTGAACGATTAAGAGTTATTACCGATCGTAACCAAACCACATATCCTGGGGAAGATTATTTTCTGCAGGCAGCGCGTCTTCTCCCTGGTCAAATCTGGACGACCCACCTTACCGGTTGGCATGTTTCCCGCGATGAGCAACTGCAGGGTGCAGCTGATCCCCTTGAGGCGATAGAAGGCAAAAAATACGTTGGGGTTATCCGTTTTGCTACTCCGGTCTACAGCCAGGGAGAATGGCAGGGGGTAGTAGTTCTATCCCTTGATCATCGTCACCTGATGACCTTCACTCAGCACATCTCCCCGATAGATGATCAGGATGCGGTGTTCCCGTCCTATGAAAGTGGAAATTACGCATTCATGTTTGATGATGAAGGGTGGATGATTACCCATCCTAAATTCTGGAATCTTCGTGGCTTTGATGTCACTGGTGAACTGGTATCCGCTTATACTGTCGATACACCTCAGGACGTCATTGACGCCGGCAGAATTCCTTTCAATTTACTGACCGCCGCTTTTGTCCATCCAAATTATCCCAAGGTTGCCGAGTTGGTTCGACGCGGCGAGTCAGGTGTGTTGTCAACCATCAACGTAGGTGGGTCACACAAGATCATGGCCTACGCACCGATCCTCTATCGTAACGGTGTTTATCAGCAATCTGGTGTGTTCGGCGGTGTCACTATCGGTGCTGAAATCGATCTGTTTCATTTGCCCGCCACTTCGACCGCCCTGCTGATTCAAAATGAAATCAATAACTACTTGATGCAGTCCTGGCTGGTTATTTCGGTTACCGTCATGTTTGTTGCTTTTGTTGCCTATCTCCTTTCCAATAACATTGCCCGCCCGATCAAATTACTGACCGATGGCACACGCAAAATGACCAGTGGTAAGGAGTTGCGGGTAAAAGTGGATGTCAAATCCAATGATGAAGTTGGTGAATTGGCGAATTCCTTTAATCAGATGGTAGAAGAATTAAGTCGGCGGCGAGAACGACTTCTGCGCACGATGCAAGCCTTGCGCCGTTCCCGTAAAGAAATCATCTCGGAACGGAATTTTAAAAACACCTTGTTTGAAAATATTGAAACCGGCCTCATCACCTTTGATTCAGAGGAGCGGGTAACATCAGCCAATGGTCCGGCCTGTCGTATTCTCGATATGCCGCGACCGACCGGCGAACCGCACTGGCAACAGCTGTTGCGTGACTGGCCGGAATTTAAACATGTACTTGAAGGCTGGTTTAATAACCGTGATTGCAGCAGCATAAACTCCCGTCCGCTTTATGTACCGGTTGAGCGTCATGGTCGTAAGCTGACTTATCGACTGGCACTTTTTCCTTTGAGCTTTCGCCAGGAAGATGGGTGGCTGTTGACCATAGAGGATCTCACGGAGCGGGTGAACATGCGCCATCAGATGGCGCGCATGGATCGTTTGGCATCCCTGGGGCGCATGTCAGCAGGCATTGCTCATGAGGTGCGTAATCCGCTGACAGGCGTCAGTTTGCTGCTCGACGAATTGCATGATCGCCTGCTTGGCCAGCAAGCCGATCAGTTGCTGATCCGTCGCGCTCTCGAAGAAATTGAGCGCCTCGAATCGCTGGTGTCACAGATGCTGCGATTTTCTGCCGCCAAACCCCCTAAACTGCATGATGGGCGCATAGATGGGGTGTTGCGTGATTCCATTTTTTTGCTACGCAACCAGTGTCAGCGTCAGCAGGTCACAATTGATGAACATATTGCCGGCAATTTGCCTGATCTGTTGTTAGATGCCGACCGGATTAAGCAGGTGATCCTCAATCTGGTCAACAATGCCCTGGATGCCATGCCCGGAGGGGGCGTGCTGACGATCCGTGCTGAACTCCATGACGACAATATCATGATCACCATTGCCGATAATGGCGAAGGAATCTCTGCTGACCAGTTGCCCCTGGTGTTTGAACCTTTTTTTACGACGAAAGGGCATGGCACTGGACTGGGTCTGTCGATTTGTCACAATATTATCACCGAGCATGGCGGCGATATCCAGATCGATAGTAAGCTGCTACAGGGTACCCGCGTTCAGATCATCATCCCCTTAAGCTCCGACCCCATCCCTTTGGCCGAAGAAACAACTTGATTTCCCCTCTTTTTTACTGGCGAAAATTCACCATTTTGGTTTGCACAGAGGGCAGGAATAAGGATATTGTTGCGCCACAATATGAATGTGGAGGAACAGCATGGAAAAAATTCTGATAGTTGATGATGAGGCGTTTATTCGTGAAAATCTGGAACGGATATTATCCGATGACGGCTATCGAACCTGTTCGACCGGCAGTGCCGCTGAGGCTATCAATATCGTTACTGAAGATGAAATCGGACTGGTTTTGCTCGACCTGAATCTCGGCAGCAGCAGGGGGCTTGATGTGCTACGCTCGCTGCGCGATATCGATCCGGAATTGCTGGTCATTATTATTACCGGCTACGGTACGGTTGAAAGTGCCGTTGAAGCTCTCAAGTTTGGTGCCTACGACTACATAAAAAAACCATTCAAAGCCGACGCCATCCAGCTGATTGTCAAACTGGCTCTGGAAACACAAAGCCTGCGCCGTAAGGTCAAGCGCTTGTCACGCGATGCTGATGGTATCAATATGGTTGGCAACAGTCCCCAACTGATGCAGATTTTCCGGCAGATTCGTGAGGTAGCAAAGCATGAAACCTCAACGGTGCTGTTAACCGGTGACAGTGGCACCGGCAAAGAGCTGGTCGCCCAGGCAATTCATAATCTGTCACCCCGCTGCGCTCATCCTTTTATTGAAATCAATTGTGGATCACTCCCTTTTAACCTGCTGGAAACAGAACTTTTTGGTCATGAACGAGGTGCTTTTACCGATGCGAAAAACCGTAAGATCGGACTATTTGAAGAATCGGACGGGGGAACCATTTTTCTCGATGAGATCGGTGAGATGGACCTTGGCTTGCAGGTTAAGCTGTTGCGAGTTCTCGAGGATAGAAAGATCCGTCGTTTAGGTGGCAATCGTAACATTGATATCAATGTCCGTATTATTGCTGCGACTAACGCTGATTTGAAAAATGCTATTGAACGCAGAGAATTTCGTGAGGATCTTTACTATCGGTTAAATGTTTTCCCCATTCATATTCCGCCATTACGTGAGCGACGCGAAGATATCCCGATTTTGCTGGAGCACTTTCTTCAACACTTCAGCCTCAATTTCAAGAAAAAGATGCGTTCTTTCAGTCGTGAAGCCCTTGAACTGATGCTGCGCTATCATTGGCCCGGCAATGTGCGTGAACTACGCAACGTGGTTGAGCGCATCTGTATCATGAATGATGTCGAGGTCATCCAGCCGGCGCAGTTGCCCCGCGAAATCTGGGGTGAGGCACCACAAAGCGCTCTACCGGTACATTGCGATATTCCTCCGGAAGGAATTTTTCTCGAAGATGTTATCGATCGCTTTGAACAGGAACTGGTGGAAAAAGCGTTTACCATTTCAGGCGGGAATGTTGCCAAAACCGCGCGCATCCTCAACGTACCGCGCGGCACCTTGCGCTACAAGCTGGAAAAGTATCAACTCGGTGGTGACCAGTAGGGGCACGGCGCGCCGTGCCCCTACTGCACTGCAATGTTCACTTGTCGCTGGTCATAATAAACAGCGGCTGATGCATAAATGACTCGTACTTTGGCCGCAGTCGCTCGATGTTGTAATATTTATCAACATTGATAATTTTCTTCTGGCCAGTGACGGTGGTTATCGGTACCGTGTCATAACGTCCGTTATGAATACTTACCAGCCGGCCGGAAGTTCCTGCCAGCACCAGATCCAGCGCCAGATTGCCGAAGGCCATGGGCACCATTGAGTCCAGAGCATCCGGCTCGCCACAACGAACCAGGTAGCCAAGACGCTGATTCAAGACATTAATGGTACGGCCATTATTGTATTTCGGCGAGAGTTCCTTTAATTGTGCAGCGACCCGGTCTCCAATACCACCGAGCTTGCGGTGTCCGTATTGGTCCGCTTCACTGCTTTCAAATGACATTTCCTTGTCATTTTTCAACACCGCCCCTTCAGAAACCAGCAAAACGGAATATTTGCTGGGATTGCGGTTGCGATCCTTGGTGGCCAATTCTGCCAATAAATCAATTTCAATTGGATGCTCAGGAATCAGGCAGCGATCGGCAGCGCCGGCCATGGTTGGGAGCAGTGCAGTGAAGCCGGCATAGCGTCCGAAGACCTCGATAACCAGATAACGTTCATGACTGCCGGCGGATGTGCGTAAGCGGTGGGTCAGTTCAATAGTGCGAGTAACACAGGTTGAGAAGCCGATACAGTAATCTGTTCCCGGCACATCATTGTCCATGGTTTTGGGAATTGCAACGACTTTGACCCCCTCTTCATGAAGGCGCTGGGCATAACTCAGGGTGTCATCGCCACCAATGGGAATGAGAAAGTCCAGACCAAGAAAATCGATATTTTTTAATACTTCCGGGGTCAGATCGTTAATCGCATCGGTGTAGCTGTCACGCAAATGCTCGGGCAGATTGGCCTTCGGCAGGTGGCTTGGCCGTGTGCGCGAAGTATGGAGGAAGGTTCCGCCAGTCCGTCCGGCGCGATTGACAATATCCGTTGTCAGTTCAATGAAGTTGGCGCTGTTGTCGGCTTTTTCATCACGGACAATTTCAACCAGCCCCGCCCAACCGCGGCGGATACCGATAACCCGGTAACCTTCACGTTTGGCGCGAATGGTGACAGCGCGGATCGCTGGATTGAGACCGGGGACATCCCCCCCGCCGGTAAGGATGCCGATCGTTCCTTTATTGGTCATTGATTGCTCCCTGGTTTGGAGATGATTAATGATACTATTGCGCCGGATCATTATAACAAATAATTAAAATCACCAGACGCTTCATTGTAGAGAATCTATTCTAATTTGTAACTATTCAGCTATCCTTGCGCAGGGTCTTTGGATCCTGTGGCAAGGGTTTTTGTCGCCATGGACGGCGACAAAAAGCGTTCATGGATGACCCATCGGGAAACAATCGTATCCCTTGACATAGGATTCCCGACCCGGTGCTGAACAGACTTCTAATTTTTTATTTATCGGCAAGAAGATGTTGAATGAATCGTCACTGTTCAGCGCAAGATCGGGGCTGAGTAGTTACATCTAACCTTTATCATTTAAGAAAATCGACGATACGATCGGCCATACCGATGTAGGTAGCGGGAGTCATGGTCATCAGTCGCTGCTTGTCTTCTTCGCTCAAATCAAGCTGCTCGATAAAGGTGCGTATCGTTACCGCATCAATGACCTGGCCACGGGTCAGTTCTTTGAGCTTTTCGTAGGGTTTCTCGATGCCGGCCTTGCGCATGACGGTCTGGATCGGCTCGGCCAACACCTCCCAGGCCTGGTCGAGATCGGTGGCAAGCTTGTCCTGATTCAATTTAAGTTTACCGATCCCCTTGATGGTGGATTGGCAGGCGATCATGGTATAGCCAAAACCGACCCCCATGTTACGCAAGACGGTTGAGTCGGTCAGGTCACGTTGCAGACGCGAAATTGGTAATTTACTGGACAGGTGCTGGAATATGGCATTGGCCAGGCCACAATTGCCTTCCGAGTTTTCGAAATCAATCGGGTTGACCTTGTGCGGCATGGTCGAAGAGCCGACCTCGCCGGCTACTGTTCTCTGACCGAAATAGGCCATAGAAATATAGGTCCAGATATCACGATTAAAATCAATCAGGATCGTATTCCAACGAGCCATGGCATCGAAAAGCTCGGCCATATAATCGTGGGGCTCAATCTGGGTGGTAAAGAGGTTCTGTCTCAGGCCAAGTCCATCGGTAATCATCTCACCACTAAGTCGCACCCAGTCGACATCGGGATACGCCGAAAGGTGGGCATTAAAGTTACCGACGGCGCCATTCATCTTGCCTAGCAATTCGACCTGCTTGATCTGCTGGAGTTGACGCTGTAGGCGCGCAGCAAAAACCGCTAGCTCTTTGCCGATGGTTGTCGGCGATGCGGTCTGGCCATGGGTGCGCGCCAGCATCGGGACGTTAGCATATTCTCTTGCCAGGGCGCTGATCATGTCATCAATCTGCTGTTGCAAAGGCAGCAGAATCTGCAATCCATCTTTGAGCATCAGGGCATGGGAAAGGTTGTTGATATCTTCCGAGGTGCAGGCAAAATGGACAAACTCACCGAGATCTTCAAGGCTGCTGCCGACGAGTTGTTCTTTTAGGTAGTATTCAATCGCCTTGACATCATGATTGGTGACCGCTTCGATCTTTTTGACTTTTTCAGCTGCAGCAGGAGTGAAATCAGTAATCACCTGGCGCAGGCTTTGTTCTTCATCAGCGCTGATGCGCCGACACTCAGGAATGCCGGATTCTTTACTCAAAGCAATCAACCATAATACTTCGACTTTGATGCGATTGCGCATGAGCGCGTATTCGGAAAAAGCATCGATCAATGGCTCGACCTTGGTGGCATAACGCCCATCTATTGGTGATATTGCAGTAATCATCCCTGTCTCCTTGTGTTATCTGTTGACCTTTGCGAAACGGCACTATAGCGATGGATTACCGTTGCTGCAACCGCTTTATCTTTTCTTCTGTCATTTCAAATGGATCCCTTGTCAAAAGAGGATCAGACAGTTTAACCTTGAATGAAAGCTATCGACAATTTCTAAACGGACAAAATGAGGTTGGCGTGGAAACAGGAGCAAAGAAAACCGTTTCTCTCGTGCTCGGCAGTGGTGGCGCACGGGGCCTTGCCCATATTGGGGTGATTCAGGAACTTGAACAGCAGGGATACAATATCCGCTCTATCTCCGGTTCTTCCATGGGGGCGCTGGTAGGCGGTATCTATGCTGCCGGTCACCTGTCCACCTACACCCAGTGGGTCACAGCCCTGGATCGTTTCGATGTCCTCAAGCTGTTGGACGTGTCGTTCAGTGGCTCCGCCTTTTTCAAAGGGGACCGGATTATTTCCACCCTGCGTGAACTGATTGGTGATCGCAATATTCAAGATTTACCGATCTCCTATACGGCTGTAGCTACCGATCTTGATGAAAACAAGGAGGTCTGGCTGTCGAGTGGCCCTCTATTTGATGCTATTCGGGCGTCGATTGCCTTTCCAACGGTTTTTTCGGCGATGACCTATAATGGCAGAACCCTGGTTGATGGTGGTTTGTTGAATCCGGTGCCGATTGCGCCAACCCTGCATGATCATACCGATTTAACCATCGTGGTCAGTTTGAGCGGCAAATCCAGACACATCGTCCCTGTGCAACCGGATCCGATCAGCAAAAATGGCAGCAGTAGCGGTTATCATCAAAAAATTATTCATTTTATTGAATCGCTGCACCGCAAAGGGAACGATAAAAATGTTCATGACGAACAAAATTTTTTTGATGTGATTTCCAAAAGCCTCGACGCCATGCAATCGACCATTGCACGCCTGAAGTTGGCTGCCTACACCCCTGATATTGTCATTGAAATTCCGAAAAATGTCTGCTCTATCTATGAATTTGAACGGGCGCGTGAGTTGATCGAAATCGGGCGTCAGGAGACCGCTGCTGTTTTACCCCATTTTGGCGAAAATGATTTTTGAACCAGGCGTCCTCAGGCGCTGGAGGTAAATAAAATGTATCGTCGATTATTAGTATTTATTGTCTTCATTTTTTTCTGTCTGCTGCTCTCCCCGGCTATTGCTCTTGCCGGTGGTCTCGCTGACCGGGTACAGGAACATCAACTCGAAAATGGTCTGACCGTATTGCTGGTGGAACGTCACAGTTCACCTACGGTTGCCGCCTACATCAGCTTCAGGGTCGGTGCGGTGAACGAAGACAGCCAACAACGTGGTATCGCCCATATGCTCGAGCATATGTTGTTTAAGGGCACCACCACCCTGGGAACACGCGATTTTGAGGCCGAGTTACCCCTGCTGCAACAAATCGAAGAAGCCGGTGCGAAAATTGACCACCTGCGAAGACAAGCTGATGTCGACACCGATGAGCTTGAGCGCCTGCGTGCCCGCTTACATCAGCTGCAATTTGAACACCGGGAACTGGTGGTTAAAGATGAGTTCTCACGCATCTACGCCGAACAGGGCGGCGTTGGTTTTAACGCGTTCACCAGCAAGGATCAGACCAGTTACCTGATCAATCTCCCCGCCAACAAGCTCGAGTTGTGGGCGGCGATCGAGTCGGATCGTCTGCGCAACGCGGTTTTTCGTGAGTTTTTTACCGAGCGAGATGTGGTGCAAGAGGAGCGCCGTCGTGCAGTCGATATCAACCCCGGGGGCAAGTTGTACGAAAATATGCTGGCAACAGCGTTCCAGGTGCACCCATATCGTCATCCCATCCTTGGTTGGGACTCCGATATCCAGGGTTTCAGTTTGCCGGCGATGCGTGAGTTTTTTGCCGACTACTATGCCCCGGTTAATATGATCATCACTCTGGTCGGTGCTTTTCAGAGTGCTGACGCCCTGGCACTGATCGAGCACTATTTTGGTGATCTGCCCTCCGGGGTAAAAGTACCGGCGGTTACCGATCGTGAACCAAAGCAGCGCGGTGAGCGCCGCATTCATGTCAACTTTGATGCGCAACCGCGCATGATGGTTGCCTATCACAAACCAACCGTGCCTCATCCTGATGATTATGCTTTTGATCTGCTCGCCACGGCCTTATCACATGGCCGCACCTCGCGCCTCTATCAGGCGTTGGTGGTTGAGCAACAACTGGTCACTGACGTAGGTGTGTTTCGCGCACCAGGTTCACGTTACGACAACCTGCTGGTATTCAGTCTGTTGCCGCGCCGTGATGTTGCCCTGAAAGATGTAAAAACGGCGCTGGAAGCCGAGTTACAACGCCTGTTAAGTGAGCCGTTAACTGCAGAGGAGATCGACAAGGCACGGCGGCAAATTACCACATCCTTGCTGCGTGGAATGAGAACCAATAGTGGTCTGGCGCGGATGCTGTCAACCTATCAGATTATTGGTGACTGGCAATATCTGATCGAATACGAAGATCGACTGGATGCCGTCAACCCTGCCGACATTACAAGGATTGTCACAACCTATCTGCACAAGGACAATCGTACGCTGGCAACCTTGAGCCGGGGAGGGGAGCAATGAAAACCACCCTTCTGTATCTTCATGTTGTCTTTCTGTTGCTGCTGGTTACGGCCCAGGCCGCGCCGGCACAACGACCGGATCAACTGACTTTTCCACCTCTGGAGATGGTCTTTCCAAGCATTTCGGAACATCAAACCGTTAACGGCATGCGCATTTACCTGAAAAAAAATGACGAGTTGCCGCTGGTCGATCTGACCTTGATGGTACGTGGCGGCAGTATCTATGACCCGCTGGGAAAAACCGGTTTATCCCAGTGGCTTGCCCAGGCGCTGGAAACCGGTGGCACGGTATTACTGACTCCGGCGCAACTCGAGGAAGAACTTGATCGGATGGCGGCACAGCTGAGCGTCAGCAGTAGCAGCTACAGTTTTCAGATCAATCTTTCCGTTCATCAGCGCGATTTAAATCGGGCAATGGAATTGCTTGCTGATCTGCTGCGGCGACCACGTTTTGACCTGGAAAGGGTGGAATTGGCCAGGCAGCGTCTGATCGAAAATGTTCATCGCCGGAATGACCGTCCTGCCGATATCGCCAGCCGTTATCTGGCCGCCGCTATCAACCCTGGACATCCTTTCGGGGTCGAACCTACCCTTGACACACTAACGAGCCTGACCGTTGACGATCTTGTTGCTGCCCATCAGCAGTATTTTCAACCCCGGCAGATCTGGTGGGGAATTTCCGGGGCGATCGATGAAGATGAGATTTTACGTCTTATAGATAAGCATGCAGGTGACTGGGAAGGAGGCACAAGCGGTGATTATACCTTGCCGGAGCTTCCAGATTCAACCACGCCTCGCATTACCGTCATCGATCGCCAACTGAGCCAGACCACTCTGCTCATGGGTCATCGTGGGATCAGCAAAGACAATCCCGACCTGCATGCTGTGCGCCTGGTCAACTATCTGCTCGGTGGCGGTGGTTTTAATTCGCGTCTGATGCGCGAAATTCGTTCCAACCGTGGTTTGGCTTATTCCATTTATTCCATGCTTCAACCCGGACGTTATCTGCCTGAACTTTTTATTGTCAGTGGTGAAACCAAAAATGATGGTGCGATTGAGGTTGTCCGGATGGTGCGTGAAATAATCGAGGAATTGAGAGTCTCCGGGGCGTCAATTTCTGAGCTTGAATCAGCTAAGAAGAGCCTGCTCAATTCTTTTATTTTTGCTTTTGAAGATACCCATGCGGTGGTTACGCAAAAAATGCGCCTGCAATTCTATGCCTATCCCGATGATTATCTGGAAACCTATCAGCAACAGATTGAAGCACTGACGGTAGAAGACATCATGCGTGTGGCTCGTGATTACCTGCAGCCGGACCAGTTGCACATTGTTCTGGTGGGGGACAGTGGTATACTGCAAACAGATCTAGAGGATGAGGCCATGGTGTTTGAACTGGTAGAGCTTGATTGAGGCTAGACAATGGTAGAAGCAGCACCACAACAGAATAGCTGGAAAAAACAGCTCAAACATCTGGTCTGGGAGCAGAACCCGCAGGAGATGTCATGGCTTAAACGGACTGCGTTACGCCAACTGCAAATGGTGGTTCTGGTCAGCCGTGATTTTTACAGCAACCGCAGTTTATTGCGCGCCTCAGCTCTAACCTATTACACCCTCTTGTCACTGGTTCCATTTCTGGCGTTAACCTTCGCGCTGCTTAAAGCGTTTGGGGTGCAGAATCAGCTTGAACCATTGATTCTGGAAAAACTCAACGTCGGTGATGGTCATGTCGCTGAAGCGATTGTCGGCTACATCAATAATACCCAGGTTGCTCAAATGGGAGCGATTGGCCTGGTGTTTCTGCTGGTAGCGGTGATCTCCCTGCTGACCAATATCGAAGCGGCTTTCAATGATGTCTGGGGTGTTAATACCCTTAGACCTCTGCTGCGGCGGTTTTCCGATTATCTCTCGGTCATCCTCGTTGGCCCGGTGTTGCTGATCGGTGCTATCTCCATGACCTCATCGCTGATCAGTCACAGTTTTACCCAGAACCTGCTAGAAATGCAGATGATCGGTTCACTGATCGTTTTTGTCCTTAAGGTGACCCCTTTTATTTTCATGTGGCTAGCCTTCACCTTGCTGTACGTTTTCATGTCCAACATCAAGGTTCAATGGCGCGCGGCCCTGATTGGCGGGGTTGTCGGGGGAACCTTGTGGCAGATTGCCCAGCTCTCTTATGTTCATTTTCAGGTTGGCGTAGCCCGCTATAATGCGATTTACGGAACCATGGCGGCCCTGCCGATCTTTATGATCTGGCTCTATGTGTCCTGGGTGATTGTTTTATTTGGTCTTGGGGTTTGCTACGCGAAACAGAACCTACGTACCGGCGCGCGCGATCTGCGCGTTAATGAAGTCAGTCGCCACAGTTACGAGCAGGTGGCATTGGCGCTGCTGGTGACCCTGGCTGACCGTTTCCATCGTGGTGACCCCGCGATCAACCAGGACGAACTGGCAAAACGACTCTATGTTCCCCCGCGTTTGTGTCGTGCCATTTTAGCCCAGCTCGAATGCCTTGGGTTGATTATTGAAATCAGCAGCCATTCCGGTTGGTCCAGCTATCAGCTTGGTCGTGATGCCGATAACCTGAGCGTCGCTGATATCTACAGCATGTTACGAAATGCCGGGGAGGAGGTGTTGTACCTGTATCCCCGTCGACAAACGAAAGTTGCACTGGATACTTGCAGCCATATTGCCGGTCTGGTTGATAGCGAGTTTGGTACCGTCACACTAAAGGATCTGGTTCTGCGCAGTCATGAGGAAGACACCCATCAGGAAGTCAACGGCCCGGTTGATCGTCAGAAGGAAAAATCTGCAGATCAATCAGGGTAAGTTAAGATACTGATGTTACCGTCAAGCAGTTGGGCGTAATTGCGACCTGTCTGCCAGTCACCCAGAGCGATCACCTCGCGACCATGTTGCTGAAAAAATACCGGGACATGAAAATGTCCACAGATCACCAGATCACATGCGTCAGTTACTGCGTTTGTGCTAAACTCCTGCAACCAGGGGGTGGGATCCTGCTGTTTATGATGAGAGCGTTTTTGTTGTCCCTTGTCACTCAACCAGATGCCGAATCTCCAGACCAGATCCGGATGAATCAGGCGCGCAAGAAATTTAATCAAGGGACTGCGCCACAGTTTGCGCAGGCGTAAATAGGCAGGTGAGGGGTGAATCAGATCACCGTGGCAGATCAAAATGTTGCGACTATCCCAATGGATCAGTGCCTGCTCGGTAATAACTGTGCATCCCAGGGTGTCGCGGAAGTAGGGGCCGATGGTAAAATCGTGATTGCCCTCAACATAGAAGAGCTTGGTTCCGCCTTCTTTAAGGCGGCGTAATTGATCCAACAGCGGTAAGTAGGCTGAAAAGACCAGGTACTCATAACCCAGCCAGAACTCAAAGATATCACCAAGTAAAAACAGGGCATCCAGATCGTGCTGCTGTTTTAACAGGCTCAGCAAGTCCTGATAGTTATCGTCTGCAGCACTACGCAGGTGGGCATCGGAGAGGAATATCGCTTTCATGGCAGCGACTATAAAGAGCCGCTGATAGCTTGTCAATCAATGATAGATGGTTGCTCAAAGGAGACCGTTATGCACTACCCAATGATTCATATCTGCTACCGGGTTATGGACCTTGCAGCATCAGAAAGATTTTATCAGGAAGCCTTCGGTTTTGAAATTTCACGCAAAAAAGATTATCCGGACGGACGCTTTACCCTTTCCTACCTGCAAGCTCCCGGTTTGCCCTTTGAACTGGAGTTGACCTATAACTATGATCAGCAACAGCCCTACGTCATTGGTGATGGCTATTCTCATCTGGCCGTTGCCACCGATGATCTCGAGGGATCGCACCAACGTCACAGCGACATGGGACTGACGGTAACCCCTCTTAAGGGGTTGACCGCAGGCAAACCGCGCTTCTATTTTGTCACCGACCCCGATGGCTTTCGGGTTGAAGTGATTCGCAATACGCCATCCTGATCGGAGAAAAGTATATGACTGCTGATAGTTTGTTTGATGCCGGCACCCAGGCGTTTGAACAGGGTGATTACCCTAAAGCCATTGAATGTTTTGAAAAACTGTTGCAGGAAAATTCAACTGTCGAAGCAACTCTAGCGCTGGCAGAAGCTTATCTGGAAAGCGGGTCACAGAAAAAGGCCTATCAATGCTTAGGCACCGCTCTGGAAAAATATCCAGAGGATATTGATCTGCTTTTTGCTCTGGCGGATTATTATTTTGAGTATAGTCGTCCCGATGAAGCCCTTAAAAGCTATCAGCAGATTATCGACCTGGATCCCCAGGAGGTTGAAGCCTATGTCTGTAAGGCAATGGTGCTGTTAAGTCGTGATGAGTTTGAGGAAGCAGTTGCGTTGTGCCAGGCCGCCTTAAAAATTCAGCCGGATCAGGGTTTTGCCCTTAACGCCCTAGGTGATATCTACGCTCAACAAGGTAAGTTTGATGCTGCCATCGATCTTTATCGACAAGCCGCCGAACTTGATCCGGAAGATTCGCAGCCCCTGTTGAATCTGGCCGATGCCCTTTACGAAGAAGGAAGACTCGACGAAGCTGAAAACTGTTGCCTTAAAGGGTTGGAACTGGACCCAAGTGTTGCTATGGGATATTTCATTCTTGGTTCAATCTGCCTTGATCAGGACCGTACCCGCGAGGCAGTAGAGCATTTTGAACAATTTTTGCGTCTGGAAAAAAGTCCTTCAGCTCAGGATTTGCGCGCTGAAGTAATGGCCGTTCTGGATGGGTTGAAGTAGCTGGATTTTCAAATAAAAAAGGCACAGGTTGGAAGATTTTCCAGCCTGTGCCTTTGCAATGGAAAAGTAACTGTGAAAATTACTTTTTCTTGCCTGCTGCGGCCCGCTTGGCGGCTTTGAGCGGATTGACTCGAACATCATCAGATTTGATGTCGATCTTTTTGTGGGTTGCAAAGTTACATAAACCCGCTGCCCATTTTGCTGCTGGATCAGGGTAGGCGGTGCAGACCTCACCAATGGTGCCGGTGACGATTCTGTTACAGCCTTGACACTGCTCAACGACAACCTTGCAACTACCACCTTCTGCGGTGCAACCGGCTTTTTTCCAGAAACTGCACTCTGTGCCGGGAAGAACTGTTTGACACTGCATCTTGTATTTCCTCCTAAAGTTTTCTTTACTACGTTCTCAAGAACGCTAACTAATATCGAACTTGTCTTTTTGAGTCAATGGTTTTTCTCGTTTATTTAGTGGTCCTGACAGAACAGCATGTTTGATGGCGTCGCAAAAACTCATCAACTGCTGCCTTGCTGCGTTTATTTCGCTGCTTCGACGCAGGTAAGTACGCCTCAGTGCTCAACAAGTGCGCGCCTTGCATTTGGCCTTTTTGCTTATCCATCCAACATGATACTTTTTGCGAAAGCATCATGTTTTATCCTTCGGCAATTTGCCGGCGCTGCCAATGAAGTGTGGTGGCCGCAACCATGATCAACATACCGATGCCAATCAGAGGCAGGCTAAAACTTCCGGTTTTATCGTAGTAGTATCCGGCTGCCAGGGGAGCAATCGCACCGGGGATGTTGGCGGAAAAAAGCCAGCCATAGATTGAAGCAACTCTTTGTGCCCCCCAGATTCTTGCCACGGATCCGGCGTAAATGACCAGTACCCCACCATAGTTGAAGCCCGTCAGGATGGCGAACAGCAGCAGGCCGCCACCGGATATCAGAATAACCGGCGTGAGAAATAAGATGGCAGCCTGGACAATAAGGTTGAGCATGACCGCCTGCACTGTGCCCATACGATCGAAGAGGCCGCCCCAGGCGACGCGTCCCGCTGCATTGGCCAGGGCAAAAAAGGAAACAGCACTGACTCCCGTCATCAGAGTCGCTGATTGGTAAAGCTCTTTAATGTTAGCGTTGACGGCAAAACCCGCAGCCAATCCGGTAAACATACAAAAATAGAGGATCAAAAAACGCTGATCACGAAATATCCAGGTCGTCTTCCGGGTGACTCCAGGTAGGCTGTATTTGAAATCAGGAGGATTTACCATGAAAATGGCGGCAAACAGGATCAACAGCGTGAAAGTCAAGCCGAAGTAGCCGAACAAACTAAACGGGGTGAAACCCCTGTCGAGCAGAAATCCGGCGACCGAACTGACCAGCGCGGCTCCCCCGCCAAAGCCGGCGACAGCAATACCGGTAACCAGGCCTTTATTCTTAGGATACCACTTCATGCAGGTGGAGATGGGTACGATGTAAGCAATTCCGGCACCAACACCGGCAATAACTCCATTGCCGATGATTGTATAGAGGAAGTTGTCTCCGCCCAATGAAGAAATAGCCCAACCGCTACCAAACAGAATGCCGCCACAGATCGTTGAAAAACGAGGTCCGAAGCGTTCAAGCAGAGCCCCGGAAAAAATCATTGTTGCCGGAAAGATAAAATAGAACAGGGTAAAAGGGATTTGGGCTTGTGCCTGGCTAATGCCGACGATATCCCGCAGGTGCAATACATAAACAGACCAGGAGTAGGTGGCTCCTAGACAAAGCTGCATCAACAATGCTGAAATAATGACCATAACGCGCATGAATTGGTCCTGATTCACTTTGAAACGAAAGAAAATATGGGATACTCTCTGTATCTGGGATAGTTTAAGACAGTAAGCAGTGAATGTTTTTTTGTCAATCAACAACGAGGAAAGGCTAATTCTGCTTGGAATTAACCGCAACCGAATGGGAATCCGTGTGTGAACGCTGTGGCCGCAGCTGTTATGAAAAGGTCTCTGTTCAGCACCGGCTCTTCGGATCCTATGTCAAGGGACGCTTTTCGTCATCCATGTCTCACTCCGGAAATAGTTCGATCCGGGATCCTGCCGGCAGATTGTCCTTATGTCGCCAGGTTAAACAAACAACGTCCGGGGCGCAATGTTGTTGCGCCCCGGTAAGCTTATATGGACTTTATCCTGAATTTCAGTGGGCCTGGTGTCCTGGTGCGTGATGCAATGTTCCAGGTCCTTTTTTGCGTTGATCCTGGCGAGTCAGCGCCCCGCTGAACAGGTTTATCACGGCGTCAGCGATGGCAGCGGAATGTAGTTGCCGACCACGCTCAACCAGCACGTCCATATCCCCGCAGTGGTCATTGCCTCTTGCGACCTTCTCTCTTTGTGTCTTTAACATGGCGTGCCTCCCTTCCTCAGGTTGTGAAGCTTTCTGTTCTTCGTTAAGCCAAGAATAGATGTGGAAATATCATCAGTAAATAGATAAAATTAGACATCAGCTGTGCAAAAATAATCATCTTGGTCGTTTGAATAAGACAAAAGGGCTGAACAAGGGGAAGGACATTAATGAAACTCAACTGGGATGACATGCGGTTTTTTCTGATTCTTTGCCGTAGTCAATCCTTTGTAGCTGCCGGCGCTGAATTGAAAGTGACCCATAGTACCGTAGCGAGGCGCCTGACAACGCTGGAAAGTTCATTGCAAACACAGCTGTTTCTAAGAACGGAAAAGGGCTGTCGACTAACCCCTGCAGGTGAGCGACTTCTGCCTTACGCAGAGCGACTTGAAACCACTATCCTGCGGCTGGAAGAGGATATTTCAGGTAAAAACAATCAGCTTGCGGGGACCATCAGGATCGGTGCTCCGGATGGATATGGTAACTGTTTTCTTGCTCCACGTCTCGGAGCTTTTCAGGGGGCACACCCGGCCCTTGAGGTCGAGTTGATTGCCGTGCCCATGTATTACAGCCTGGCTAAACGTGAAATTGACATTTTAATAACGGTCCGCAAGCCGACAGAGGGCCATGTTGTTGTCAGGCGTCTGTCGAATTATCGTTTCGGCCTCTTTGCCACCAAAACCTATCTGGATCAATCTCCTCCAGTTACCTGCAAGGATGATTTGCGCGGCCACAGAATGATCAGTTATATCGACGAACTTCTGTATGATCAGGATTTGAATTTTATCAACGAATTTTATCCGGGAGGGCGCGCGCAATTCAGAAGTTCAACCCTGGTAGGGCAGAAATATGCTATTCTTGCTGATAACGGCATCGGCGTTATCCCTTATTTCATGGCACATGGTGAGCCCACCCTGGTGCCGGTGCTGCCGGATCTTTACGCCGAGAGGGTATTCTGGTTGCAGGTGAATCCCGATTCGAGGCAGCTTGCCCGGGTGCGGGCGACCATCGATTTTATTGTCAATGAAATGGAGGTAAACCGGCCGCTGTTTATGGAAATCGACTCTCCATCGGGATGACCGGTACTGCCGATCGTCATCCCCACAGGACCGGTCAATCAAGCCCACGGATGATCGATGAGCAAACTTTCATGCCATCATGTAACCAAAATGACATTCGCTCCTAACCGGTTTATTACAAGACAAGGGTACTTCCGAATAATCAACCTTGATGCTTGCGCAACAAACATCTGGTTGGAGGGCCAAGCTAACAAACTAAAAGCGCCACATGCAAGGTGCGCCATGGTTGAACAATGAGGCGTACTAACGTACGTCGAAGCAATGAAACGATGGCGGCAACGCAGCACAGTTGGTGGGTTTTTGCGACGCCATCCACCTTCAGGAGTACAAGCTATGGAGCTGCTGTGTTTCTTGTCAATCGTCGTGATTTTCTGTGCCTTTGGGGTAACAATCCGCGCGATTGAGCACTCTTCAACGCCATGACATCCAGGTCGGTGTCTGATCTGGGTAAGCTGTGGTATAATCCGGTAAATTTTTTCAAGGAGAAAAAATAAACATGACACAGATAAAATTTGGTACTTCCGGTTGGCGGGCAATTCTTTGCGACGAATTTACCTTCAGCAATATCAGGGTTGTCATTCGGGCCATAGCTGACCATCTGGTGGAGGAGGGGATTGCCGATCAAGGTGTGGTTATTGGCTATGATGCGCGCTTCATGGGTAAGGATTTTGCCCGGGAAGCAGTACGTGTTCTGGCTGCAGCCGGAATACCATCCTTTTTGTGTGAGCGTGACACGCCGACACCGGTTATTGCTCATGAATTGCTGCGCCGAAAAGCTGCCGGAGCCATTAATTTTACCGCCAGCCACAATCCCCATACCTACAACGGTATCAAGTTCTCCCCCGCCTGGGGTGGCCCGGCACTGCCGCAGACGACCAGCGATATTGAAATTCGTGCCAATGCCCTTCACGGTTGCGATGTCCCGGTAATAGATCTGGACAAGGCGCAAGCTGAGAACCTTTATACTGAAATTAACCCGCTTCCATCTTATTTTGATACCTTAAGGGAGCTGATAGATTTTGCCGCCATCGCCGAATCGGAGCTGTGTATTGCGGTTAATCCCCTTTATGGTACTGGTCGCGGCTATCTTGACAGCCTTCTTGAGCAAGCAGGTGTCCAGGTAATTACCATCAATGCCAACCTTGATCCCTATTTTGGTGGTGAACCGCCGGAGCCTGCTGAAGCCCACATTGCTGATTTTATCCAACTGATTAAAGAAGACAACAGGATCGGCCTCGGGTTGGCAACGGATGGCGACGCTGATCGCTTTGGCATCGTAGATGGCGATGGTAGCTATATAGAGCCGAACTATATTCTCGCCTTACTGCTGGATTACATGATCCGTCGCAAGGGGTTGAGCGGTGATGCTGCGCGCAGCGTGGCAACTTCCCATTTAATCGATGCAGTGGCGGCCTATCATCAGGTCAAGGTGCTCGAAACACCGGTCGGTTTCAAGTTTATCGGTGAATATATCAGCGCTGGAAAAATCCTGATCGGCGGTGAGGAGAGCGCCGGCCTCACCGTTCGTGGGCATGTTCCGGAGAAAGATGGAATCCTTGCCTGTCTGCTCGTCGCTGAGATGGTAGCAGTTGAAAAAAAATCGCTAAAACAGCTTCTAGCTGATCTATATTCCCGAGTTGGAGAATATTATACTCGCCGAATCAATATTCGCTTGTCATCAGAACTGGAGGACAGTCTGCCGGCAAAATTGACAAATCCACCTGCAGAGATTGACGGGCGCAACATAACAGAAGTAATCCGCATTGACGGGAGCAAGTTCCTCTTTGCCGACGGTTCATGGATGCTGTTCCGTAAATCAGGGACGGAGCCGGTGGTTCGGCTGTATGCCGAAGCGGCAAGTGAAGAGGCACTGCAAAAGTTGATTGCTGCCGGCAAAAATTTTATTCTGGGTTGATCGCGCTGTTCGTCGACAAATTAAATGCTGGCAAGGCCGGGTCTTTCAGCTTCCCTGCTTTGCCAGTTCCCTTGCCAGTTCCCTGCTCAACCCTTCCAATCCACGATTCAGGGCCTTGACCAGCCCCTCGTAACTGTCATCGATGGGACGTTGATCGATATAGTGGCCAGGGTATTTTGCCCCCTTTTGGTCTGCCAGTTGCCAACGAATATCAACGTCGGTTTTTTGTCCTAATATTCCGGACATTTTTTTTACCGATATTTGCAGGGTATGATCGACCTGGCGATTGATTTGCCATGGTTTGATTACAACGGTTGATTCCGGTAACAGCAATCTTAAATTGTTGGCAATCAGGTTCAGTACCTGATCTTCAAGCGGGGTGGCCCAACGCTGAATTTCAGAAATATGAATGATGTTGTTCTGCTGTCGGGTAACAATCTGTGAGCGTTTTAAGTGTTCTGGAAATTCAGTTAGTTCAATGGCAATAATGAAATAACTATCTGATAAAATGTCAGGACTGGTGGTGATGGACTCGAGTATAAAAAAATGGCTCGGTGGTGTTGATCCTTTAATCTGAACACAGGCCGAGGCCAATAGCAGCAACAGCAATAAGCTGAGATAGTGGAAAGTCCTCATCTAATCCTCCGCGGCGCGGCCACGCAAAAGAATTTGCGGGTTGCGTTCTATTTCATCGGTCAGATAGCGCAGACTGCGCAAGGTGCGATTAAGTTCCTGCATGGTCATGCTGAACTGTTGCAACAGCGATGAGTCGTCGGCGGCCAGCGATTCGATTTGATCCATGGCAGCTGTTACTTTGTCGGACGCTTTTGTAAATGCATCCATGCCCCGATCAAAAGATTGTGCCAGGGGGTCGACACGTTGCTCTATGATGTCAAGAGTGTGCTTAGCTGCCTTCAGGGTGACATCGATCTCTTTGAAAGCCTCTGCCAGGGTGGCATCAATGCCGGCCAGGGTTAGCTGCGAGGAGTCCAGGGTTGCATCAGCCTTGATTAGGAGCGCTGGAATGTTGTTGTTCAGCTTGGTCAGTAACTCATTCAGCAAGACGGTAGTGGTATCGAGCTGTTCAACTGCATTGTGCAGATGCGAGGAGTTTAGCAGTCGTTGCACGCCATCAGCGGATTGCATGAGTTTGTCGACCAGTTGTTGCCAGGGGAGCTCTTCAAAGGTTTTTGTCAGCTCTGCCAGACTTGAACTGATGGCCGGAATTTGCGGATAGTCGCTGGGCAGGTCAACCCTTGATACCGGCGATGCTGGAACCATGTCCAGATTAACAAACAATTGTCCGGTAACCAGGCTGTCAAGTTGCAACTGGGCCCGTAATCCTTCGGTGATCAAAGGCAAAATTGGGTCTTCAGCCTGAACGCTGGTTTTAAGTGTCTCAAAAAGCCCCTGTTCGGATCCTTCTGCCCTGATTTTTTTTGGATCGAGTTCGATCACCACGGGGATGTGAAATTCCAGATCGCTGGGGCGAACCCTGATACTGATTTCTTTGACCTGACCGATTCTGACTCCACGAAAACGTACCGGTGATCCGACATTTAAGCCTTTAACCGAACTCTCAAAATAAATGACGTATCGTCTGGTTTCGGTAAAAAGACCACCTGGACCAAAAAAGAGCAACCCCACAACAATCAGGATAATTGCGCCGATAACAAAAATGCCAATGGTGCGCGGATCAACTTTTTTTCTGGTGTTCATGGTGTTCCTTTAGTCCCTGAAGTGCAGCAGCATCAACCGCTACGGGTCAGAAAGTTGCGTACTCGCAGGTCTGAAGATTCCTTTAGTAACTGTTGCGGTGCCCCTGACGCAATCATGGTTTTTTCATCGGTATCAAGAAAGATGGCCGTATCGCCTACCGTAAATATACTGTCGAGGTCATGGGTGACCATTACAATGGTGGTGCCCAGGCTGTCACGCAGTTCAAGGATGAGTCGATCAAGCAATTTTGCGCTGATCGGATCGAGTCCGGCTGAAGGTTCATCGATAAACAGAATGGCTGGGTCCAGGGCCATGGCCCGGGCAAGGCCGGCGCGTTTGCGCATCCCGCCACTGATTTCTGAAGGGTAATAGTCTTCAAAACCGGCCAGGCCAACCAACGCCAACTTGTAGGAAACAACTTTAGCGATCCGGGCTGAGCTTAAAGATGTGTATTCTGACAGGGGCAATGCTATGTTTTCACCCAGAGTCATGGAACTGAACATGGCACCACTCTGATAAAGAACGCCACTGCGACGGATCATCTGCGTGCGCTCTTCCGCGTTACTGGTCCAGATGTCGATGCCATCAATCAGGATTTCTCCCGTGGCCGGCTCCATCAGGCCAATCAGATGTCTTAACAGCGTGCTTTTACCGCACCCGCTTCCGCCCATGATAATAAATATTTCTCCACGCTTAACACTGAAATTGAGATTCTGTTGAATTACCGTATCAGCATAGGCCATGGTCAGATTTTTCACCTGAAGATGAGGTATCTGTGACATTAAACCCCCAGTACCTGACAGATAACAGTAATTACCGCGTCGGCAACGATAATCAGTACCAGGGAGGTGACGACAGCACTGGTAGCAGCAAAACCTACCGCTGAGGCACTGCGTCCACATTGCAAACCACGAAAACAACCGGCTGTGGCGACCAGAACGCCAAAAACGGCTGCCTTCATGATCCCGATAAGGAAATGCTTTAATTCAACAAAGGCCTGTATCTGCAGGTAATACTGAGAAAAAGAAATATCAAAGAGGCCGGCACTAACGATAGCGCCGCCAAATATGCCCATAAAAATAGAATAGACACATAAAATCGGCATGGTGATACATAGCGCCAATAGACGCGGTAAGACGAGAAATTCCACAGGGGAGATCCCCATCGTTGTCAGGGCATCAATTTCTTCATTAACCTGCATAGTGCCGATTTGAGCAGCATAGGCCGAACCGCTACGTCCCGCCATAGTGATTGCCGTCATGATTGCACCCATTTCTCGCGCCATGCCGAGACCAACCAGGTTGGCGATGAAAATTTCGGCACCAAAAAGACGCAACTGTACAGCTCCAACAAAAGCCAGAATCATGCCGACCAGGGTGCTGATCAGAGTAATAATCATCAAGGCAGAAGGACCGGCCGCCTCGATCTGATAGAACATATCGGCAGTGCGCAAACGTGCGCGGCCGCGCATCAGGTTATATGTCCCTTTGCACAGTTCACCAACAAAAGTCAGCATATCGTTCCATGAACGATGCGTCTCAAGAGTAACATTGCCTATTTTAGCCAGGACCGGTTGCCCCAAGATAGCGCGGCGCGAATCTTTACGCTCAGGAACAGCATAGGCTAGATTCAGCAGTCGTTTGACTCCCTGGGGCAGGTTTGTTTTGTCAACCGGGATGTTTTTATGTTCACAGCGATCGATTAATTCAATAAGAAAAGTCATCAGGCCGGTGTCCCAGGTAATAAGTTGCTCTGTGTTGAACGAGACAAAAGCCGCTTTGACGTTATCAATATGACTCAGAAGGGGATAAATGTCAGGAACGCCGGCAGTGAAAGACCAGTCACCGGTCAAATGTAGCAATAAACCATTGTCGATGGGGGCGAGCGTGTATTTTGCGTTAGCTGACTCAGTCATGGCAGGCCTGTTATTGTGGAGGATCTGTCACAATAACTATCAATTTACCATGTTACTGGTTGCGTAGCCAGTTGGTTCAGTCCCAATGGTGTAAAAAACGTTGTCAGTGCGGCATTCATCAGCTTTCGATATGCCGCATATCCAAAGAAGATACCTGATTTCTGCCACTGCTTTTTGACAGCATGAGGGCCTGATCGGTAGCCAAAATCAATTCGTCCTTAGTAACCTCCCTGGTTTCCGGGGTGGTTGTTGTCAGGCCGGCACTCATGGTTACGTATATGATCTGATCCTGATGATTGGTAGCAATTCCCTCAATACAGCGGCGCAGTCGTGACGCAAAGACTCGTGCCCCTTCAACGCCGGTTTCAGGAAGAATGATCGCAAACTCATCACCCCCGTAGCGCGCAACAATGTCGCAGGGGCGCACGGCGGAGGAGACTGCTTTGGCAATATTCATCAGGATCACGTCCCCCGCTGGATGACCATAACGATCATTGATCTTTTTAAAATGATCAAGATCAAAGAGGATGAGGGAAAGGGATGAGTGATAGCGTTTTGAACGTGATAGTTCCTTGTCCAGGGTTTGATGAAAATAACGATGATTATAGAGACCGGTAATGCCATCTCGGTAAACAAGTTCACGCAGACGTGCATTGCTCTCCTTAAGCCGGCATGATATGCGTTCTGCTTTTACCCGCGCAACGTTGAGTTCCAAAACCATCTGTTCCTTGCTCAGGTTGATCCGCGTTAATTCCGCATTGGCTTGCTGTAGCAGAACTGAATAAGGCACCATCTCATCTGATTTAATCTCAAAAAATTTTATAATTTCATTGCTTTTGGTCGCAGCTTCATCGAGTAACCGATAGGTCTGTTGCTCTGTCAGTCCGAAATGTTTACCAAGCAATCCCTGCAGTATCGGCGCGGTGGTAACCGCACCATAGTCACGACACAAAGAAGCAAGTTGTCCAGCAAAATAGAGAATTTTAGCCGTTTGTTGATGATCGTCAGGGGCCCGATCAGGGCAGGGATGGTACAGGATCGGTTCACAAATGTCATCTGCGAGGTTCCAGTGGTTCAAAAGTGCATAGCCAACCTGGCTATGGTTGAAACCATAGAGGTTGTTCTCGGCCTCGATAAGACTGTCATTGTCGTCCGATTCATTTATCAGATTGTTGTACATGTCGCCTTTAGCTTGTGAAATAACCAGGATACCGATGTCTTTAAGCAGGCCGGTAACAAAAATATTATTATTTTGCTGGTTCAGTTCACGCGACAAAAGCTCTGCGGATACAGCTGTTGTAACGGATTTTTGCCAGAATCGATCCATATTAAAGCCGGAATTCTCATTGCTGCGGTAATCTGAAGAGATGACAAATGAGAGAGCGATGTTTTTGATCATATCGGTTCCCAGGACAACCATGGCTCGTTGAATATTGGATATATTGCCTTGAGAGTAGAACATTCCGGAATTTGCAATCTTGAGCATTTTTGCCGTTAACGCCGGGTCTTTAGCAATTACATCGCCCAGCGCCGTGAGTGGTGCCTCGTCTTTTCTGACAGCATTTAGGATATGAACAGCAATGGCAGGTGGGGATGGCAATTTGAGATTCTTCTCAATCATCGTGATGATATTTTTGTGCTGAAATGTTGTATGCATGGCATTATCACCAGTCTTGTGACGTTCCGAATAGCTCATCATTGGGTCCAGATCATAAATAGTTAAACTTTAATAATAATATCAGCTCAATATATGTCAAGACAATAAATCTTGCTACTGGACAGGGGTATCCGCACTGGTTACTATAAACGCGATTTTGCCCGTTAAAAAATATGGGTAATGACCATTGTCATTGCTTTCAGGCCTGACTGGCTCAACTTCTTTTCTCTGGATTGCAGATGCTACTAACAGAATGCCCTATTTTAATATTCGATGGTGCTTGCGGAACAAACCTGCAGCTTTTTGATATCTTGCCTGGGGAATGGAACGATTGCGAAGGGTGTAACGAACTTCTCAATCTGACCGCTCCACACCATATTGCGCGCCTGCATTCCGAGATGCTCGCTGCCGGGGCTATGGTGCTGGAGACTAACACCTTTGGCGCTTCGCGCATCGTATTGGCCGAATATGGCCTGCAGGACAAGGTGCGGGAAATCAACATGCAGGCGGTTGAGATTGCCAGGCAGGCTATAGCCGGTCGCGAAGGACGTTTTATTGCTGGTTCTGTTGGGCCCGGGACCAAGTTGCCATCCCTTGGCCACATCGATGTTGACGGCTTAAAGAGTGCAACAACCGAACAGATTGCCGCCTTGCTTGATGCCGGCGTTGATTGCCTGATTATTGAGACCTGCCAGGATATGCTGCAGACCAAAACCGCCGTAATCGCGGCCTTTGAAATGCTTGAAGCCGGTGGATTGGAATTGCCGGTACTGGCGTCGGTGACCATCGAACAGCAGGGAACGATGCTGGTCGGTAGCGATATAGCTGCGGTTGTTGCCTCCCTGGAACCCTTCCCCTTGCTGTCTTTGGGGCTGAATTGTGCGACTGGACCTAAAGACATGGTATCCCATGTTCATTATCTCAGCCAGCATTGGCCTGGGCGCATTTCGGTGATTCCGAACCAGGGGATGCCCGAGGTTGTCGATGGTAAAACCCATTACCCCTTAGCGCCGGAAGATTTTGCTGAGCAGATGTGGCGCTTTGTTACCCAACAGGGGGTCAGCATTGTTGGTGGTTGCTGTGGCACCAGCCCGGCCCATATCGCTGCTTTGACAGCGCGGCTTGGCGGCGTTACCCCGGCCCAGCGGGAGGTGACGCGATGAAAGCTTCTGTTGCCAGCCTTTATCAGGCCGTCGAATTGCATCAGGAAATCCCGCCACTGTTGATCGGCGAACGTTGTAACCCCAATGGCTCCAAGGCCTTCAAAGAGGCGCTGATCGCTGAAGATGATAACGCCTGTCTGAAAGTAGCTCTGGATCAGGAAGCCCGCGGGGCCCAGGTGATTGATCTGTGTGTCGCCTATGCCGGGCGTGATGAATTGACCGACATGATCCGTTTGACGCGCCTGTTTGCCGGATCCTGTAAAGCCCCGCTGATGTTTGATTCTACCAGCCCCGACACCCTTGAACAGGTTCTGCCGCTGTATCCGGGGCGCGCTATTATCAATTCCATTAACCTGGAAGACGGTGGCGCCAATCTTGATCGAATCTGTAAAATGGCAAAAAAATTCGGTGCTGCGGTGGTTGCTCTGGTGATCGATCTCGAAGGGATGGCTTTGACCTGTACCAGAAAAGTGGCAGTTGCTAAAGAAATCTATCATCGTGCCGTCAACCTCCACGGCTTGCGTCCACAGGACCTGTTGTTCGATCTGCTGACCTTTACCGTCGGCTCCGGTGATGAGACCATGCGTCGCTCAGCGATTGAAACCCTTGAGGCGATCAAGCTGGTGCGCCGTGAATTACCGGGCGTTGGCTTTACTCTGGGTGTCAGCAATATCAGTTTTGGGTTGCGCCCGGCAGCGCGCAAGGTTCTCAATTCGGTTTTTCTGCATGAGGCGGTTGAAGCCGGGCTCAATACCGCTATCGTTGATGCGGCCAAGGTGTTGCCATATTCAGCTATCAGCGAAAAGGACCGGGAAATCTGTTACGATTTGCTTTTCGATCGTCATCCTGATGCTTTGATGGCTTTTATCGATTATTTCGAGCAAGCTACTGATAAAGATCAGGATGAGGACGCCCCACCGTTGCGTCTCGAAGAACAGTTGCGCCATAAGGTACTTAAAGGCGACAAGGATGGTCTTGAAGACCTTCTGGCCGAATTGCGTGGGCGCTGGAAACCCCTGGATATCGTTAATCGCCTGCTGGTACCGGCGATGCGCGAAGTCGGTGATCTCTTCGGTCGTGGCGACTTGCTGCTGCCCTTTGTTCTGCAATCCGCGGAGGTCATGAAACTCAGTGTGGCGCTGCTCGAACCCTACATGGAAAAAATCGACCAGGACGGGCAGGTCAAAATATTGCTCGCCACCGTCGCCGGCGATGTCCACGATATCGGCAAAAATCTGGTTGATATTATTCTCACTAATAATGGTTACAAGGTCTTCAATATCGGCATCAAGGTCCCGGCCGAAGAAATAATCGCCAAAGCCAAAGAGTACCAGGTCGAGGTTATCGGCCTTTCCGGTCTACTGGTCAAATCAGCGATGCTGATGAAAGACAACCTGGCTCAGTTTAGCGATGTTGGCCTCAATCTGCCGGTGCTGCTTGGTGGAGCCGCTTTGACCCGAAAGTATGTCGCACAGGATTGTGTACCACAATATCAGGCTCCGGTGGTGTACTGTGCCGATGCTTTCGATGGCCTCAAAGCCATACGCGCCTTTGAAGCCGGAGAGTTGATATCAACAAGCTGGTCTGAAAGCGCCATAGCACCTAATCGCCCCGGTGCGCAAACCACCGTGATTGATCGTCAGTGGGAGTGTCCGCAGGTTCCTTTTATCGGTGATCGTCAAGTGCTGGATATCAACCCGGAAAAACTCTTTGATTATCTCAATCAACCAGCCCTGTTCCGTGGTCGTTGGGGTTACCGGCGCGGGAAATTAGCCAAAGAAGACTACGAGCGTCTGCAGCAGGAAACGGTGTTGCCCCTCTATGAGCGGCTAAAAAATGAAGGCTTAGGTGAAGGCTGGTTCGAGCCGAAGGTTACTTATGGTTACTTCAATTGTTTCAGTCGTGAAAACCAACTCATCGTCCAGCATGCCGGGCAGGACTACTCATTCGATTTTCCGCGCCAGCAAAGCGCTGCCGGTTTATGTATTGCCGATTTCTATCACAGTCAGGAGGAGGGAGGGGACAAGGTTGGTTTTTTTGTCGTGACCCTTGGCGAAAAACTGGCGCGGGTAACCTACGAACTCTATGCTGCTGACAGCTACCACGATTACCTGATGCTCCATGGCCTGGGGGTGGAACTGACTGATGCCCTGGCCGAATACTGGCATGAACAGATGCGCATCGAGATGGGGATTCAAGCCGGCCATACCGACATGGCTGCCTATGTGGCGCAAGGGTATCAGGGTTCACGCTACGGCTTCGGCTATCCGGCCTGCCCCGAATTGGCGGCCCATGGGCCGGTATTTCAGTTGCTGCACCCTGAACGGATCGGGGTCAGTCTGACGGAATCCTTTGAAATGGTGCCGGAGATGACGACCTCCGCGATTATCGCTTATCATCCTCAGGCGAAATATTTTGCCGTCTGATCTGTTTGCCGTTTGTTATTGCATCACTCCGGTTGACTGATGACCCTGGATCTGTCCTTTCTTCTTGCCTTTTTTGCCACCCTGACCGGAATCTTTTATCTGGCCTGGGGGGGCAAAGTCAAAGCGACCAGCGGCATCGATTTCGCTCTGAGTGGGCGCACCGCATCGAGCCTCAATGTGTTTGGTGCTATTACCGGCACCCTCGTCGGTGGCGCTTCTACTATTGGCACCGCACAACTGGCCTTCATGTACGGCATATCGGCCTGGTGGTTTACCCTGGGCGCCGGCCTGGCCTGTCTTTTTCTCGGGGTATTTATTGCTGTTCCTCTGCGTCAGAGTCGGGCGCAGACCATCCCTGAATTCATTGCTCTGTACCACGGCGAGCACGTCCGCACTGCCGCCAGCTTTTTTACTGCGGTTGGTATGTTTATCCAGATCGTCGCTCAACTGCTGGCTTGTGGGGCCGTCCTGGCGGTTCTTTTTGACTTGTCTATGGTTGTCAGTGCCGCGATCTCCGTAATGCTGGTGGTGTTTTTTACCCTTGGTGGCGGCATGAAATCGGCCGGTTTGACCGGCATGATCAAGATGCTGCTGATCTATCTGACGATGGCCGTCGCCGGTGCCGTTGCCCTTGATCTTGCCGGAGGCTGGCGTGGTTTGACTGCCGGCTTTGCCGCCTGGCCCTGGTTCAGCCTGTTTGGTTATGGGGTGAAAGAAGGGGTATCTGACCTGCTATCGATGCTGGTTGGCGTAATTTCGACCCAGACCTATCTGCAGGCCATTTTTTCTGCTAACAACAGCTTGGTAGCGCGGCGCGGTGCGTTCCTCAGTGCGGCACTGATCCCCCCTCTGGGACTGTTCGGTATTCTTGTCGGTTTGTATATGCGTCAAACCATGCCGGAGATCGAGAGTGCTCTGGCGCTGCCAACCTTCATTCTGCTGCACCTGCCGTCAGGTTTCGCCGGTATCGCCTTTGCCACCCTGCTGATTGCAGCGGTGGGCACTGCTGCAGGCCTTGCTCTGGGGGTGGCGACAACCTTGAAAGTTGATCTGTTACGTTACTGGCTGCAGAGCAAGCCATCAGAATTGCTGATGTTTCGATTCATCACCCTGATCGTTTTAATTGCAGCGTTTCTTCTTTTGCTCAGTAACTTAGGTTCTGCGATTATGGACTGGAGTTTTTTGTCCATGGGTTTACGCGGTGCCACCCTCTGCTTTCCTTTACTGTTTGCTGTTTTCCTGCCCAAAACCAACTGGCGAAAAGCCGGGTTTATTTCGATCATGTTGGCGCCAACCGCCGTTGTGTTGCTGGGGTTTTTCCCGCTAACCGGCGTACCCCCATTGTTTTTTGGTCTGGGCTTGTCGTTGGTTGTCTTTGTCCTGGCTCTTCTTTTTCCTAAGATCAGAGCATAGCACGATTGTCCTTTTCACGTGCGGTTGTATGGGAACACGACAGACCTGGCAAATAATGTTATAATCCAGTGGTGTTAGTTCTTTATTCTGTTTTTCATGACATCATTATCGATCCGGTCCTGAGATACCGTTACCAGATGCGTCTTGCTATTCTTTTCCTGCTTTTATTCATCATTTTCTCTTCAACAGCTTATGCTGCGCGTCTGGATGTCGATGTGCGCAGTAGCGAACCCTTCCTGCAACAGATCATCAGGGAGGCTTTAGCTGCGCCCATGTTGTCTGCTGAAGATGATCGTCTTAACCGACAGCGTCTGGGATCCTATCAACGCCGGCTGCCAAGGTTAGTTAAAGAGATCATCGAACCCTATGGTTTTTTCTACAGTACGGTCACAACCCGACTGGACCAGCCTGCTGCAGCCCACTTCCGCATCATTATTGATGTGGATACCGGGGCACCACTGTTAATCACCAGTTTCTACAAAGACATATCAGGAGCCGGGTCAGATCATCCCAATCTGTTACGGTTATTACAAGAATTCCCTTTGAAAGAAAATGATGTCCTGCGGCAGGATCTCTACGAACAAGGCAAAGGGGCTTTGCGTCAGGAAGCTGCTGCCCTTGGCTACCTGGATGCGACCTTTAGTGTTCATCGCATTGAGGTTCATCTGCAAGAACGGCGCGCCGATATCGATCTGCGCTTTTTAACCGGCGGACAGTATCATTTCGGGACAATCAGTTATGTCGATCGTGGTGGTTACCCCGAGCACTTTCTTAAACGGTTTGTCAGTTTCAAACAAGGGGACGTTTTTTCATACAGTCAACTCGGCAAAACCCAGGTGAATCTTATTGATGCTGATTTGTTCCGTTCTGTTTCAGTCCGCGCCATGCCGCAATATGAGGAAAACTTTCAGGTGCCGGTGGAAGTCGAATTGTTGCCGTTACCGCGCCATCGCTTGCGACCGGGAATCGGCTATGGTACCGATACCGGCGGCAGGATTTCTCTTGATTATCGCCATCTGAACCTCTGGGGGTCTGCTCACGAACTGGTAGGTAAGGCGCTCCTGGCCCAATGGCGCCAACAGCTTGAGACTAGCTACATTATTCCCGATCGTCGCCGCCTTGATAGTTTGACCTTGTTGACCATCGGGACAGAACGGGAAGATGTTGACACCTATTACCGCCGTGAAGTATTCGGCGAAGCCGAATATCGGCGGTCATTTGGCCGAGGTTACAAAGGATCATTGTTTGTCCGCACGACAACAGAGCGCTCGCGCATTGCTGATGATGATAAACGGACGCAATTGTTGTTGCTGGGAGCTCGTTTGGGTTGGCAGCAGATGGATCATCCGTTGACTCCTGTGCGCGGTAGTAAGGTCCAGCTAGAAGTGCAGGGAGCTGATGAAAACTGGTTTTCTGATACCTCGTTGCTGCAACTCTCTATTGATGCCGCGACTCTGGTTCCCTTGCCACAGCGCTTTTCTGTTTTCATCCGTTTGCGTGGGGGGACGACCTGGCACCGTCATGAATTCAATACCCTGCCGGTTTCTATGCGCTATTTTGCCGGTGGGGATCGTAGTGTCAGGGGTTTTAAATATCATTCCCTCGGGACAGTCAATGATGAAGGCGATGTGATTGGCGGTAAACATCTCCTGGTCGGTAGTGTTGAATTGGAAAGAAGATTTTTGCAACGGTGGGGTACTGCCATCTTTTATGATGCCGGTAATGCCTTTGACTCGTTTACAGGTTACCGACTCAAGCAGGGGACCGGGGTCGGGTTGCGCTACTTCACCCAGATTGGTGCTATACGTCTTGATCTGGCCAGACAATTAGGGGAAAAAGACAACCGCTATCGCTTGCATTTCAGCTTGGGTTTGGCATGGTAAGAGGGTTAACAACCACATTTATGGTTTTTTGTCTGTTAGCCGGTCTGGTTTTCGGGGCGGCGATCTGGTTACTCTACACGACAGCTGGTGCAGATTTCGCCTTGCGGCGCTTAGCGCAACAGCTTGATACCCAGATCACCCTATCCCAGCTTAGCGGTTCTTTGGCACGCGGGCTCAGTATCACGGATCTGGCAATCGAACAGGCAGAGGTCAGCCTGCAAGCTCGCAGCATTCAACTGGACATGGCAGTTTCCTCTCTTTATCCGTTCCATTTAACCCTCTCTACCCTTGCCCTGGCAGATGCTACCCTGGTGCTGCCTCAAACTGAATCGAGCCGACAACAACCCGGTCTCCATCTGCAGATTCCGCAGTTGCCGGCAACCCTCGATCTGTTACAGGTTGATATCGCACAGCTTGATTTGAACAATATTTCAATTGTTCAGGGCGATGACATCAGGGTGGTAGAAGAACTGAATGCGGCTATCGATTTTCACCAGAGGCGATTATCCATCAGCGATTTTAACTTACGTATTGATGATCTGTCCGTTGCTGCTGCCCTGACTCTGGATATGGCTGATGCGACAGGGGATCTGACGGCAACGGTCGAGAACAGCGACGGCGACCAGCTCTGGCGCAAGATTGTTGTTGAGAGTTCGCTGGCCGTTGTCGCTGCTGACAGCAGCGCAGGGAAAATCAATCTGCAGCTCTATCTGGTTGATCATCAGCCTTTTTCCCTGCAAGCGGATATCACGTTAGGGGTAAATAGATTGACCTTTACAGAGCTTTTATTCCACCAGGCCAAGCGGTCGGGTTCCGTTGCAGCAGCAGGACAGCTGCGGTTTGGTGATGATGGACCAGCACTGTCCGCCAACATTTTTCCTCAGGATCTTGATTTAAGTCAGGAAGCAGGTCTTGCGTTAGTTGTGAACGGAGAAATCGCTTTGAGCTATGCCCAGATGCAGTATCAGGGCGAACTTGATCTGACCACCCGGGGTGATGAATTGGTCGCGGCTGCGCTGACGACTGATTTTTCCGGTGATCACCAGCACCTGCGACTGCAACAGATCAATGCCTCCTGGCTGGCAGCGCAGATCAGCGGCAATATCGACCTGGATTGGTTGGAAACCCTGAAATTGGCCGCGCAGTTGCAGATCGAACATCTCTCCCTGGAACCCTTTCTCCCTGACAGTAACGGTCTGCTCAATGCCAACCTGGCGGCCAGTTACCGCCATGATGAGCAGTCCCCACAGGCTCATATCAATATCGAACTGTACGATTCAACTCTCTACGAATACCCCCTTTCCGGTGTTATCGCAGCAGACTATAAGAATGATAATCTGATTCTTCATCAATTAAATCTGCTGAGTCATAGCGCGCAACTGCGGGCGCAGGGTGATTTACACAGCAATATCGAATTTACTCTGACACTGCACCAACTTGCAGATTTTTATCCGCCGGCTGCTGGTGTCTTGACGGCGCAGGGATGGTTGAATCACGGCGCGGATGGCCGCACCGCAGATGTTCGCCTTGCCGGCTCAGAACTTTTGTATGATGAGTGGCAGTTATCTTCTTTTGACTCCCACTTCAGCCTTGATACGGATCAGCAGTTCACTGCCGTTGCCCAATTTCATCAGCTGGGTTCCACGACCCAACAACTGCTGGTTGATGAGATGACTTTGCTGGTTGCCGGTACACCACTCAAACATCAGATCGGCATCAGCGCCCGGGCGCAAGAAACGACGATGAAAACCAGCTTGCAGGCAAGCTGGTCTGAATCCTTGTGGACGGCGCTGCTGCAACATCTGGAGGTTAATACATTAGGCAGTCATTGGCGTCTTAGTGATCCTGCCGCTATTGTGATTGGATCACAGATTGTCAGGGTTTCCAACCTGCATCTTGGTGATGGGGCACAGCAGTCCGTACGTCTCCAGGGAGAATATTTGCCGGTGGAAGAGTCCCTCTCAATAGACCTCGATTGGTCGGAACTGTCACTGAATCTTTTGGGCCCCTGGCTTGATCCTGCTTTGCTGCAGGGGGATACCGGTGGGACATTGTCTGTGCTTCAGCAACCGGACAACACCGAGATTCATCTTGTGGCTCACGTCAATGCCGACCTTCATTATCAACAGATACATTTGCAAGATATCAGCACCAGGCTAACCGTAAATTGGGGGGCGGACGGCCTGGCAGGTGATTTGCTTTTTGATATTGGCTCGCCGGCCCATCTGCTGCTTGAATTTCATTCCCCTGATCCGGCTGACATGGTTTTGCCTGAGCTAACCACCATGTCGTTAACCTGTCGGCAGATACCCCTGCAGTTGATTCAGTCCTGGTTGCCCGCAGAAATGATCGCCCAGGGGGTTTTTGCCTGCGACATGCAAGGTTGGTGGTCAGCAGAGAACCAATTTGCTCTCCATGGCAACGCTGACATCAGCGCGGGCTCCTTCTATTGGCATGACGATGAACAAGCCATGGACCTTGCCCTTGATAAGGTCACTGCAGATTGGAGTTGGGAAGGGGATGCTTTGCGAGCCCGGACAGCAATTGTCCATGATTTTGGTCATATCAACGGTTCGCTGGACATTGCGCTTCCGGCCCGGTTGCCATTCAGCCTTACCACTGCCACGACCATGGTTGCAGATGTCGATTTTCAGTTGCGCGAAAGCGGTCTGTTATCAGTTTTTTTCCCCAGCTACGTTTATGACAGCAAGGGGGAAATTGAACTAACTGCAACCATCAACGGTAGCTTCGGCGAGCCTTTATTTGCCGGGAGTTTCAGCTTAAAAGATGCGCAACTGTATGTGCCGGCGGCCGGAATTCGTATCGCTGATATTATGGTTGCAGCACAACTGGAAGGGCAGCAACTCGATGTGTCGACCCTGCAGCTATCTTCCGGTCAGGGCTCCATCAACGGCCGGGGGAGGGTGGAGTGGCGCGGCTGGGTACCCGACAATTATCGTTTTTCCATCGGTGGCGATAATTTTCAGTTAATTAATTTGACTGATCTGGCCCTTCAAGTCAGTCCTGATCTGGTTATTGACGGCAGTCTGGAAAAGGTGCGCGTGCGCGGCAGCCTACAATTCCCCCAGGTGATGATCAAAGATCAGACCAGCTCCCGGGCTGTTCAGAACAGCCCTGATCTGGTAATTATGGATCGTCAGGCGCCGGGACGAAAAACAATCGAAATTCGTCACGATATTGATATAAATCTGATTCTGGGTGAACAGGTGATGCTGAACTTTGCCGGACTACAAGCACGGGTTGCCGGTTCATTGCGGTTGTACACCGATGCACAGCAGGATATTGCCGCGCAGGGGCGATTGTTCGTGGAACGTGGGCGCTTTTCGTCCTACGGTGTTTCCCTTGATATAGAACGCGGCGATCTGTATTTTGCCGGCGTTCCCTTGCGTTATCCAACCTTGGATATATTGGCAATACGCCGCGCCGGCGAGGTTCGTGCCGGGGTGCGAGTAACCGGCACGCCGCAAGAACCACAGGTCAGTCTTTATTCTGATCCAGTTATGCCGGATGCTGATATATTGTCGTATGTGGTTTTCGGGCGTCCCCTCGACAGTAGCGGTGGTGGTGACACAGATCTGTTGATGTTGGCTACCGGGGCGTTATTGTCACAAGGGGAGTCCATCATTTTGCAGGAACGTCTTAAAGGTCGTTTTGGTCTTGATGTGCTTGAATTTTCCGCCGGCGATGGTGATACCAACGGCTCGCTTATCACGACCGGTAAATATATTACTCCCGATCTATATGTGAGTCTTGGCTACTCACTTTTCAACAATACCAACGAGATCAGAATGCGTTATCGGCTTTCATCCAGATTGGAACTGGAATCAAGCTTTGGGCAGGAGTCAGGCGTTGATCTTTTTTACCGTCTGGAAAGGGACAGACTGTTTAAAAAGTGAAAGGCCCGCTGTGAAAAGCGGGCCTTCAACGATTACTGAGATTTAGTTTCAGAATCAACCCTGTCACGGGAATTGCCGGTGTCTGATAACACCGGATGGGTGGAAAACCTTCTCAACTGCTGTGAGTCGTCTTCGATAGGCATTCCTCCTTTCTGATTTGTCTTCATTATAGCGAAGATCAGAATTAAATCAAAGGGGGGGCGTGAAAAAAAAGGATTATCTTTACCGGCTTTTATATTTGCGGTACCTTCGGTAGCTTGATGAATTGATTGAGCGAAAAAAATCAATCTACAACAGATTGCAGATGAAAGGTTCTTACTGTGAATAGTTTGCCCCTGTTTGTTTTATGGATTGTCACGGCCTGTGGTGCTTATGCCGTAGCCAAGAGCCGGGGGCGCAATTGTCGTCTCTGGTTTGCCATTGGATTGATGATTGGCCCCTTTGCTATTTTGATTGTAGCTATGCTGCCATTGGGGCCGAATGCCAAAAAAGGGTACCATTAATCATTCAATAAAAAAGTTTCTACTAATATTTACTTTTTGCCACTGAGGCATCGGTCCTGGAGTTAAATCAATTTGATCCTGCCTGTAATTGCCCTGGTATGCGGTTTGACCTTGTTGGTTTGGAGCGCAGATCGTTTTGTTGACGGTGCTGCGGCGACAGCACGGCATGCTGGTATGCCGCTGTTGCTGGTCGGTATGGTCGTTATTGGCTTCGGCACTTCAGCGCCAGAGATGCTGATTTCAGCTATTTCTTCCAGTCAAGGCAACCCTGGCCTGGCGCTGGGCAATGCCTATGGCTCGAATATTTCCAATATTGCTCTGATACTTGGTGTTGCTGCGTTAATCAGCCCCATTCCAGTCCCTGCCAAGATTTTCCGTTCTGAATTGCCTGTGCTGGCAGCAATTACACTGTTTACAGTTATGTTGCTGTGGAACTTATCCATCAGTCGCCTTGATGCAACCTTATTGTTGCTGGCTTTTGCTGCGGTCATTGTCTGGTGGGTTGTCATCGGCTTGCGCCATAAAAATACCGATAAGTTGCTGGCAGCTTCAGAGCATAGCGAAGATGTTTTTTTGCCGTTAAAAGCAGCAATTTTCTGGCTGATTGTCGGGTTTATTCTGTTGGTTGTCAGCTCCCGCATGCTGGTTTGGGGTGCTGTTGAAATAGCTACGGCTTTGGGTGTCAGCGATTTGATGATAGGCCTGACCATTGTCGCCATCGGCACATCTTTGCCGGAATTGGCTGCCGCAGTTGCGGCAGCACGCAAACGAGCACACGATCTGGTGCTGGGTAATATTATCGGCTCCAATATTTTTAATACTCTTGCGGTCGTCGGGATCGCCGGGGTTATTCATCCTCTCGACGTTGGCAGGGAAGTTCTTTATCGCGACTGTCTGATTATGAGCGTTTTGACTCTCTTGCTTTTTTGGCCCACCTGGCGTAAGCGCTATTGTCTGTCGCGTCTTTTTGGCGCGGTTCTGTTAGTGGGTTATGTTACTTATCTTGGTCTGTTGGGCGCACAAATTCTCGGTTACCTGTGAAAAACCAGACAGTCCCCCTTGACACATCATTGAATATGACTGATTTTAATAAATTACTATGTATCTGTTCAGCACCGGCTCTTCGGATCCTATGTCAAGGGACGCGATTGTTTCCCGTTGGGTCATCCATGACCGCTTGGTGTCGCTGTCCATGGCGACAAACACCCTTGCCACAGGAGCAGCGACCCTGCGCAAGGATAGTGGTGAATAGTTACATTACTAATCCCATTTTAAAAACCCTCTAAAATCTTGGTTGCAACATACTGACAATGAAGGAGTCATAATGCCCATATCTGCAGATTTTAAATCACGTTTGTATCCCATTGCCGGTCAACTGGTTCAGCATTACGGTACGCCCTTTCATATTTATGATGAGATTGGTATCCGCCAGACAGGGGAGGAGCTCAAACAGGCATTTTCCCACCTCGATGGTTTTCGTGAATATTATGCCGTCAAAGCATTGCCCAATCCACGCATCCTTGAAATGATGGCCGACATGGGGTTCGGTTTTGATTGCAGCTCGATTGCCGAAGTATTGCTCAGTCGTCAGGTTGGTGCTCGTGGTGAAGACATCATGTTTACCTCGAACAACACCAATCAGCTAGAGTTCGAAACCGCTCTGGCTGACGGTGGCAGTATATTAAACCTGGATGATATCTCGCTGATCGACAAGGTAAAGGACTTCCCCGAGCAGGTCTGCTTCCGCTACAACCCTGGCCCAAGAAGGTCGGGTAACGTCATTATCGGCAATCCGGTCGAAGCGAAATACGGTGTCAGCTATGAGCAGATTGTTGAGGCCTATCGCCAGGCCAAGAAGCGTGGTGCCGGCCGTTTTGGTCTGCATACCATGGTTGCTTCCAACGAACTGGATTACACCTACATGGTGGAAACCGCGCGTATGGTTCTCGATGTTGTTGAAATGGTCAGCAATGAACTCAATATCAGGTTTGAATTTGTCAATATCGGTGGTGGTTTCGGCATTCCTTATCGTCCGGAGCAAAAGGCCCTTGACCTTGCTGCCATGTCCAGGGACATTGGCGATATTTTTGCCACCTTTAAGGCCAAACATGGTTATGCCCCGAAAATGTACATGGAGAGTGGCCGCTTCATGACCGGTCCCCATGGTTGCCTGTTAACCACTGCCATTAATCATAAATATATCTATCGCAACTACATTGGTGTTGACGCCTGCATGTCATCCCTGATGCGACCGGCTATGTACGATGCCTATCATCATATCGAGGTCATCGGTAAAGAAAGCGAACCGGCCGATCAGGTTTACGATATCGTTGGATCCTTGTGTGAAAACAACGATAAGTTTGCCATTCAACGTCAATTCCCGCGGATTGAAGAGGGTGATATCCTTGCTATTCACGATACCGGCGCCCATGGTCATGCCATGGGTTTTCAGTACAACGCCAGATTGCGCCCACAGGAGCTGCTGCTCAAAGCAGATGGATCCGTCGAGCTGATTCGCCGCGCCGAAACGATAGATGATTACCTTGCTACTTTGACCTTCACCGCTAATTCATTTTCGCCAAATCGGGCATAGTTTTGTCGTTGGAACCACACCTGTCCCGTCTGGAACATCAAATCCTGCCGCCATTGACCGTGGAAACCCTGGTTAATGGCGGCTCAGGATTGGCACGCTTTGAAGGACGAGTCGTTTTTATCCCACACAGCTGCGTTGGTGATTTGGTCCGCGCCAAGGTAGTTCGTTCAAAAAAAAATTATCTTGAAACAGAACTACTTGAAGTGCTGCAACCCGGCCCCGGTCGTCAGGTGCCTGACTGCCCGGTTGCCGGGGAGTGTGGCGGCTGTCAGTGGCAGCATCTCTCTTACGCTGATCAGCTTCAATGGAAGCAGCAGTTGTTCATTGAAACCTTGAGCTATCAATGTGGGGTTGCAACAACCGCCATCAAGCCGATCATCCCTTCTGTCCATCAATGGCACTATCGCAGCCGTGTTCAGATCAAATGCTTTAACCGTGACGATGGCTTCATAACCGGCTTTTATCGCCCGCGCAGTCGCTACGTAGTAGCCGTTACTCAGTGTCCGATCATGGATCAACGCCTCAACCACTTGGTGGCTGATCTTAGAGCCCTATTCAACGGTTCTGTTTTCGCCGACCATATCCCTCAGATCGATCTGGCGGTTGATGATGCCGGCAAATGTGCGGCGATTATTCACTATCTGGGGGCACAGCGCGTCGCACTGAAGGAATCTTTACGTCATTCCGGGCTGGATGCCGATCTGCTGGTTCAGTTTGGCTCAAAAAAAAGTTTACAGGCGATTTGTGGTGACGGCAGGCTCGAGATTCACGTTGATACGCCCCTCCTGACTCTAAACTACAGCGCTGGATCGTTCGCTCAGATCAATCTCCAGCAGAACAAGGTACTGATCAATATCCTTACCAGCATTTTTCCCTGGAATAGAGATCAGCAGGTGTTGGAACTCTATTGCGGCATGGGCAACCTGTCGTTTCCCCTGGCCCGGCGGGTAAAGCATCTGGTTGGTATTGAAGAATCTGTTCAGTCGATCCGCATGGCACAAAGCAACAGTCATCAATGTGCCATTACCAACCTCACATTCTCTGCTGCCGCAGCCGAAGAAGTGGTTAAATCCAACATAGATCATCATCATTTTGATGTCGTAGTCCTCGACCCCCCCCGCACTGGTGCTTATTCTGTGGTAAAATCTCTGGCTGCAGCAGGTATTCCGAATATGCTCTATGTATCTTGTGATCCGCAAACCCTGGCTCGGGATCTGCGGCCATTGATTCACGGCGGCTACCAAATCGTTTCCTCTCAGCCACTTGATATGTTTCCGCAGACATATCACTGCGAAAGCGTCACTTTTTTACAGAAACTCAGCTGATTTTTATCCTGTTTGTTTTCTGTGCAACCGTAACTTCAGGTGATTATTTTTTATGCATTCGCCTTTCATGTAGGTTGCTTCTTTTCCTTAGTAACTTCGTTTTGTTGCTCATCATGCTGATATTAAAGGATAAATAAATTTTTAAAGGTTTCTTTTCGTTATGGCAAGGTCTTTGCTTTTTAGGTGGGCGTTGGCGGTTGGGATCAATGCCCGGTCGAAATACATATCTGGTGACAGGAGGCAAGTATTATGCGCAAGGTCGAAGCGATTATTAAACCGTTCAAACTTGATGAAGTCAAAGAAGCGTTGAACGAAATCGGTATTCAGGGAATTACTGTCAGTGAAGTCAAAGGATTCGGGCGCCAGAAAGGTCATACTGAACTTTATCGTGGTGCCGAATATGTTGTCGATTTCATACCTAAAATCAAAATGGAAATCATCGTCGCGGACGATCTTGTTAGCAAGGTTGTTGATACCATCGCTGAAACAGCCAAAACCGGGCGTATCGGTGACGGCAAGATTTTTGTGACAACGATTGATGAAGTTGTCAGGATCAGAACCGGTGAGCGGGGAGAAGACGCCCTTTAATTATTGATCTATCTACCCACAGGATCCATCAGAGTAATTCTGTTCAGCACCGGGTCCGGAATCCTATGTCAAGGGACGCTTTTCGTCATTCATGACCGCTTTTTGTCGCCGTCCATGGCGACAAAAACCCTTGCCAAAGGACTCCCGACCCTGCGCAAGGATAGAGCTGCATAGCTACTTATTTATATCGTCATCATATTTTCAGCTTGTTAGGGATGTGAAGCATTCCAACAGTCCCATACCATTCAAAGGAGAAGGAAACAATGACACCAAATGAAGTCGTTAAGTTTGCCAAAGAAAATGATGCTAAATTCGTAGATTTTAAATTTCTCGATTTTGTTGGTATCTGGCAGCATTTTGCCACCCCGCTTAGTGAATTCGGCGAAGATGTTTTCGAAGAAGGTTTGGGTTTCGATGGCTCTTCGATTCGCGGTTGGCAGCCGATTCACAATTCCGACATGCTGCTGGTTCCTGATCCCACCACCGCCAAAATTGACCCTTTCATCGAAATGACCACTTTGAGCCTTATCTGTAATATCGTTGATCCGATCACACGCGAAGGTTACACTCGCGATCCACGCTTCATTGCTCAGAAGGCAGAAGCGTACCTCAAATCAACCGGCATTGCTGACACCGCTTACTTCGGCCCGGAGCCTGAGTGCTTTATCTTTGATGATGTGCGTTATGCCTCGAGTGCCAATGAATCCTTTTATGCCATCGATTCCGTTGAAGGGGTCTGGAACACCGGCCGTGAAGAATTTCCCAACCTGGGGTATAAACCGAAGCACAAGGGGGGGTATTTCCCCGTAGCGCCAACCGACAGTATGGTTGACCTGCGTAACGAAATGATGATGGTGCTGCAGGAAGTTGGGATGGTTGTTGAGTGTGGTCATCATGAAGTTGCTACTGGTGGTCAGTGCGAAATTGACATGCGTTTTGATTCGCTGCTGGCTATGGGCGACAATCTGCAGTGGTTCAAGTATGTTCTTAAAAACGTTGCTTTCCGTAACGGTAAAACCGTCACTTTTATGCCAAAACCGATTTACGCTGACAACGGCTCCGGTATGCACTGCCATCAATCCTTATGGAAAGACGGTAAAAACCTGTTTGCCGGCGATGGCTACGGTGGTCTCTCTAAAATGGCCATGTACTATATCGGAGGCATCATGAAGCACGCCAAGGCGCTGTGTGCCTTTACCAACCCGACGACCAACTCTTACAAGCGTCTGGTGCCCGGTTATGAGGCCCCGGTAAATCTGGCTTACTCCAACCGCAACCGCTCGGCATCACTGCGGATTCCGGTAACTGATAATGAAAAATCAAAGCGAATTGAATACCGCACTCCTGACGCGTCAGCTAACGGTTATCTGGCTTTCGCCGCCATGTTGATGGCCGGTCTCGATGGCATTGAAAACAAGATCGATCCGGGTCAGCCGTTGGACAAGGATATCTATGGTTTGTCACCGGAAGAATTGAAGGATATCCCCAACGTTGCAACCTCATTAGAGGATGCCCTTAATAACCTGGAACAAGACCATTCCTTCCTGCTTAAAGGTGATGTGTTTACCGAGGATGTTATCGATATGTGGATCAGCTACAAGCGTAGCGCTGAAGTCGATCCGGTCCGTATGCGTCCGGTACCTGAAGAATTCGCTCTCTACTTTGACTGCTGATTTTTAGAAAAGTTATGACGAATCGCCAAAAAAGCCTCCGATAAAATACCGGGGGCTTTTTTGCGACGCCATTAAAGTTGTTATCTATGCTGCAGCAGCATTGTCCGGGTTACTGACAATATGCAGATCACGTTGAGGGAAGGGGATGCTGATTCCTTCCGAGTCAAAACGCACCTTGATGGTTTCCTGCAGATCAAAAAATACCGGCCAGTAGTCACTGCTGTTGACCCAGGGACGGACAGCAAAATCGACACTGCTTTCACCGAGTGCCAGTACCCCGATGGTTGGTGCCGGTTCAGGCAGAATACGTTCGTCTTTGGAAAGAATATTCTCTAACACTGAGCGCACTTTCTGCAGATCATCGCCATAGCTGACACCAATTACCAGATCAACTCGGCGGGTTGGCTTGGCGGAAAAGTTAGTAATGGTTGAGCCCATAATCTGACCGTTGGGAACAATGATCTGCTTGTTGTCGCCTGAACGCATCTGGGTGCTGAAAATCTGGATCTCTTCAACGATTCCGGCAACACCGCCGGCATCAATAAAATCACCAACTTTGAAGGGACGAAAGATGATCAGCAGCACTCCGGCAGCAAAATTACTCAAGGTTCCCTGCAATGATAAGCCGACAGCCAGGCCGGCGGCGGCAATTACTGCGGCGAATGAGGTTGTTTCTACGCCCATTTTACTGATAGCGGCGATAACAACAAAAACCATCATAGCCACGAAGAGCATATTTTTGGTAAATTTGACGAGGGTTTCTTCTACTTTGGCCTTGATCATGGCTTTAGCAACCGTATTTGATATGGTTCTTGCCACAATCCGCCCCAAAATAAAAATGACCACTGCCCATAGCAGTGGCAGGCCGTAGGTCTGAATCAAGCCGTAAAACATGTCAGGTGAAAAGTCGTTCATAAAATCTCCTTAAGATTAAAGTTGATTTTGGGCAAGTTTAAAAAAAATAAGGTCGTCAATATAATCAACGACCCATATGATAACAGAAAAGTTAGTGTCAGATTTCAGAGGTACATTGCGGGCATCGTGTCGCTTTGATAGGGATATCAGAAAAACATTTCGGGCAGTCTTTTGTTGTTGGTTCAGCAGGTGCTGGGGCAGGTTCGGCTTTTTTCAATCGATTCATTTGTTTGATCACCATAAAAATGGCTAATGCAACAATAATAAAATCGATAACCGTATTGATAAAAGCTCCGTATTTGATCACCACGGCTTCAGTTTCAGACGTGGCAGCCTTCATGGTAATAACCAAGTCGGAGAAATCAACATTGCCGAGCAAATAACCAATGGGCGGCATGATGACATCATTGACAAATGAGCTGACTATTTTACCGAATGCGGCACCAATAATGATACCGACTGCCATATCCATCACATTGCCACGCATTGCAAATTCTTTGAATTCTTTTAACATAGACAACTCCTTTTAATTGGTAAGATTAATAACCGCAGATCCTGATGCCCCAAAAAAAAGAAACCGGACGCCTCCCTTTTTTTCGCTGTCCATCAGTGATAAAAAATTATTTATGTGACAATAAATTACCTGATTAGCGACTCACGCCCCGCGGGGCGAATTTTCATAAAGTAACTTGAGTTTCACGTCGTCCTTGGCTACCGTCACTGTGGCAGCCGGGATGATGAGGCCGTATCGCCATTGGTGCATTGTGCCCGTTGATTAGCGTGGTTCGGGAGCTGGCGTTTTTTCATTGGTGAAGCATTTGCTATCCCGTTCAGAAGAGAGCCTATTTTGACAGCTCCTCTTCCCGGCCTGACCAAATTCTCATTTCGGAGGTCAGACGCATGAAGCAAAAGAAACCATCTCGCAAAAGAACGGCCAAGTTTCCAAAACATTTGCAACAGCTGAACCATCACGCAGCAGGGATTGACGTCGGCTCCCGCAGCCACTTTGTGGCTGTTCCAGAAGGAGCCGATGATCAGCCAGTCAGGGAATTTTCGACCTTTACCGATGATCTCGAACGCCTGGCACAGTGGCTGATCTCCTGCAATGTTACGACCGTTGCCATGGAATCAACCGGCATTTACTGGATCCCGGTCTTTGAAATTCTTGAGCTCTACGGACTTGACGTCAGATTGGTCAATGCCCGCCATGTCAAGAATGTCCCCGGCAGAAAAAGCGACGTCCTTGATTGTCAATGGTTGCAGCAGCTGCATACTTACGGATTGCTGCGCGGCGCGTTTCGGCCCGTTGATCAGGTGTGTACACTCCGCGCCTATGTTCGTCAGCGCGCAACGCTGGTGCGCAATGCTTCATCGTATATTCAGCGCATGCAAAAAGCCCTGTCGCAGATGAACCTCCAATTGCACAATGTCGTCACCGACATCACAGGGGTCACCGGCATGAAGATCATTAGTGCCATCCTTGCCGGCGAGCGCAATCCGAAGACATTGGCTGCCATGCGGGACAAACGCTGCAAGAACAACCAAGAGACGATTGCTCGCTCTTTACACGGAAACTATCGATCTGAACATTTGTTCAGCCTACAACAGGCAGTGGAACTCTATGAGTTCTACCAACAAAAGATCGCTGATTGTGATCAGCAGATCCTCGATCAACTCAATGCATGTGATGCATCCGACGATAACGATCTTAATAACAGTCCGCCGCGCAGTATGGAGGAAGCACTACAGCGCATGTCCGGCGTTGATCTGTCCAGCATCAACGGCATCAGTACTAACACGGCCCTGAAGATCATTGCCGAAATTGGCATTGACATGAGCCGCTGGAAGTCGGCCAAGCATTTTGCTTCATGGCTCGGTTTGTGCCCTGGCTCAAAGATCAGCGGGGGCAAAGTTCTCAGCAGTGCGACCAAGCCGGTTGCTAATCGAGCGGCAGCCGCCTTACGCATGGCAGCCATGACGCTGTTCAATTCAAAAAGTGCCATGGGCGCCTATTTAAGACGCCAACGTTCGAGATTGGGCGCGCCCAAAGCGATCACCGCAACTGCCCACAAACTGGCTAGGTTGATCTACAACATGCTCAAAAACGGAACCGACTTCGTCGATGTCGGCCAAGAACAATATGAAGAACGCTACCGATCACGGGTGTTACAAAACCTGAAACGTAAAGCACAAGAACTGGGGTATCAACTGGTATCAGTAGAGCAAGAACAACAAGCATTATGAACAAGCAAATTCAACCATTTACGGTTAAGTTACTCAGAAGCACCAATCTTCCGCTCTACTCTGAAAAGTCGTCACTCTTTCAAAAGCGGGAGTCCAGGAATCTGAGCAACCCCCCTGGATACCCGCCTTCGCGGGTATGACGTGCATTGTCGTTAAACACAGCGGAAGATCAGTACTAATCAGAATAAATTAAATTTTTTGGTTATCTATTTGACTCCAGTAAATCAGAAAACAGGATATGGATTCTGCGACTACGCCTCGCTCCACGCATAATGACGCCCGTTTTTTTCCATCAACGTCCTTCTGTGTCATCCTGCGCGAAGTCGCAGGATCCAGATTATTAGCAAGTCGCATCGGTCGCGATCTTCTAACTGTTATAGCTGGAGCGAAGTAGATAACCAAATTAAATTTTTTGTGATTTTTGCGCAACCATCTTTTTAATTAAAGTGACATCAGCTGCCATCCGCTCACAACGTCGGGGTAAGCCACGCAATTGCTCAATGACCTTAATGGGAGGCAGCTTGTCCTTAATCGCTTTGTTGATGGCTTCCGGAAACTTGGCCGGATGAGCTGTTGCCAGGCAGACCAGGGGGACATCATCACCGACATCACCAGCGGCTTTAACCCCGACCGCCGTATGGGGGTCAAGGATATATCCAGTGTGATGGTAAAAGGATGAAATCTGCTCGAGGATTTGCTCGTCATCGACACTGGCAGCGACGAAATCCTGCTGAATTTTAGCCTGCAACGCTGCAGAAAAAATGATTTTTCCGGTTTTTTTAAAATGATCCATGGCCGTAACAACTGCCGCAGTATCGCCGTCATACAGATAATAGAGGTAGCGTTCAAAATTGCTGGCAACCTGAATATCCATCGATGGAGACAGGGAATGGTGGACATCGGCTAGGGAATAGTCTCCGTCATTGACAAAGCGACTGAGAATGTTGTTTGCATTGGTGGCCAGAATGAAGCGACGGGTTGGTAAACCCATTTTTCCGGCAAGATATCCGGCGAAAATATCACCGAAATTGCCCGTAGGTACACTGAACTGGACCTGTTCACAGGCAGTTTGTTCGCGAACGCGGAAATACGCATAAAAGTAATAGACGATCTGTGCCAGCACTCGAACCCAGTTGATTGAATTGATCGATCCTAAAGCGTGGGTCTGTTTGAATTGCTGATCATTGAAAATTTCTTTAACAATCGCCTGGGCGTCATCAAAGGTACCATCAATCGCGATATTGAAGACATTATTATCAGTAACCGTCGTCATCTGCATTTCCTGGACAGAAGAAACCCGCCCGTAGGGAAATAGAATGAATATATTGATATTCTTCTTGCCACGCACGCCGGCGATGGCAGCACTACCGGTGTCGCCACTGGTGGCGCCGATGATGTTGAGCTTTTTGTTGTCCCTGATCAGATAGTATTCGAACAGATTACCAAGAAACTGCAGGGCAACATCCTTGAAGGCCAGGGTCGGGCCATGGAAAAGTTCAAGAATGTAGATATCACCCTGTTTCACCACCGGTGTAATCTCTGGATGATTAAATGACGCATAAGATGCGTCGACCAGACGGCGCAGATCGGCAGCAGGCACATCGGTTGCGTACAGCGAGATAATCTCGAAAGCCAGATCCGTATAGCTGAGGTGGCTGAAAGCTTCCAGTTGCCGTTGTGTAAGCTGAGGAATCTGTTCAGGCAACAGTAATCCACCATCTGACGCCAGCCCCATCAGCACCGCATCGCTAAAAGACAAATCACGAACCTGGCCACGTGTACTGCAATATTTCATAACCTTAAAACCTCTTTCTTAAAGTATATTCTAGTTTAGTATTTATACTGGGATGGCAATCGACCTTAAATCATTTCAAGGGTATTGATCAGTCACAGCATAGTACTGATTATTACAGGAGATTAAAAGTCATCAGCATAAAAAAAGGCGTAAGACCCTGAAAAGGACCTTACGCCTGGTGTCTGTCTGCAATACTTAGTTTAGTTTTGTTCCGCGTCCTGCGCGTCGACAACAGCAACCGCGGCCATATTGACGATGTCGGCAACATCGTCACCACGCTGCAGCACGTGAACCGGTTTTTTCATCCCCATCAGGATCGGCCCAATGGCCTCAGCGCCACCAAGCTTGTTCAGCAGTTTGTAGCTGATATTGCCGGACTGCAGATCGGGGAAGATAAACACGTTGGCATCGCCCTTGATCATCGAGAAGGGGAACTGTTTTTCGGTCAATTCCGGATCAAGAGCGACATTGGCCTGTACCTCACCATCAACAATCAAATCAGGGTCAAGTTGCTTGACCAGTGCTGTAGCTTTTTTCACCTTAAGGGCCTGCGGTTCGGTGCTGCTACCGAAGTTTGAGAAAGACAACATGGCTACTTTCGGCACGATATCAAATTGACGAACCTTTTCTGCTACCAGAATAGCCGTTTCGGCCAGTTCTTCCGGGGTAGGATCAATGGCGACAGTAGCATCAGCAATAAAGACCACCTGCTTCTTGAAAACCATCATGTACATGCCGTGAACCTTGGACAGGTTGTTTTGTTTGCCGATGATTTCCAGCGAGGGTTTGATGGTTTCCGGATAATGATGGTTGATCCCGGAGAGCATGGTGTCAGCATCGCCCTGTTGTACCATCAAGGCGCCAAAATAGTTATAGTTGCCTTTGAGTTGGCCCAGGGCGCCACTGTGGGTAACACCCTTGCGCTGGCGCAGTTCAAACATTTTATTGACGTACTCATCGCGCTTATTGCTGGTAGTTGGATCAATAATACTGATGCTGCTGAGATCAATGTGCAACGTTTTCGCTTTTTCGGCGATAGCATCAGCATTGCCGAGAAGAATCGGCTTGGCAATGTTTTCACTCACCAGGATCTGGGCGGCACGCAGGATTTTATCTTCTTCGCCTTCAGGGAAGACAATGCGTTTTGGCACCGCCTTTGCTTTATTGATCAGGGTGCGCATGACTTCCTTGGATCGGCCCTGCATCGCTTCAAGAGATTCACGATACTTTTGCATATCCTTGATCGGAAGGCGGGCAACGCCGGTATCCATCGCTGCCTGGGCAACTGCTGGGGCAACGTGCAACAGAACGCGTGGGTCAAACGGCTTGGGGATAATATAGTTGCGCCCGAACTGGATATCTTCACCTGCGTAGGCTCTGCGGACAGAGTCCGGCACATCCTCCTTAGCCAGATCGGCAAGAGCTTTAACTGCCGCAAGTTTCATTTCGTCATTGATAGCACTGGCGTGAACATCCAGTGCTCCGCGAAACAAAAACGGGAAACACAGAACATTATTGACCTGATTCACATAGTCGGAACGACCGGTACCGATGATGACATCATCACGAACTGCCCTGGCTTCGGGGGGGGTGATCTCAGGATCAGGGTTAGCCATGGCAAATACAATGGGATCTTTTGCCATTGTTTTCAGCATTTCTGCAGTTAGGGCGCCCTTTGCCGATACGCCGAAGAAAATGTCTGCTCCAACTATTGCGTCAGCAAGGGTTCGAGCCTCGGTGTCGGCTGCCAGGCGTTCTTTGTATTCATTCATTCCCTCGGTTCTGCCCTTGTAGATGACACCCTTGGTATCACAAAGGATGACGTTATTCTTGTCAATTCCCATCGTGACAGCCAGGTTGGCGCACGCAATACCTGCCGCTCCGGCACCATTAACAACCATTTTAACGTTGTGGACGTCTTTACCGACAATTTCCAGAGCGTTGATCATGCCGGCTGCGGAAATAATCGCCGTGCCATGCTGGTCATCATGGAATACCGGGATATCCATGATTTCCTTGAGCTTTTCTTCAATGTAGAAACACTCAGGCCCTTTGATATCCTCAAGATTGATGCCACCAAAGGTCGGTTCCAGAAGTTTCACCGTACGAATAATTTCGTCAGAATCTTTGGTGTTAAGTTCAATGTCAAAAACATCAACATCGGCAAAACTCTTAAACAGAACACCCTTGCCTTCCATGACCGGTTTACCAGCTAACGCACCGATGTCACCAAGACCAAGCACCGCAGTGCCGTTAGAGACAACAGCGACCAGGTTCCCCTTGGCTGTATATTTGTAGGCCTCGGCGGGATTTTTTTCTATTTCCAGGCAGGGTTCTGCAACACCCGGACTATAAGCTAGAGACAAGTCCCGACTGGTAGCGCAGGGCTTGGTGGTAATGACTTCGATTTTTCCTTTTCGACCGCTACTGTGATAATCAAGAGCATCTTGGCGCATTGACATGGAAGTATCTCCTCCTGTAAGAGAATGTGAGGTTAACGGGTGTGACGATAAATCAACGCATTTGATTTATTGTACTCTAAATTACTAAGAATAAAAAAATTATAGTTTTGCTAAAATTCTGTCAAGCTGAAAGGGTTCATCTCCCAGAATATAAACTATTTGTGCTGATAAGCAATGCTGATGCCGGTTTTTTTTCAAAGATAAAATATAAACATATCAAGTATTTGTCCTTTTTTGTGCGTTATGTGGTAATTAATATGTTTAATTTTATGCCTATTTCCATAGATTAAGGCTTTTATTCGCCACAAATTGAATGCTTCACCGGGGGTTCAGTGATGAAAATTGGTGTACTCTCTGATACCCACATCAACTCCACTCTGGACGGACAGCAACTTGCAATGCAATTAATGTCCGGTGTTTTTGCTGATGTCGATATCATCCTCCACGCCGGTGATCATGTATATCAGGATCTTGGTCTCTGTTTCGCCCCGGTTGACTGGTATGCCGTGCGCGGCAATCTCGATCGATCGTTGGTTGATGTCCCAGTCAAAAGAATTCTGATCTTTAATGGCAAGCGTATCGGTATGGTTCATGGCTGGGGGCAGGGCAGGGATATTGTTAAAAACGTATTGACCTGTTTTGCAGATGATATGCCCGATGTGCTGATTTTTGGCCACAGCCATCAGCCGGAATGCCGCTGGTTTGGATCAACCCTGTTGTTCAATCCCGGCAGTCCAACAGATCCGCGTTCAGCGTCGGCACCGACTGTCGGCATACTGACGCTCAATGATAAGATATCAGGCAGGATTATTGATTTAATTTAAGCCGCTTTTGCGCTGTGTTGGCTTGCCTGTTTTGACGGTAAAATAGTTAAACCTATGGGAATGGATTAGTTATGCTCGATATTTTTATGCGCGGTGGCCCGTTGATGTATCCGATTCTTTTTTGTTCGATCATTGGCTGGGCAATCTTTATGGAACGTTTTTTTGCCTATGTCCAGATCCGCCGCGAGCTGTTTCGCCTGCGAGCCAAGGTGTCCGATCTGTTAAGCACCAATCGCCCTGAAGACGCGCTGGAACTCTGTCTGCAGGGTCGCTCACCGTTAGCCCGAATTCTGGTAGTTATTCTTAAAAACCGCGGCGCCTCACGTGCCCATCTTAAATCTCTGGCGGAAGAAGTGGGTGAGCGTGAAGCGGTTTTTCTGCAGCGCTACCTCGGCTTGCTCGCAACCATTGCCAATGTTTCTCCCTTGCTCGGTCTGCTCGGGACAGTTCTGGGAATGATCAACGCCTTTAATGTGATTGCGGCTGAAGGGATCGGTACACCGGCAACCCTGGGTGGCGGTATTTCCGAAGCGCTGATCACCACCGCCGCCGGCCTCAGCGTAGCGGTACCGATGCTGCTGGTTCATCGTTATCTGTCAGCCCGCTCCGATCGTCTGACCCTTGAACTGGAGGAAGCTTCCATGAAGATCGTCGATCAGGTCGAGGGGTAGCATGGCATTCCGGCGCAAGGTCAGCGAATCACCACGGATTGAACTGACACCGATGATCGATGTTGTTTTTCTGTTGTTAATTTTTTTCATGATCTCAACAACCTTTATCGAACGTCCGGGAGTGACGATCGACTTGCCGGAAGGGGGAGCCCAGCAGGTTGTGACAGAAAAGCGGGAAGTAGAGGTTTATCTGACTGAAGATGGGGACCTCTATCTGCACCGCGAAGCCATTACCCTCTCGGCGTTGCATAGCCATCTGTTCAGTCTGGGGACGGAAGCCACAAAAGAGATGACCTTCCTGCTGATGGCCGATAAGTCCGCGCGTCACGGGTGGGTCATCGAGGTAATGGAAATCGCCCGTCGCAACGGTTTTGTCCGCCTAGCCATTGCTACTGACAGAACCATAGATGAAACGACGATCAGAGATTTGGAAGAGCGATAATCAGGTCAGTGGACATTCCTCACACCACTTTGGATAATCATCGCCCTTTAACGCGTGAAAACTGTCGATACGCCCGCGAAAGTAGTCAAGGTCGGCACAGACCGCAGCAATTTCATCACTAGTACCCTTTTTTACCCACTTGTTAGCGGCACAATAGTGGTAAAAAGCTGCCACACCCTTCAATATGACCTTAAGTTCTTTCATGTTCGGCTCCAGGGTGCGGTGGATGTACCAGTTGCCGGCGAAGCCACGCACCTGCGACGCGGCGAGGTGAAAAATGTTGGCACGCAAGGTGTCGATGACAAAATCGCGCAGGAAATAATCGCCGGCCCCGGCCATAGCTCCGGCTTCAAGGGGGGTATAATCACCACACTTGAGAAGATGTTGATGGTAGTTTTTCAATAGCGCCTGACATTGTTGATCAACGCGCATTTCATCATTGAGGTCACTGATAAAAAAATCGTCGGAGCGAATAGTTTGTTCAACAGGTGGTGGTGCTGTATTCATCACAAAAATAAATCCTCTTGGTTATGGTTAAATATGCGCTGAGACCTTTTACCTCGCCTGATGTTGGCGGTCAAGGCTTCGCAGCACGCTACCGTTAATCCATGATTTACAGCATCAGCGTCCTTTGCTAGACTCTGCGCCTTATCGATGCAGTCATCTTTTTTCACAAACACTTGTCATTGGTCAATTGAATGTCAACCACCACCCCTTTGATGCGCCAATTTCTTGAAATAAAAGCCGACTATCAGGATGCTATCCTGTTTTTTCGCCTTGGTGATTTTTACGAAATGTTTATGGATGATGCGGTCGTCGCGGCCAAAATCCTTGGTATCACCCTGACGTCGCGCAATAAAGGGGATGCGGATGCTATCCCCCTGTGCGGCGTGCCCTATCATAGCAGCCAGGGGTATATCGCCAAGCTGGTGGCGGCTGGTTACAAGGTCGCCATATGTGACCAGGTGGAAGACCCGAAAACCGCCAAAGGTATTGTCAAGCGTGAGGTTGTCAAGGTCGTAACGCCGGGACTGATCACCGATACCGACACCCTGGAACCGAAGGAAAACAATTACCTGCTGGCGTTAGCCCATACTGGTAACTGCTTTGGTGTTGCCTGCGTCGATATTACCACCGGACTTTTCCGCGTTACCCAGGTTGAAACCGTTGCACAGGTAGAGAGTGAAATCAGCTCCATCCGCCCACGCGAGATTCTGATCTGTGAAGGTGAGGGGGGGCAAGATTTACAGCAACAGTTTGTGCATCTGGTTGAACCGCTGATGTGCAACCGTTTACCGGAATGGATTTTTACTGATGACTACGCCCGCGAGCAGATCTGTTCCTTCTATGCCGTGTCGAGTTTATCCTCTTTCGGTTGCGCTGATCTGCCGACGGCCTGTCAGGCGGCTGCAGCTATCCTGTATTACTTGCAGCAGACGCAGAAAGAGCAGCTCAACCACCTGCAGCCGCTTGCTACTTACCACGTGCGCGACTCCATGGTGCTCGATGATGCTACCCGGCGCAATCTCGAACTGACAGCGACCCTGCAGGAAGGTAAGAAAAAGGGATCACTGCTCGGTGTCCTTGATCGCACAGTAACGGCGATGGGGGGGCGAACCCTGCGCCATTGGATCCATTATCCCTTGCTCGAACTTGAACAGATCAACAAACGTCAGGCGGCGATCAGTGAACTGGTCGAAAACAGCCTGTGGCGTATGGATCTACGCGAAGCCCTGGATGGCGTTTATGATCTCGAACGACTAAACGGCAAGATCTCCATGGCCGGTGCCAACCCGCGGGATCTGGTAGCCCTGCGCGACTCCCTGGCACGAATACCGGTGGTTGCTGATCTTCTAGATTCTTGTACTGACCCCTATCTGACCGAGTTACGATCCCGGCTCGACGCCCTGCCTGATCTGAATGATCTGCTGATCAAAGCGATTATTGATGATCCCCCCTTTGTCCTGCGTGATGGGGGGATTATCAAGGATAAATATAACGAGGATCTCGATGAACTGCGGGTTATCAGTCGCGAAGGCAAGGGGTGGATCGCCGCCATGGAGGTCAAGGAGCGTGCGCGCACCGGTATTTCATCGTTAAAGATCAAGTACAATCGCGTCTTTGGTTATTTTATCGAGGTAACTCACCGTCACCTCGAGCGGATTCCCGACGATTACCAGCGAAAACAGACCCTGGTCAATGCTGAGCGTTATATTACCGCTGAGCTGAAGGACATTGAGACCAAAGTCCTTGGTGCCGAGGAGCGCATGGCTGATCTTGAATATAGCCTCTTTCAGGATATTCGCCGCCATGCCGCTGCCCAGTCTGAGCGTATCCAGCGCAGCGCAGAAGCTCTGGCCGTAGTTGATGTCCTGGTCGCCCTGGCTGACCTCTCCCATGAACGGCGCTATGTTTGTCCGCAGATGGATTATTCCGGCATGATCCGTATTGAAGGGGGACGCCATCCGGTGATTGAAGGAATGCCCCTGAAAGAAGCCTTTGTGCCCAATGATGTGTTGCTGGATAATGAGCAAAACCAGCTGCTGATTATCACCGGCCCCAACATGGCGGGAAAATCGACCTTTATGCGCCAGGTTGCGCTTATTACCCTGATGGCGCAGATCGGCAGCCATGTGCCGGCAGATACGGCGCAGATCGGCGTGGTTGACCGGATCTTTACTCGGGTTGGGGCAAGTGATAATCTGGCTAAAGGTGAGTCGACCTTCATGGTTGAGATGAATGAAACAGCGAATATTCTGCGTCACGCAACGCCGAACAGTCTGATTATTCTGGATGAAATCGGCCGCGGAACCTCTACCTATGATGGTGTCAGTATCGCCTGGGCGGTTGCCGAATATTTACACGACAACCCTGCCGTTGCAGCAAAAACCCTGTTTGCCACTCATTACCATGAGCTGACGGATCTGGCTTCAGGGTGTGCCCGGGTGAAAAACTTTAACGTTGCGGTTAAAGAATGGAACGACCAGATCATCTTTTTGCGCAAGATTGTCACCGGCAGCGCCAGCCGTTCTTATGGAATCCAAGTCGGACGCCTGGCCGGGCTACCGGAACCGGTTATTCAACGTGCAAAACATATTCTGAAAGATCTGGAAAGCGGCGAGCGTGATCATCGTGGCACCCAAGGCTCCAGGCAAACCGGTGAAGTGCAGGCAAGTTACCAACTCTCGCTGTTTGAGCGAGACGTGCAACAGCAACTGTGCGAACGTCTGGCCGCAGTCGATATCAGTCATTTAACACCTCTGGCAGCATTGAACCTGCTGGCCGAGATGAAAAAGTTGATCGAATGAAAACTATTCTGTTTCTTTGTTTATTTCATCTGCTGCTTTTTTCCCCTGCTATTGACTCCGTGCAGGCACAGACTAAATCCTACGCAGCATTGCGGCAGGATTATCAGCATTTGATTACCTCTGCCCAATTGCAACGCCAGCGTATCAACTGGGAGCGCTTGATTTCAGGTTTTGATAACTTTATTCGTGCGCGGCCACGCGATGCATCCATTGAAAATGCTTATTTTCTGCGCGCGCGGACCTGGGACGGGCTGGCACAAGCATCAGGGCGCCGCGCTGATGCCGAGGAGGCCGTCCGCCTTTACCTCGATTTGGCAAGTCGTTTCCCCCACAGCCGTTTTGCTGATGATGCTCTGCTCCACGCCGGTGAAGTAGCACAACAACGCTTGAATGATCAGAGTCGTGCAATCGACTTTTATCGCCGCGCCATCAATGATACGCCGACCGGGGATATGGTGCCCGAAGCGCGTCAGCGACTGGTTGCCTTATCGGTTCCATTACAGCCTGAGCCGGTTGCGGTAGCTGTACCGCAGCACCCGTACCAGGCGATTGGCCAATCACCGTTCCTTGAATCAATCCGCTATTGGAGCGGACCCGAGTACACGCGCATTGTTCTTGATCTGTCAGCGCCGGTGGTGGCCAATCCCAATTTCCTCAAAGGGGCATCTCCACGCCTCTATTTTGACCTGGTTTACACCGACCTGTCAGCACAGCTCCCTGATGAAGTCATCATCAACAACGGCCTTGTCCAACGTGTTCGCGCAAGTCGTTTCGATACTCAACGCTCCCGTGTCGTTATTGATCTGGAGCGAGAACTGGAATATCGAATAACGACCCTGGACAATCCCCACCGTCTGGTTGTTGATATTATGGGCGCTCCAAGTCGTGCGCCACAGGTACAGATTTCCCGCCCGCCAAGTTCTGCTCCTATTGCCGACGATTCCATTGCCGGTATTCTTGGCTCTGCTAGCGATCAGCAACCAGCCATGCGCATCAGACAACAATCGAACGGTGGTGGAATACGGCTGATTGTCATTGACCCAGGTCATGGTGGTCGGGATCCCGGCGCGATTGGACCATCCGGCATCAGGGAGAAAGATGTCAACCTGGCACTGGCTAAAATCACAGCTACGGCGCTGCGGCAACAACTGGGGGTCAAAGTCCTGCTGACCCGCGAGGATGATCGTTATCTGGGCCTGCGCGAACGCACTGAATACGCCAACCGGGTTGGTGCCGATCTGTTTATTTCGTTACATGCCAATGCTACTACCGGTAACCGCGCTTATGGTGTTGAAACCTATTTCCTTAATCTGTCCAAAACCGATGAAGCTGCCGAAGTTGCGGCGCGTGAAAATGGTATGACCTTGCAGGATATCAGCAATTTAGAGGCGATTTTGTTCGATCTGATGGCTAATGCTAAAATTAACGAGTCCAGTCGTCTGGCGGCAGAAATTCAGCAATCGCTGGTTGCTGGATTATCTCCACGTTTCAATAATATCCGCGATCTCGGGGTCAAACAGGGCCCTTTCCATGTGCTTCTCGGGGCCGCCATGCCATCGGCCCTGGTTGAGTCGGCATTTATCACCAATCCGCGCGAAGAAAAACGCTTGAATTCTGCTGATTATCAACGCCATGTTGCTAACAGCATTGTCAAAGGCATCAAAAATTATGCTGCGGCCATGGGGCAGGTAGCGTGGAAATGAATTTCCCGATTACCCACAGCAGCTACGATCTGTTTTTGTTTACCCCACCTGCTGTTAACAAAGACTTTGAAGCCGTTCGGCCCCAGGTTCTTGCTGCTGCGCGAACCTTTATCGATGAAAACTTCGCCATACTGAATAAGAAATGTCTGGAAGGGGCAGCAAGTCGCTTGATTGTCAAACAGTTTACGTTCCTCTTTGATCAACTTCATCGCCACCTCTTTCGTATTGCCGCAACCGGACTTGACCACGCCGCAGTGGCCGATTGTGCTTTGTTGGCCGTTGGCGGTTATGGGCGCGAAGAGATGAATCCGCGTTCAGATCTTGATCTGATGTTTTACTATCTACCCGAAGGGGAAGACCGCATCCGCGTTATTGCCGACCGCGTACTGTACCTGCTCTGGGATCTGAATCTCGACGTTGGCTACAGTATTCGTTCATCATCTGATTGTCTTGAACAGGCCCGTGACACGACGGTCAGAACCGCACTTTTGGATGTTCGTCTGATTGCCGGAGAGGCTCGTGTCTATCGCGATTTTGTCAGTGATGTCGCCATGGTTCTGCAACATCAGAATCCCCTGGGGTTTATCAAAGAAAAACTGGATGAACGTGAGGAACGGAAAAAAAAGTACGGTTCTTCCGTCTATCTGCTTGAGCCCAATATCAAGGAGGGTGAGGGTGGTCTGCGCGAGTTGCAGGATGCCCTGTGGATTGCGCGGATAAAATACAAGGCTGACAGCCTCCACGCATTGCTGACCCGCGGCATCGTAAGCGAGCAGACAGTTGAGTCGTATGTTCGTGCCCAGGATTATTTGTGGACGATCAGGAACTTTTTGCATTTTTCCACTCAAAGAAAATCGGAGCAGCTCACCTTTGACATTCAGCAGCAGATTGCTTCCTTTCTGGGTTACTCCAATAAGACAACCGGCTCTGCTGTTGAACAGTTCATGCAGGATTATTACGCTTTCGCCAATCAGAATGAATATCTGGCCTCCAAGTTGATCGTTGACGCGACCGTTTCCCGGAGTGCGCCCATGGGAGTTTTTAATTTTCTCGTTCGGCGTAACCTCGAGGATGGATTTTATCTGTTACGTGGCGAGTTGCGGGCAGCAAAAAATCTGACCTTGTTACAACATCCGGAATTGATGATGGTCGCTTTTGAACTGGCGCAGAAACATCAGGCCGATCTGTGCCTGGAATTAAAACAGTTGATACGCGACAACCTGCATCTGATCACCGACAAAGTGCGCCGCTCAAAACGCATCAACGGCTCCTTCATAGCGATTTTGCGTCATATCAAAGGGGTCGGCAAAACGCTTCACAAGATGCATCACCTGCAGTTTCTTAATGCCTTTATCCCAGAGTTCAAGCATATCTACTGTAAGGTTCAGTTTGATCTCTACCATATATATACCGTCGATGTTCACACCATCTTTGCCGCTGAAGAGGTAGAAAAACTCTTCCGCGGCGATTATCAGAATTCGCAGCCGTTACTCAGCCGGATGATTCATCAGATTGAAAAGCCTGAACTGCTTCTCCTGGCTATTTTGTTTCATGATATCGGCAAGGGCAGCGGTAAAGACCACAGTGTGCGTGGTGCGGAAATGATCCCGCGCATTGCCAGAAGACTCAGGCTCAATCGTGAAGACAGTCAGCGCCTGGAGTTCCTGGTTGCTCAGCACCTGAAGATGGCACACATTTCGCAGCGTCGTGACCTTCAGGACATGAAGATGATTGCCCAGTTTGCTGAGTTGCTGCAGATGAGTGAAAATCTGCGCATGCTTTACCTCTTGACCTTTGCTGATATCAAGGCGGTTGGGCCGGATGTCTGGTCGGAGTGGAAGGGAACGCTGCTCCAGGAGCTGTACGAAAAAACCTACGATGTTCTGGAGAAAAAAGACTTTTTTCAGGAACAACGATCGGAGAAAATACGTAATCGCAAACGTAAGATCCGCCAGGCACTGCACGGTGAGTTTTCTGAAAAACGCCTGGTTAAAGCCCTTAACGGCCTGAATAACAGATATTTGCTCAGTTATCGCTCTGCCGAGATTATTCCGCATTTACGTTTGGCGCTGAATCGTGGTCGCAAGGCGCTGGCCATACAAATTGAGCATATGGTGGATGCCAAGTTTACTGAAGTAACGATCGCAACCATCGATTCTCCCGGGCTTTTTTCACAGATTGCCGGGGTCATGGCTGCTCACTCGATCAATATTCTCGGGGCGCAGATCTACACCCGTAAAAATGGTGACGTTCTCGATGTCCTGCAGGTAAACAGCGCCCATGGAGAGATTGTCAGCAAACCGCAAAAATGGCACAAAGTTGAGGAAGACCTGATTGCGGTGTTTGAGGGACGCGTTCTGGTTGAGGATCTGGTCGCCAAACTATCGACCCCGAGTTTTTATACAAAAAAACTCAGACAGCTGCCGCGACCGAATCGAGTGGAATTCGACAATGATATCTCCGACAATTACACGGTTATTGATATTTTTGCCACTGACAAGGTTGGGCTGTTATACCAGATCACCAGAACATTGAAAGAGCTGGGGCTATATATTGCGGTTTCAAAAATTGCCACCAAAGTTGACCAGGCTGCTGATGTGTTTTATGTCCATGATATTTTCGGCCAAAAAATTGTCGATCCTGCCAGGATTGACACCATCCGCCAGACACTGCTGAACCGTCTGGAATAAGGCGGCAGCGCGACAATGGATTCAAGTGTTGATCATTTTCTCAATTTTATCAGTGTCGAAAAAGGCTTGGCCGCGAACACTGTTGCTGCTTACGCTTGTGATCTAGCCATTTATAGCAATTATCTCAAACAGTCAGAAAACATAGAAGGGCCTGAACATATTGACTCTTTGATGATAGTGCGTTTTCTTACTCACTTGCGTGATCGGGGGTTGGCTCCCCGCAGTCGCGCGCGCGCGTTAAGCACCATGCGCCATTTTCACCGTTTTTTAGTGCGTGAAGGTCACACGACAGCAGATCCGACCACCCGCATCGATGCGCCGCGAACCCGAGCCAGATTACCGCATCTGCTCAGCACCGTTGAGGTCGAGGCCCTGTTGGAGGCCCCGCGCGCTGACACCCATGTTGCGCGCCGCGATCGTGCGATGCTCGAAGTGCTTTATGCTACCGGCATGCGTGTCAGTGAGTTAATTGGTCTGCAGCATGCTGATATCAAGCTCGATATCGGCTGTTTAAACGTCATGGGAAAAGGGTCAAAACAGCGATTAATCCCGTTAGGGGAAGTTGCCCTTGAATTTCTCAGCGATTATTTGCAGAATGTCAGGCCGCTTATGACCAAGGGCAGGATACGCCAGGAGGTTTTTTTAAACACTCGTGGTGGTAAGTTGAGCCGCCAGGGCTTCTGGAAAAAGCTTAAAGGTTACGCCCTTGTTGCGGGAATCAACAAAACCGTTTATCCACACCTGTTGCGCCACTCTTTTGCTACCCATCTTCTCGAAAATGGAGCAGATCTGCGCGCAGTCCAGGCAATGCTCGGACATGCGGATGTGTCAACAACCCAGATTTATACTCATGTCATCCAGGAGCGCCTTAAACAGGTGCATCAGCAGTATCACCCGCGCGGATGACCAAGCGACAGGATAAAACATGAAATATATCATTCTTCTCGGCGACGGTATGTCCGATGAACCCCTGAAAGAACTCGGCGGTAAAACACCCCTCGAGGCTGCCGACACCCCTAACATGGACGAACTCTGTCGCAAGGGGCAGGTTGGCCTGGCGGCGACCGTTCCTGATGGCTACCCACCCGGCAGTGATGTCGCCAACCTGTCGGTGTTCGGCTATAATCCTGGTGATTGTTATAGCGGTCGCTCACCCCTTGAGGCCGCCAGCATGGGGGTAGAGCTGGCGGCCGATGACGTGGCATTCCGGCTTAACTTTGTCTGGCTTGAAGCTCATTTCGGCAAAATCTATATGGGCGATTTTTCTGCCGGTCACATCAGCACCGAAGATGCCACGGAGTTGATCCAGTGCCTCAATGGCGAACTCGGTGGTGATGAGTTTCACTTCTATCCCGGAGTTTCCTACCGCCATCTGCTGGTTTGGAAGAATGGCAAAGACCAGCTCAAATTTACTCCGCCACACGATATTTCCAGTCAGAGCATCGAAGATCATCTGCCTCAGGGTGATGGTGCAGCGATTCTTCATGACCTGATGAATTCAGCCCAGATGCTGCTGCTTGATCATCCGGTCAACAATCGCCGGGTAGCCCAAGGGCAACTGCCGGCAAATTCTATCTGGCTGTGGGGACATGGTCGCCGGCCCGCGATGGAGACCTATCAACAGCGTTATGGCTTGACCGGTGCCGTCATTTCCGCAGTCGATCTGATCCGTGGTATCGGCGTTAATGCCGGTCTCGATATCATCCATGTACCGGGTGCCACCGGCTACATCGACACCAACTATCGTGGCAAAGCCGAATATGCCATTGGCGCGCTGAAAAGCCGCGATTTTGTTTACCTGCACGTGGAAGCCCCGGATGAGGCTGCCCATGGCGGTTTATTAAAAGAAAAAATCGAAGCGATAGAAAACTTCGACCGCGAAGTGGTCGGCACCATTATTAATCATCTTGACCAAATCGGTGACTGTCGTATCCTGGTGACTCCCGACCATCCGACGCCTGTCGTCAAGCGCACCCACACGTGTGATCCTGTCCCTTTTGTGCTCTTTGACTCGCGCTGCGATTTTGCTTCTTCGGCACGTGCCTATTCAGAAAAAGAGGCGCTCAAAACCGGCTACAGAGTAAAGGGGCACGAATTGCTGAACCTGCTGATTGAACGTCGCTAGCGATGAGTTTGCCTGCTATTTATTTTGTTCGGCTCGAGGGACGGAACAAAGCTCTACATGTCGGTCGCCTGGCAGAAATATATTTTAATCGTGGTCACCGTATTTTAATTGTCGTGGCCAATGAAGAAATGGCTACATCCCTTGATCGTTATTTGTGGGCCTTTAAGAAAGAATCCTTTTTGCCCCACGTGATACATAATAGCAATGAACATTGTACCGAAGCGATCGTGGTTTCAACTGTGGTGTGCAACACTAATAAGGCGGATGTGCTGATCTGTGTTTCACCCTGCCCACCCTCTTTTTTTAAAGATTTCCAGTTTATTTACGACTTCGCCGAAACCTACGATTCGCAGTTGGCAGATACGGCGCGGGAGCGGTTTCGCCTCTATCGTCAACATGGATTCGATCCACAGATGGAACCTTCTGCAACCAATAGCCGATCAGAAATAAACACTGATGACAGACCAGAATAAGTACAAAAATTGCCCGGCCATCGTATTGGTAGAACCACAAGGGGCCGGCAATATCGGCTCCGTCTGTCGTGCCATGTACAATTATGGAGCGCACGATCTACGCCTGGTCAATCCGCAGGTCGATCATCTTGGGCGCGAAGCTCGCAATATGGCGGTCAAGGCCGCTGACCTGCTCGAGCGGGCGACAATCTACTCGTCTTTGCCGGAAGCCCTGGCTGACTGCTCATTAAGTGTCGGCACAACGCGCCGTTTCGGACGCTATCGTGAGGGGATGCTGCATCCTGACGAGGCCGCCAATCTGATTCTCACTATCGATTCTGCTGGTGTCTGCGCCCTGGTTTTTGGCCGTGAGGATAAAGGGCTATTCACCTCCGAGCTGGATCTGTGTCAGCACTTTGTTACGATTCCGACCGACGCCCGACTGCCATCGATGAATCTGGCGCAAGCTGTCGTTGTTTGTCTATATGAAATCTACAAAAGGGCGGGGGAGATCGCGGGACAACAGCACGGACGAAAAAAACTGGCAGACAACCAGCAACTCGAATCCCTCTACCGGCACATGACAGAAACACTCCTGCATATCGACTATCTCAACCCCCAAAACCCCGATCATATCATGCGTACCTATCGCCGTATTTTTGGCCGCGCCGGACTCAATGAACGCGAGGTCAGAATCCTGCGTGGCATGTTCAATCAGATCGATATCGCCTGTGGTAAAAAGACGCAAAGGCAGGGAGTAAAAGCTTGAATACAGGCATCTGTTCAGCACCGGATCTTCGGATCCTATGTCAAGGGACGCGATTGTTTCCCGTTGGGTCATCCCTGACCGCTTGTTGTCGCCATCTATGGCGACAAACACCCTTGCCACAGGAACCAAAGGCCCTGCGCAAGGACAGTACTGAACAGTTACGAATACAGAAGATAGAAGTTATATCCCTCCTGACTCCTGTCTTCTGTATTATGATTTTAACTGTTTTTTTCTTGCCTTTGTACTTTTAGCATGGTAAAAGGGGCAAGTTTTACGGTGTTTTTGTAAAGTGAGCTTCGCAGCTCGCTTTTTTTTATGTCAAAAAGGTGCATGATGGACCTGACTGGAAAAATTGAAAACCTGGTGTTGCCGCTGTTAGAAGAACTGGGTCTTGAGCTGGTTGATATAGAATATCGGCGTGAACCTCATGGTTGGGTGTTGCGTTTCTTTCTGGATAAAGAAGGGGGCATCACCCTTGATGATTGCGCGGCAGCCAGTCGCCAGCTCAGTTCGCTGCTGGATGTTGAAGACATTATCCCCACGGCGTACAACCTCGAGGTGTCCTCGCCCGGCCTGGAGCGTCCGTTGAAAAAGCGGGCTGACTTTGAGCGCTTTACTGATCATCTGGTGAAAATTAAAACAGTTGATGCAATGGATATCGATGGTTCAGGCAAGCGCCGAAAAACCATCAGTGGCAGGATCATTGGGCTATCGCAGGATGAGCTTGTTTTGGCGCTGCAGGACCGTCAGGCTGAGGTTCGTATTGCGCTTTCCAATATTGATACGGCACATCTGGTGCCTGAATTTTAAACGTTTGCCGGTGCATGTGCACCTGCATCAAACTTAAAGGGGTATTGCAAGATGGTGGGTAACCTTAATCACATCATCGATCAGGTTGTTAAAGACAAAGGTATCGATCGCGATGTTTTGATCGATGCACTGGAGTCTGCAGTCTTGTCTGCTGCCAACAAGAAGTTCAGAAACACCCGTGATCTTGAAGCACACTTCAACCCAGAGATTGGCGAAGTCGAAGTGTTTGAATTTGTTACAGTTGTTGACGAGGTCACCGACTCATATAAAGAAATCGATATCAACGAAGCGCGGGAAGTCGATCCTGATGTTGAAATTGGTGACTCCCTTGGCATGATGATGGAGGCCGGCTCCTTCAGTCGTATTGCTGCTCAGATGGCAAAGCAGGTTATTATTCAGAAGGTTCGTGAGGCTGAACGTGAAGGAATTTACAACGAATTCAGCAATCGCGTCGGCGAAGTGGTTAACGGCATTGTCCGTCGCTATGAACGTGGTGATCTGATTGTTGATCTGGGGCGCGCTGAGGCCTTGTTGCCCAGTCGCGAACAGGTGCCAAGGGAAAACTACCGTCAGTCCGACCGTGTTCGCGCTTATATTTCCGAAGTCAAGTTGTCGGCCAAGGGACCACAGATTATTCTGTCGCGTACCCATCCGGGACTGTTGATTTCCCTGTTCACTGCTGAAGTTCCGGAAATTGCCGAAGGTATTGTGGAAATCAAGGCGGCCGTACGCGAGCCTGGCAGTCGTGCCAAGATGGCAGTGTTGTCCCACGATGTTGATGTTGACCCTGTGGGTGCCTGTGTTGGTATGCGTGGCTCTCGGGTACAGAATGTCGTGACTGAATTGCGTGGTGAACGGATCGATATTATCCCCTGGACCCACGATCCGGCTCGCTTTGCCTGTGCTGCTCTGGCACCAGCCGAAGTCTCTCGCGTTTACGTTGACGATGAAGATCAGGCAATGGAAATTATCGTTCCTGACGATCAACTGTCTTTGGCAATCGGCAAAAAAGGGCAGAATGTCAGATTGGCAGCCAAGCTGATCGGTTGGAAAATTGATATCAAGAGTGAATCACGCGCCCAGGAGGAAGATCAGGACGAAGAACCTGTCTCCTCAGAACGCCAGGCCGCCGAGGACCTGTTTGCCCCCAGCAGCAAAGAAACTTCAGCTGATATCGAAGCAGCAGATGCTGAGCCGGAATTGCCTGCGGCTGATTCCAACACGGACGAGGTGTAATCAGCAGCAATGGCCGTTACCCAGCCACAGCGCAGTTGTGTTGCCTGCCGTACGGTAACCGAAAAACATCAGCTTTTGCGATTTGTCCTTGCTCCGGATGGACAGGTTGTGGTGGATTATCGGCAACAGCTCCCTGGTCGCGGTCTTTATACCTGCTTTAACCAGCAATGTCTGGTGCTGGCAGTTAAAAAAAACAGTTTTCGCCGGGTTTTTGGCGCAACGACACAACCTGTCGAACTGGTTAAGCTAAACGGGCAATTGCAGCAGGCCCTTATTCAGCGCATCAAAGGATTGATTTTGATGGCGCGCAAGGCGGGACAGTTGATCGCCGGTAGCACTATGGTGCTTGATGCATTGAAAAGACCTGCGCCTCCGGTTGCGGTTGTTATGGCTACAGATATAGCCGACAATATGAAACAGAAAATTGACAGTACGGCAAAGCGACAACAGATCGTTTGCACACAGTTGTTTGACAAGGTATCACTCGGGCAGTTGTTAGGTAAGGAAGAGCGCAGTGTTGTTGCCATCCAGGGTGGTGCACTGGCTACATTGCTCAACAGTGAATTGCATAGGTATGAACTGGTAAGGGAGAATTGATGGTCAAGGTCAGAGTTTACGAACTTGCAAAAAAATTAGGCATTGAAAACAAAGATCTACTGGCAAAGCTCGCTGAGGCCGGAGTCGATGTTGCCTCTCATGCCAGTTCATTAAGTGATGAGGATATGCATAAATTTAATTCTTTCAACAACCCGCCTCAGGAAAAGGTTGAAGAAGAGAGAATTAAGCCTGGACTGATCCGCCGCCGCCGCACAGTAGTCGCCCAGGAAACTGAAGAGGTTGCCACGGTAGAGGCAGTAACAGCTCAAGAGTCCACTGAACACCCGGTCCCTGCTCAGGCTCCCGCACCTGATGTCCAACCAGTCGCTGCAGCAACTCAACCTGCTGTTAGTAAAAAGCCGCAACATGCTGTCGAAGCGCCACCTGTTGCGCCTGCTGTTGGAACTGAAACCGCGGTGGTTATGCAAAAAGAAGAAAAACCGCTCAAAGCAGAGGCGTCTGCAGAGCCGCCGGCAACAAGCGCAGTGACCAGCGCCGCAGCGCCTAAAGCAGCAGCTGTTAGCGAAGCTCCAGAAGGAACCAAACGACCAGAGCTGCAACGAGCCACTGAGGACCGTGCTAAAATTCTTGGTCGCGTCGAATTGCCTAGTAGATTGCCGGCCGGCCAACGCCGATCTGAGCAACATGCCCGCTCTGCGCGTCCCGGTGCCCCTGCGCGTCCCGGTGCCCCTGCGCGTCCCGGTGCCCCTGCGCGTCCCGGTGCCCCTGCGCGTCCCGGTGCCCCTGCGCGTCCCGGTGCCCCTGCACGTCCCGGTGCCCCTGCACGTCCCGGTGCCCCTGCACGTCCCGGTGCCCCTGCATCAGCGCGGGGACGGTTACGTGGCGACTTGTCAACGCCACTGCCGGTAGAACAGCCATTGCCGGAAAAAGAAGGCAGAAATATCAAAAAACGTAAAAAAGGTCGGCGTAGTGATAATGAATTCGAGCAGACCGAAGGTCAGGTTTCGCGCCGCGGTCGCCGGGTCGAGGTGTTTGAGCCAGGGCGCCTTGGACAAAAGAAAAAACGCGGTGGCAAAGGTGTAAAATCAACGAAGCATACCGAAGTCACTATCAGCAAAGCGATTAAACGGATTATAAAAATCAGTGATTCAATTACGGTTGGTGAGTTGGCCAAACGGATGGGGGTTAAAGCTAAAGAGCTGATTGCTGAGTTGATGCGTCAGGGCTCGATGGTCACGATCAACCATCCCCTTGATTATGAATCGGCGGCCATTCTTGCCTCTGAATTTAACTATGAAGTTGAGAATATTGCCTTTGATGAAGAGACGATTCTTGATGTCGAGTTGCCGAAACTTACTGATAGCACCAATCGTGATCTTCAGACCCGCCCCCCGGTTGTCACCATTATGGGTCACGTCGATCATGGTAAAACCAGTCTGCTCGACGCCATCCGTGAAGCGAATGTAACGGAAGGGGAGGCAGGTGGCATTACCCAGCACATTGGTGCTTACGATGTCAACCTTGATGGGCGTAAAATAACCTTCCTCGATACCCCGGGACACGAAGCCTTTACCGCGATGCGTGCACGTGGAGCCGGTGTCACTGATATTGTTATCCTGGTTGTAGCTGCTGATGACGGTGTCATGCCGCAAACCAAAGAAGCCATCAACCACGCCAAAGCTGCAGGTGTTCCCATCATTATAGCAGTGAACAAGATCGATAAACCGGATGCGAATCCGGAGAGAATCAAACAGGATCTGACGGAATTTGAACTGGTACCTGAAGAATGGGGCGGCGAGACCATTTTCGTTGAGGTTTCAGCCAAAATGAAGTTGAATCTTGAAACCCTGCTGGAAATGATTTTGCTGCAAGCTGAAGTGCTCGAACTGCAAGCGAGTCCCAGCAAGCGTGCTAAAGGGTCAATTGTTGAGGCACGTCTGGATAAAGGGCGTGGCCCGGTCGCCACGGTCCTGGTCCAGGATGGCACCTTAAAGATCGGCGACTCGATTGTTGCCGGTCTGCATTATGGTCGCGTACGTTCAATGACTGCTGCTAACGGTACTCCGGTAAAAGAAGCAGGTCCGTCGTTCCCGGTCGAGGTGACCGGCCTGGGTGGTGTTCCCGATGCTGGTGACACTTTCCACGCTGTCGATTCAGAAAAATCAGCGAAAGAAGTTTCACAGCATCGTCAATCCAAACAGCGTGAACTTGATCTTGCCAAGAGCAGTAAAGCTTCCCTGGAGCAACTGTTTGCCCGTATGCAGGAAGGGGTTGTTGAAGAATTGGCGGTCATCATCAAAGCCGACGTCCAGGGCTCCGTTGAGGCAGTCCGCGATGCTCTGGAAAAACTTTCCACAGCAAATTGCCGCCTCAATGTTATTCATACCGGGGTTGGCGGCATCTCAGAGAGCGACATTACCCTGGCGACAGCGTCCAACGCTATCGTTCTCGGCTTCAATGTGCGTCCTGAAACCAAGGCCAGAACCCTGGCCGACAATGAGAGTGTTGATATTCGCTTGTACAGTGTTATTTACGATGCCGTCAACGATGTCCGTGATGCGATGGAAGGGTTGCTGGCTCCGACCCTCAAAGAAAAGCATCTTGGCCGGGTTGAGGTGCGGGATACCTTCCATGTCACGCGCGTCGGTACCATTGCCGGTTGTTATGTCATTGACGGCAAGGTCATCCGTAATTCCAAGGTACGCCTGATCCGCGATAATGTTGTTATCTGGGAAGGCAAACTCAGTTCGTTAAAGCGTTTCAAAGACGATGTAAAAGAGGTACTTACCGGCTACGAATGTGGTATCGGTCTGGAAAACTACAACGATCTCAAAATTGGTGATGTTATTGAAGCCTTTGAAATCGAAGAGTTTAAAACCTCATTGTAACAAAACAGGCCGATTATGATTGTTGGTACTGCACGCTTTGATTTGCGCTTGCATGGTGTGCAATCGCTAAAACAGAAACGTTCGGTCATCCGCCGACTGCTAAATCAGTTGCGCTCATCTTGTCCGGTTTCAGTCGCTGAGGTCGGTCATGCTGATCTGTTACAGCGAGCGATTATAGGAGCCTGCATCGTCTCAACCAGTGAAGCGCTGATCGATTCGGTATTTCGCCAACTTGAAGCAAAAATTGATGTTTGCGGATCGATTGAAATGATTGATTCAGAAACAGAACATATCCATTACGGAGAAAAATTACATTGAGCAGTTTTCGCCCTGAGCGCGTAGGCGAACAAATCCTTAAAGAAACAAGTATGTTGCTCATGGAGCGCATTAAGGATCCGCGCGTGGCCACAGTGACCCTGACCGGGGTCAAGGTCTCCCGTGATTTAAGTCTCGCCAGAATCTATTTCACTCTGTCTGATTCTGACGCTCGTAAAGCGGCAGAAACTGGACTGAAAAGCGCCGCTTCTTTCATCCGCCGCGAACTGAGCCAGATCATGCGGTTGCGCTTCATGCCGGACATCAGATTTCAATTTGATGAATCCGTCAGTAAAGGGCAGCGAATAGACGATCTCCTGCGCCAGGTACAGGGTGATTTGCATGATACTGAATAATATTATTCACAACATACGGACATCACAGCGTTTTCTGATTGCTTCCCATGAAAGCCCGGATGGCGATGCCATCGGTTCGACCCTGGCCCTGACCCTGGCCCTGAGAAAAATGGGGAAGGAAGTTGTTGCTTTTAATGTTGATGGCGTTCCTGCCAATCTGTCTTTTCTTCCCGGAACCCAATCTGTTGCCACCAGCCTGGCCGCTGATGAGACCTTCGATGTTGGTTTTCTGCTTGACGCCGGTGAGCTGAAACGTGCCGGCATACCCATGCAACAACACTGCAATCTGCTGATTAATATCGACCACCACCCCTACTCTGATTTTGGCGATATTTGCTATCTTGACACAGGAGCCAGTGCCACGGCGGTATTGATTTATCGTCTCCTTGGTGCCGGTAATTTTCCCCTTGATGTTGATGTTGCTAAAGCGCTGTATGTAGGTGTGCTTGATGATACCGGTTCCTTCCGTTATTCAAGTGCTAACCGTGAAGCGTTTGAACTGGCCGGTATCCTGGTTGAGTGCGGTGTTGATCCGTGGCAAATTGCCAGTAGCCTCTATGAAAGTTTTCCATTTACCCGCATGCGCCTGCTGGGACTGGTGTTGAATACCCTCGATATTTCACCTTGTGGTCGTTATGCGTCGGTCTCTTTAAAACAGGAATTTCTCGTTCTTTCAGGAGCAACCTCTGAGGAATCCGATGGTTTTGTGAATTACGCCCGGGCTGTTAAAGGCGTTGAGATCGCCTTGTTTATCAAAGAGCAGGCTGATGGAATCTATCAGATCAGCTTTCGCTCACGGGGAAATCTTGATGTCGGTACCCTAGCGCGCCGGCTAGGTGGCGGCGGCCATCATAATGCCGCCGGCGCGCGTATCCCTGCCCAATCTCTTGACGCTGCCCGCACCGAACTTTATCGTCATCTTGATCTATTGCTGAACTGATTTATTTGTGCACGGAATCCTTCTAATCGACAAACCCAAAGGGCTGACTTCTTACGATGTAGTTCGCCAGGTAAAACGCATATTCTCAGTCCGCAAGGTCGGTCATGCCGGCACCCTTGATCCATTGGCAACCGGAGTCCTGATTGTTGCGCTAGGGGATGCCACAAAAATATTGCAGTTCCTGTTGGTTGACGATAAAGGTTACCGTGCCACCCTGAAACTTGGAGAAACAACCGACACCTTTGATGCCCTGGGGCGGGAACTGATAAAAAAACCGGTTCCACCCCTTGATATTGATTCTATCGATCGCTTCTGCTCTGCTTTTCGCGGCACAATTGAACAGCAGCCCCCGATGTATTCTGCGCTTAAGCGTGATGGAGTCCCCCTCTACAAATTGGCTCGACAGGGGCTTGAAGTTGAGCGGGAAAGTCGTTCAGTCACCATTACACGACTCGCTGTAATTGCTGTCTATTCCCCTTTTGTCACCATCGAAGTCGACTGTTCAAAAGGGACCTATATTCGCTCATTGGTACATGACCTGGGAATATCCATTGGTTGTGGCGCTCATCTTACTGAATTGTGCCGTTTGCGAAGCGGACGCTTTACCATCGATCAGTGCCACCGCCTCGATGATCTCAAACAATTGGATAGCCCGGCTGACGCTTTGTTAAGCTACAGCGAAGCACTGGCAGATTTTCCTGCTGTCGAACTGGATGAGCCTGCGCTTAAGGCTCTGACCTTCGGCATTCCCCCGCAGGAAGTGCAGTGTCGCCTGCAACAGCCCCTCACCGATGGGGAGCGGGTACGCCTGATTGATCAAAAAGATCGGTTAGTTGCTGTGGCAGATTACCAGCCGTTTCGGCACTCGGAAAAACGCGGTGATTTCCGTTTGATACGGGTCTTTCAGGACCAGTTCGTCGGAGATTAATCTTTACATCGGCGACTCAACTATGGTAGATCTTCAAGGTCTTAAGGATGTTTTTAACAGCCACGCCACTGGCTTAATTGAATAACAATAAAAAGGAGATAGCAGTGCTCGGCACAGAACGTAAACAAGAAATTATCAATCAGTATAAACGCCACGAGGGTGACACCGGTTCACCTGAAGTCCAGGTAGCTCTTCTGACAGAGCGGATCACCTACCTGACTGACCACTTTAAGACCCATAAAAAGGATCACCACTCCCGTCGTGGTCTGCTCAAGATGGTTGGTCAACGCCGCCGTCTGCTCAGTTACCTGGTCGCTCAGGATGTTGAGCGCTATCGTACCTTGATCAAGTCCCTCGGCTTGCGTCGCTAGAACAGAAGCGGCCCGCCTGATGTAGGGCGGGCCGCTTCACACTGTTTGTTTTTGTCGTGGAGGTTGTCCGGAGAGAGTATCCGATCTTTTCTCGGTTGTTGTCTCAGGCCATCCTCCTTTTGGTATAACCACATAATAGTACTGTCAGGCTGTTGCCGGACGGTGCCAACAAGGAGTTTTTATGGCTTATCATAAAGTAGAAGTAAACTTCAATGGTCAACCCCTGACCATTGAAACCGGAAAAATGGCTCGTCAGGCACATGGCGCAGTCATTGTCACCTATGGCGAGACCAAGGTTTTATGTACCGTGGTGTCCGGCCACAGTATCCGCCCCGGTCAGGATTTTTTCCCGCTGACCGTCAACTATTCCGAAAAGTTTTACGCCAGCGGACGCATTCCCGGTTCTTTCTTCCGTCGTGAACGTGGATCGAGTGAGCGTGAAACCTTGATCTGTCGTCTGATTGATCGTCCTATGCGCCCCCTGTTCCCCAAAGGGTACATGTACGAAACCCAGATCATGCCAACGGTTATATCTGCCGACCTGATTAATGATCCGGATACCCTCGCTATGGTTGCCGCATCGGCAGCGGTTGAGGTGTCTGATATCCCCTTCGAGGGGCCGATTGCAGCAGTTCGGGTCGGGCGTGTTGATGGGGAATTTGTCGCCAATCCCACTCTGGAGCAGATGAAGGTCAGCGATGTGGAACTGATTGTTGCCGGTTCCCGCGATGCCGTGATGATGGTGGAAGGAGAATCGAAATTTCTTTCCGAGCAGGAAGTACTCGACGCTATCTTCTTTGGTCACAATGCACTGCAACCGTTGATTGATCTGCAACTGGAACTTGCCAAACTGGTTGGTCAGCAAAAACGTGAATTTGTTGTAGCTGAAAAAGACCCGGTGCTGGTGGACAAGGTGAAAAATCTGGCGGAACCGCGCATTGTTGAAGCGGTTGCTATTCGCAGCAAACAGGAACGCTATGCTGCCCTTGGCGTTATCCGTAATGATGTTAAAGAGCAACTGGCTACAGAATTTGAAGGTCGTTCTGAAGAGATTTCTGCTGCTCTTGGTTCTCTCGAAAAAACTGTCGTGCGTCGTAGTGTTACCCAAGATCGCATTCGTATCGATGGTCGTGGTATGGCAGATATTCGTCCGATCAGCTGCGAGGTCGGGATATTGCCACGCGCTCATGGTAGTGCCCTGTTTACCCGCGGCGAAACCCAGGCTCTGGTTTCCGCTACCCTGGGTACCTCTTCCGATGAACAGCGCATGGATAATGTCCAGGGGATGGAATTCAAGAAATTCATGCTGCACTACAATTTCCCGCCATTCTGTGTCGGTGAAACCAGCATGCGCCTTTTCCCCGGTCGGCGCGAAATCGGTCACGGTATGCTCGCTGAGCGCAGTGCCGCCCAGATTTTACCGGAGCATGAAAAATTTCCCTACACCATGCGGATTGTTTCCGAGGTGCTTGAGTCGAATGGTTCATCTTCCATGGCGTCTGTCTGTGGTGCCTCCATGGCGCTGATGGATGCCGGGGTTCCGGTTTCCGAACCAATCGCCGGCATTGCCATGGGGCTGATCAAGGAAGGTGATGACATTGCGGTCCTGTCGGATATTCTGGGCGATGAAGATCACCTGGGCGATATGGACTTCAAAGTCACCGGCTCGGCACGCGGCATTACCGCATTGCAAATGGATATCAAGATTTCCGGCGTGACCAAGGAGGTTATGCAACAAGCCCTCGAGCAAGCCAAGGCCGGTCGTATTCATATTTTGGCGGAAATGGCCAAAGCCATTTCCGTGCCGCGCACAGAATTGTCCAAGTATGCGCCACAAATCACCAGCATCCGCGTCAAGCAGGATCAGGTGCGTACTGTTATCGGTTCCGGCGGCAAGAATATTCGTGGCATCATTGAAGTGACTGGTTGTTCCATTGATATTCAGGACGACGGCACCATCCACATCGCTTCAGCCGACGGTGCTGCTGCCAAAATGGCAATCAAGATGATCCGCGATCTGACCCAGGAAGCCGAAGTTGACAAGCTCTATATGGGTACCGTCAAGAAAATCATGGAATTTGGAGCCTTTGTTGAAATCTTCCCCGGGACTGATGGCTTGATTCATGTGTCGGAGCTTGCCAACGAACGGGTACGCAATGTAACCGACGTGATCAAAGAAGGAGACCAGGTTCTGGTTAAGTGTATCGGTGTCGATCGCCAGGGCAAAATCAAGCTGTCCCGCAAGGCGGCCCTCGGATCAGAAATGTCCGAAGAAGGTTAATAATCTGCGTCTACAGCAGTAACGATGTTCATCAGCTACGATGGCCGCAGAAGATATCTCTCTTTATGCGGCCATTGTTTATTCAGGGGACTATCTGTGAAAAGTCCGGCGATAGAAATTAAAAGAATAAACCCTTCCGCCCAGTTGCCACGCTATATGACGAGCCTGTCTGCCGGTATGGATATCAGTGCTGAACCTGATGAGCCCATTTTACTGGCACCGGGTGAACGCTGCCTGATCCCAACGGGTATTGCTGTAGCAATACCGCCAGGGTTTGAAATTCAGGTGCGTCCCCGTTCGGGTCTGGCCATTAATCATGGAGTAACTTTGGTTAATACACCAGGTACCATTGATGCTGATTATCGTGGTGAAATTAAGATTATTGTAATCAATCATGGCAGGGATGTCTTTGAAATTAAACCCGGGGATCGTATCGCCCAAATGGTTGTGGCCCCAGTGGTTCAGGCTCAACTGATCGAAGTGTCAACTCTGGATTCCACCGAGCGTGGATCTGGGGGCTTCGGACATACGGGCACAGAGCGGACAAACGGATGAGTGAGCAGTCAAAACCTGAAGACCTGATAGATTTCCCTTGCCATTATCAGTTCAAGGCCATTGGTCAGGGTGGAGATAAGTTTCGTCGCGAAGTGATCGAAGCGATAGAACTTCATGCGCCGGTGCCGATGGATTCTGTGCGCAGTCAAGTAAGTCGTCATGGCACATACCAATCGATTTCGGTAATGTTGATTATTTACAATACCACACAGCTAACGGATATTTATGCGGAGCTGAAAAAAGTTCCCGGACTGAAAATGTTGTTATAAGCCAAAGGAGCAGGCTATGTATCTGTCTATTAATCCGGATAATCCGCAGCCTAGACTGATTGTCCAGGTCGTTGAATGTCTGCAGCAGGGGGGAGTTATTGTGTATCCAACCGATACCACCTATGGTATCGGCTGTGATATTTTTAATCGCCGGGCGGTAAAAAAGATTTTTCAGATAAAACAGCGTGACAGCCGCAAGCCTTTTTCCTTTATCTGTAAGGATCTGGCGGAAATTTCCAACTATGCCCAGGTCAGCAATTTTGCATTTAAAATCATGAAGCGCCATCTTCCCGGTCCCTATACCTTTGTGCTTGAAGCCTCCAAGATTGTTCCTGATTCATTGAGTACCAAGCAGAAAACCGTCGGCGTAAGAATTCCCGATAACGCTATCTGTCATGCCATTGTTAATGAACTGGGGCACCCACTGGTGACAACCAGCGCCAATATTGCCGGAGAAACAACACCAGCCGATCCCTACGAAATCAACAACAGTATGGGGCGATTGGTCGATATTGTCGTTGATGGAGGAGTCCTGATGGATGAAGCTTCAACGGTGATCAGCCTGCTTGACGACAAGATTGAGGTTCTGCGTCAGGGATGTGGTGATACCTCCTGGATTGAATAGACTTTATAAGAAACTATCAGGAAAGAAAAAAACCCGACCACAGGTGTGATCGGGTTATTTCTTTTTGGTGCGAAGGCGAGACTCGAAAAAATAAGCCATCTACACGATATCAATGGGAAAATTGGCTGCTATTGACGAGAATACCCCAAAATTTACCCCGAAACTTTAGTCGGAGTAATACAATCGCTTATTTTTAAACTTTTCATCTGGTGATTTCCAGTCAAGAAAATGGTCCAGGGCATCCGTACTCCCAATCAGCTCACGAGCCAACATGAGACGTTCCAGCATCGCATGCTTTTCATCATCATTCAATTCATGGGCGCGCTTTTCGGCATCTGAGAAGAATTGCTCAATACGATTCACCTCAGCCCAGTCGGAGATGACTTGGACTAAATCCTCCAGGCTTTCTTTTCGTGATTCCGCTTTTTTCTCTTCAATTTCCTCAAGACGCATTTTTTCGCGTTTAACCAGCCAGCGCTGATGCTCAATCTCCGCCTGACGCTCTGCTTCTTCAACAAGCTTGGCTATCTCAGAGGCAGCAGCTTTGAGTTCCCTGACGATCTTCTTGATCTGGCTGACCAGATCCCGTTTCTCGGTCTCCTGCCATTGTTTGACCCATTGGGCTCTGTGATAAGGCGAGAAGGCCTGCAAGCGAAGTCTTCCTGTAGGAAAGTCTCGCGTTGAAGACCAGCTATAGTCGTATGAATATCTGGACCTCTTGGGGATGTCGTCTTTCTCTCGCACGAATTCGCCATTGACATATCGTGCCTCAGCTTCTTCGCACATCTCGATGATCGTCAACCCAATCGCGACCGTCCCTACATAAACGACCGTACAACGGTTCGGTCCCCAGAGATTGCTGTGCTCGTAGCCTGTCTTTTTTTTCGGCTTCTCGTGAATGTCGACTTCTGTTCGGCAGAAGTGTTCATGAGTTGGTGCGAAGACTACATTGAACCTTGATTCTTCAAGGGCCCAGAAGAGCTGGTTGGCAAAGTCGAGAGCTCTGTTGAGCCCAGACTTGGTGACAGCCAGGTCAACCAAGAGTCGCTTAGATGGTTTCAGGTATTCACTACTATAGGATGTTCGGCCTGCCGCAAAAAGGTCCTTTGCGCCGACAATATGAGGATGGAGGCCTGAGCGTATCAGTTTGGGCTTTGCTTTGTTTTTGCGTTTTCTTGTCGGTGGGCGAGGGGTAAGTTTTTTTACCGGAGCCACTTCACCTTCACGTGTCCATGCGAGTTCGTCTCCCGGCTCTGGTTCCGGCAGGGGTGGTTGCTTCGGTGCCCTGCCTACCGCGAGCTTAGCCCAGTAGCCGCGTTCAGGTCTGGGCACATTCATTCGGGTGCAGATTCTCGCCAGGTAGCTCGATGAGACATCGTATCTCGCTGCTACCTTGAGCATCGGTTCTGACCAGACAAGCTTGTAGAGTGTTTCCCGGTCGAGAGGTCTTGGAGGGGTGGAGTCGGTGGTGGTTTCTTCAGGTACGTTGTTTTGTTCTTCGGACACGATACTTTTCTCTCTCTTCCTCAAAGAGCTGGCCCACCGTACTCATTGGCATAAACATTCTGGTCCTGCCGTTGTTGTCGCACAGGATCTCAAACCCGAATTTTGTGTAAAAATCCTGGGCCGCCTGGTTGAGGCAATCGACAACCACCGCATAAGATCGCATGTGGGCATGGACACTCCAGAGATGCTCCAGTGCTTTAATCAGGGTGATCTTGCCCAGACCTTGCCCCTTGATTTCTGCATGCACAGCAAGTTGGGCGACCAGGAAGACCGGAATCGGGTAGTGCGGAAGTTTTTTGACAAGTGCTGCCGGGAGTGTTCGTCTTTCAATATGGCTCGGGGCAATCGAATAAAAGCTGCGAATGGGGTATTTGCCATCAGGCAAAGGAGAGGCGGCTGGCAGCACCATTGTTCTGCTGATTCCAGCCGCCATATGCTTTGCTGCTTTGGTTTTGATGAAATCGTTCAGCTCGTCCTCGCCGCTGTCAAATGAACTGCGGTCATGGATTTTTTTATCAAGCTCAACGAACTCTTTTGCCCAAATCACTTGATGCCTTGCTTGCGGGTGAAGGTGAGGGCCTTGCGCAGGGCCTTGTTGGGCTGTTCCGCGCTCTCGCAGGCGTGCATGAAGCGATCAAAGACGTCGTCGCTTACCGTGATACTTTCATGTTGTGCAATGACTCTAGAGGCATCTTCATCCATGAGGTGCACGACATATTCTGTGAGACTGCGCATTCCCAGCAGGGCAGAAGCTTTCTCTGCTTTTTCCTTGATTTCCAAATCAAGTCTCATGTCAAGACGTGCGGTCGCCATGTGAGTTCTCCATTTTTCTTGTACGGATTTTTACCGTACTCTTAGGTGAAAATATAGATGTCTTCCCGCGAGATGTCAAGTGGTACGGATGATTTCCGTATATGTGTGATATATCGGAATAAGGTCCAGCATTCATGGTTTTCAGTGTTCATAATGGCTCCAGAAGCTGGTTTTGCGGCCGTGATTGTGCCGCAGCTGTTCGACATAGACCGTGTGTGACTCAATATCGCCCCAGTCGCTGACTGTTTTCGCCAGCAGGTCGAGTTTGCGCAGGTAGCGTGCACCATGGCCGTAGGTCGTAGTCCGGGCGCGGCGCAGGACGGAATCGAGCAGGGCGCGATAGAGCAGGCTGGCGGTCAACGGGCGGGCCAAAGATTCAAAGGTTTCCGCCAGCGGCAGAAGAAACTGATAGTGATCGCCATCCAGTTGTACCGCGCGGGCCTGCAGGTAGTTTTCGGCAGCGTCCCACTGTTCCATTTCGACCAGAAAAGCGGCATCGGTCAGGGAGAGGAGCGGGGCGTTGTTAGTTCCCACATTGAGTTGATAAAAACTGGCAGGTTATTTTCACAATGTGTTAGACAGGAGAGTGAGAATCTCAGATTAAATTAAACCTGATCATCGTCATTGTTTAGAGGTAGGGCGGTGTGGCTTTAGCAGAGCCTCACCGCCCCCTCCCTGCAGGGATAGCCGTCCCAGTAAGGAGTTACTACATTGGTAATATCAGTTGCAGTCGACGTCAATGAGATTGCGCATCTGGGGAAAGATTTTCCCTGGATTAAGCCGTCCGGTTGCCCACGCTGTGAGCAGCCATTGTGGTGGCATGGTTTCGTCCTCGCCTATTTTTCCTGCCTGCTTGGCGCCGTTTATCTGCGCCGCTTACGCTGTCCCTGCTGCCGCGCTATTCATCGGTTGAAACCTGTCGGTTATTGGCGCCGGTTTCGTTCTCCCGCAACGGACATTGACCAGGCTGTCACTCATCGGCAGAACTCCGGGCGCTGGCTCCACGATCAACCTCGCCCGCGCCAACGTCAATGGTGGCGGCGTTTGCAGCACATGTCGCAGGTGGTTCTGGGGTTGTCTGTTCCTGCCGTCAGTGCCTTTGCGACCTTATCTGCTCGTGGTTTCATCCCTGTCAGCCGTTCCTTTTATTGTGACACTTCCGGCATCGACCCACCACCCTACCGAACGGTCTCTCTGCCGCCTGTCTCATGAGCATGATTTCATCCCGGTGGACCAGCAGCCCGTCCGGGTTCTGGCGCAAGAGCTCACCCAGGGCTTCGACGCTGCTGTCACTGCTGATGTAGCGCTTCAGGTGCAGTGGTTCCGGTGGTGGTAGCAGAAGCTCTTTGCTGATGTTGGCTGTAGGATCTTTGGCCAGTTTTTGTCGTGCGCACTTTTCCATTGCGTCGCGGCGCAGCTTGTGCTTCAGCAAGACGGCTTCATGCTCAGCCTGGGTGGCAACAAAAGACTCCGCCGCCACCTGCGCCAGTCGCTTGAGTGGTGTCAGCATCGCGTCCATGGCGGGTGATTTCAGCAGCCCCGACCGACCAGCAGCCCCCACAGGTTCGGAATTACCAGCCAGTCGGTCTCGGCCTGCGGCCCGACAGCGATCTGTTGTCCGACTACGCCGGCCAGAGCGACCATGGCGGCGACCGCCGGATAATCGGGCGGGCACTGCATGCGCTCCCAGGTATCCATTACCCACGAAGTTAAACCCTCAGGCAGCAAGGCTTCAGAGAAGGGCATGACCGGGGGCAGTTCCTCGGGCAGGGGCCTGGGCAGGGACGGTGAATCCCCGGTAAAGATGAGCTGCGGCTGAACAGGAGAGGGTTCAGTTTTCATCCTGACCGCTCCAGACCGAACCTGGCTGCCGCTGATGTCCCTCCGCAGACCCTCGCTCCCAGGCAGGTCGAACCGGCGGTAGGCCGATTGCTTGCGCATCCTTGAAAAGCAAAAAAATCTCAAAGGCAGAGAAGCGTCGGTTCGACTCGGGATTGTTGTTGGGGCTGCTAGTCATTGCTGAACTCAGGATGCCAGGTGCCGTTGATCAGGGCGCGAATATCTTCGACCCGCCAGACTGTGGTGCGGGTGCCGATACGCACCGGAGCCGGGTAACGTTTGTCTTTGCAACCCTGCCACCAGGGACTGCGTGAGACTGGAATGATTGGTGGTACAGGTGGATTCGCCTTGGGATCACCGATGATCTGCTTGAGTCGCAGGAACCCGGTTTCCGGGAGGGGGTTGTTGGCCATGAACTTTCTCCTTTCCGTGTCTATAGTGAACAAAGTGGACGTTCTGCGTCCTTGTTGAACTAATAGGGAAGAGGGGAAGTCGAAACGGGTCGAATGTGGACAAAAAAATGGAAACGGAGCCTTTTTCGTCCACTACGGACAAGAAGACAGTCAGGTGATCTGCGGCAGGGATGGGTACGATATCACTAGAGAGTGACCGGTGGAATTCCCGGAGACAATAACAACCTTTATTAGTTGTCGGTTTTCCTGAGACGGGGTGCCCGGTTTCCCGGACAAGTATGCGGACGGGAAGGGGCCGGAAAGGTAATGTGGAGAGAGATGCAGTTGTTTTTACGACAGGCAGAAAAAAAGTGAATGCGGGCGGCGTTTGTCAGTCGGAGCCGGTTCGTTTAACCAGAGGGATCATCTTGTTCTCCTTCTTCAGACCGTCGAGATAACTTCCCCAGCGGTTCATCAGGTCCCGGCGCTCTTTGAGGAAGTTGGTGCGGTTGTAGGCCCGACCGAGAGCGTCTTTGACCTGGTGAGCCAGTTGGGCCTCGATGATGTCGATCCGCTCCTGCAGAACCTCGTCGGCCAGGGTGCGGAAGATGGCCCGCCAGCCGTGGCTGACGATTTCTTCCTTGGAATACCCCAAACGCCGCAGGCCGGCATTCATGGTGTTGTCACTGATCGGCTTTGCTGTTGACCGTATCGACGGAAACAGATACTTGCCGTTGCCGGTAATAGCGTGAAGCTTTTTCAGGATCGCAACCGCTTGCGGTGACAGGGGCACCATGTGCGGGTTTTTCATCTTCATACGTCCGGCAGGGATCGCCCACAGGGCGGCATCAAAATCAATCTCTGTCCATTCAGCGTGACGCAATTCGCCCGGACGGGTGGCAACCAGTGGATGAAACTGCAAGGCATACCGAACAACAATGCTGCCGTCATAATTTTCAATTGCGCGGAGTAAAGCACCGACCTTCACCGGGTCGGTTGTGCCGTCGGCATCAAAAGCGGCATGGTGTTTTCTCGGAATCGGTTTGAGTGCGCCGCGTAAATCAGCCGTAAAATCCCGATCACACAAACCGCAGGCGACACCATAGCGGAGGATCTGGGAGATTGCCCCGCGTATCCGGTGGGCAAGGTCGATTGCGCCCCGGTCTTCAATGGGACGCAGGACGGCATCAAGGATCATCCGTGAGCTGAGATCAGCAAGGGGTATATGGCCAATGGCGGGGAATACGTCCTTTTTCATTCGGCGCATGATCATTAAACGGGTGCGCTCTGCGAGGTGGTCAATCTGCCGATCCTGCCATTCAATAGCCAGTTTCTCAAAGGTGTTGGCGCGTTGTTCCAGCTCCAGGGCTTTGATTTCTTGTTTAACCTGGGCAGGGTCTGAACCATTGGCGATAAGCTGCCGGGCTTCGTCGCGGTGTTTGCGAGCCAGAGCAAGAGATACTTCAGGGTAGGTGCCAAGAGCCAGTAGCTTTTCCTTGCCGTCAAAGCGATACTTGAAGCGCCAGCGCTTGCCTCGGTTGCCTTTTGATGAGGGGGCAACCAGTAGGTACAGCCCGTCAGAATCATAAAACTTGGATTGTTTGTCTGTGGGCTTGATGTTCCTAACTTTGATATCTGACAGTGCCATTGTTCCACCTCCGTGGACAGGGGTACAAAATCAAAGCGGGGGTACTTTTCTTTGATTAGGGGGTATGCTATATAAAAAAGTACCCCTGAATGTTGCGGATGTCAATGGTTGCGGATGGTCTTATTAGGACGATAGGTACAAAAAAACCCGCTGTATTAGCGGGCTTCCTGTTCTTCTTGGGACTTTTATGAATCCTTAAATGGTGCCGAAGGCGAGACTCGAACTCGCACGACCAGTTGGTCACCACCCCCTCAAGATGGCGTGTCTACCAGTTCCACCACTTCGGCAAGCGCAGATTTTATACTGAATTGTTTCTTTTCTTGTCAACTAAAAACTACTACATCTCGATACTGTTACTGCGGTGTTGCACCACCTGCCGGCGAGGAGGGAGCACTCGTTGCGGGGGCAGTTACTGTTCCCGGCATAATGGTTTTAGATGCTGATGAACCATAGTAGTACGCTAGAGAAAGACTGGTCAGCATGAAAATAACAGCGACGGTGGCTGTTATTTTTGTCATAACATTTCCTCCGGTCGATCCGAACATGGTCTGACTGCTGCCGGCTCCAAAAGACGCACCAGCCTGTGCGCCTTTGCCCATCTGCAACAATACAATAACGATCAGGGCAATAGAAACCAGAATATGTATACCAATCAAAACGGTGATCATGAAAATGTTTCCTCCATTTCATCTACGCAACCGCAGAAAACTATCATAAACATCCTTGTCGATGCAAATGTTTGTTTTGCAATTCTTCTACTTTTCTTCAAGCCTCTTCTTAAGGCCTATACCAGAAGAGGTAAAGCTTGTCTCATATAGAGGTTGACATGCTCTGTCTGCAATGATAGAACCCTATTCTATTTTTACTGGAGTCATCTGCTATGGTAAAGAAATTAATTGGTCGTAAATTAAAAGCTTCACGTCTGAAAAGAGATAAAACAATTCAGGAGCTTGCAGGTCTTTCGCGGGTATCATCAAACATGATTTCACGCATTGAGCGTGGCTTGACAACGCCCTCTGTCGAAATTTTGATGAAGCTTGCTGACGCTCTTGGCGTCAGCTTGAGCTACTTTGTTGAAGAGGCGGAAAAAGGAAGCAGTGTTGTCTTTACGCCGGCCGGCCGTGGAGAGCCGGTTTTTTTCTTTGAAGATAAACATAGAATCAGCAGTTTAATGAAGGGGTTGCGCGATCCTGGTTTTTCTGTATTTGTCGACACCCTCGAACCTTTTTGTGACAGTGGCGAAGGAGGAATGATTCATTCCGGCGAGGAATTTGCCATGGTTCTTGAAGGGGGCCTTGAATTTTATATTGAAGACAACATGTACCTGCTGGGCGAGGGCGATTCTATAGCCTTCAAAGCATCTATCCCTCATCGATGGAGTAATAACCGTGCCGGCCGCACAAAGGTCCTCTGGGTGGTGTCTCCACCACCGAATGTTTGATTTCAAAAATGGAACAAGCGTATGCAGATAAAAAAAATCGTCGGTAAAAAACTCAAAGAGATCCGCCTGAAACAGGATATGACTATTCAAGTTTTAGCGGAAAGGTCACTGGTTTCTTCCAACATGATTTCGCGCATCGAACGTGGTTTGACAACACCATCGGTAGAAATTTTGATGCGACTGGCGTCGGTTTTTGACAAAAGCATCAACTTTTTTGTAGAAGATGTCAGCACTTCCCATGAAGTTGTTTTTACTCGTCCCGGTGAACGTGACAAAACCGTTTACGACGACGAATACAATATGCATACGGAATCTTTCACGTCGAGATTGCGCGATCCACAATTCATGTCATTTTACTGTACTGTCCAAAAAGGCGGGCAGAGTGGTTACAAAAATATGTACCATCCGGGTGATGAACTGATTTATGTTCTTGAAGGGCAACTTAGGATGACTATCGTTGATGAGGAATATATTCTCAACAGCGGTGACAGTCTGTGTTTTAAATCACATTTGCCCCATCGTTGGGAGAACAGCGGCGATGCTGATGCCAAAGTTATTTGGACCTTGTCGCCCTTTACAATAATTTGATTGATGGTTGAGAATCGCCGCAACTTGATGTATAGTCTCAAGAAATCCGCCCATCCCACAGATGCCATGATTCCTTAAGGGGGGTGTCAATGAATAAATCTGAACTGGTTGAGGCTTTATCGCAGAAAAAAAATCTCACCTATAAAAAGGCTGAGCAGATTGTCAATCTCATTTTCGATTCGATGACCCAATCCCTGGTAGATCGTAACCGTATCGAAATAAGGGGTTTTGGCAGTTTTTTGGTCAAGGACTATAAGTCCTACATGGGTCGCAATCCAAAAACCGGTGAAATTATCAAGGTTGAGGAAAAAAAACTCCCTTTTTTCAAGGCCGGCAAGGGATTGCGTGAGCGGGTAGATAGCTGATTGCCCCATCGCAATGATCCTGTGTCTGACCGCTTCCCAATCGGGCCCAATCACTGCTGTGATCGGGCCTTATTGTTTTTTATCGGTTCAGCACGGGGTAGGGCTTAACATGCAAAGTGGGTACTTGATAAGTATGTTGTTTTTTATCTGTCTCGCATTTTTTTATGGAGATTTTTACCATGCTGCATCTTTACAAAGGCATAACACCGCGCCTGCATGATACGGTTTTTCGTGTTGGTTCGAGTGAGATCATTGGTGACGTCGAAATAGGTGAATTTTCCAGCCTCTGGTACCATGTTGTGTTGCGTGGCGATGTTAACCATATCCGCATTGGTAATCGTACCAACATTCAGGACGGTTCTGTTGTCCACGTGACAAACAAAACCCATCCGACGATTATTGGCAACGATGTGACCATTGGTCACAATGTTACTTTGCACGGTTGCACTATTGGCAATCGCTGCCTGATTGGCATGGGAGCCATTGTCATGGATGGCGTTGTGATAGAAGATGATGTCATGATTGCTGCCGGCGCCCTGGTTACGCCAGGAACTCACGTACCTTCCGGCACCCTTTTTGCGGGTTCTCCGGCTCGTTGTAAAAGAAGGTTGACAGAGGAGGAAGTTGCCTTTCTTCTGCAATCTGCTAACAATTATCTCGAGTATGTGAAAACCTACGAAATCTAAACCCCTTATCTGTCGTGGCGGGTGCCCTGTGAATAATGTGAATCTGGACGGACTTAAAGATAGTCCCCTTTTTAAGGGCCTGGCTGCGAAAGAAATGGAATTATTTGGTACATTTCTTACGCCCCAGCAGATTTCCGCCGGCAAAACCATCTATATCGAAAACATGACGGGTGAGTCTTTATATCTGCTCAGCAAGGGGGCGGTTCGTATTTCACAGATGCTGGCGGAAGGTGATGAACAGACCCTGGTAATCCTTGGCCCTGGTGACACCTTTGGCGAACTGGCGGTTATTGATGGTGGACCGCGCGCAGCGACGGCGCGTGTTGTCGAAGATGTCAGTCTTTTTGCACTGCTGCGCAAAGACTATTATCAGCTCTGCAATAACAATCCGCGTCTGGGCATGCAGTTGACGTTGAACCTCTTCCGCTCCTTCAGTGAACGCCTGCGGCGCTCTAAACAGGATTATCGTAATATGTTGATTGCCAGCATCAACAGAAAAAAACAGTGATCTTCCGTTCTGCAGGATAAACCTGGAAGGGCGCCTTTAGTGGCTCCCTTTTTTTTGATTTGGCCCTGGCTTTTTTCAACCTTTTCGCACAGATGCTTAACCACGGAGACACAATGTCTGTCTTGCTTAACCAGCAGTTGATGTTCGGTTTAATTGGCGGCCTTGGGTTGTTTCTTTTCGGCATGAAAATCATGTCGGAAGGGTTACAAAAAATTGCCGGCGAAAAAATGCGGCAGATTTTAGCGGTCTTGACCAATCATCGGCTGGTTGCGGCCCTGGTTGGGGTCGGGGTTACGGCTCTTATTCAATCTTCCAGCGCAACCACAGTCATGGTGGTCGGCTTTGTCAATGCCGGTCTGCTCACCCTGATGCAGGCCATCGGAGTGATCCTGGGGGTCAATATTGGATCTACCATCACCGCCCAGATCATCGCCTTTAATGTCACTCAATATGCTTTGCCGGCTATTGGTTTTGGCGCAGCGTTAAGACTCTTCAGCAAAAAAAGACGGGTCAGTTATTTTGGTGAGGTGGTGCTCGGTTTCGGCCTGGTTTTTTTCGGCCTGGCCATCATGCGTCAGGGGTTTGATCCGTTACGTTCCAGTGAAGGATTTCAGCAGATTTTTATGCTGATTGGTGACTACAAATCTCTGGGCATACTGATTGGTGCTATCGTGACTATCATTGTTCAGAGTAGTACCGCCACCCTTGCTCTTACTCTGGCCCTGGCCACATCGGGTCTCATTACCTTTGACGCCAGTGTTGCCTTGATTCTGGGCGAAAACATCGGCACCACCATCACCGCCAATATCTCCGCTATCGGCACCAATATTGCTGCGCGCCGGGCGGCTTTTGCTCACTTTTTATTCAATGTTATCGGCGTGATTCTGATGCTGATTTTTTTCCAGCTTTATCTGAAGTTGATCACAGCGATAACCCCGGGAGAAGCCGACTTTGTTGTCCAGACCCAGGCACAGGCAGAGCTGTACGCTACTCCTGTGGGTGACAAACCCCACATCGCGCGCTACATCGCCAATGCTCATACCTTGTTCAATGTGATCAACACCCTCATTTTTCTGCCCTTTATTGGGGTGCTGGCTAAAATTTCGACCTATTTTATCCGTGGCGAAGGGCGGCAAGAGGTTATTCAGGTAAGGTTTATTGATGACCGGGTTCTTAATACTCCTCCCATTGCGATTGGTCAGGCACGCCGCGAAACCCGGCGCATGGCTCAACTTGCTTTTACCATGCTTGAGGAAACTAATCACTTTCTTGATGATAATGATGTACGACGTATTCCGGAACTGGAGAAAAATGAGGCAACCCTTGATCTCCTTCAACAGGAGATAATGAACTTTCTTGCCAAACTCTCACATCGCTCCATCTCTGCTGACACCTCTGTACAGATCAAAAAGCTGATGAATATCGTTGATCATTTAGAACGTATTGGTGATCACTGTCAGACTCTGTGGGAATTGAACACTCGTAAAATTAACGACAGAATCAAGTTTTCTCATACTGGTGTCAATGAGGTTGCTGCTATTGCTGACCGCGCCTACGAATTTTTACGTTTTATTATTGATGCGATGGAACATGATAAAAGGGAAATCGTTCAGCAGTCTATTGACTATGAAGATAGCATTGATGCCCTGGAAGAATCTTTGCGCATGAACCATATTACTCGCCTAAATACTGGTGAGTGTGCCGTTCAGCCGGGGCTGATCTTTATCGATATGCTTCAGTGTTACGAAAAGATCGGCGATCATACCTTCAAAATTTCTGACACCCTGACAAGCGACTAACGATGCAAGCTACCGTTGATATTGGCAGCAATACCGTCAGAATGCTTGTTGGTAGCTGTGACGCCGGTCGTTTGCAGCCACGCCTTTATGAACGCCGCATCACCCGACTGGGTGGTGGTTTTTCTGTGGAAATGGGACTGTCTGCCACCGCCATGGCGAGAACCCTTGCCGCTCTGAAAGAATTTTCGACTATTCTTGAACAACATCAGGCACAGTGCCTGCGAGCAGTCGGCACGGCCGCACTGCGTCGGGCTGTAAACCGCCAACAGTTCATCGAACAGGTTTTTCAGCATACAGGGCTCAGCATCGACGTGATTGATGGTGTCGAAGAGGCGCAACTAGCTGCCATCGGCGTACTGTCAGCCATCAGCCCACACCCTGGGAATGCGGTTATCTTTGATATCGGCGGTGGCAGTACCGAGCTTATTATTGTCATTGACGGACGTGTCTGCGTTCAGCAGAGCTATCCGTTTGGAGTGGTACGCCTTGCCGAAGAATACGACCCACACCAGCAAGAACAGACAATTGCTGCTATGCTGACTGATTTTCGCAGCCTATTCCAACACCAACTTTCATCTTCTCAGCCCATAGAATTGATCGGCACAGCAGGTACAATGACCACCCTGGCGGCTATTGATCTTGGTATGATCCACTATGACCCGACCGCGATCAATAACCACCGACTATCCCTGGCCTGGATGCACACCCTCTATGATCAGCTTGTAACCTTGTCGGCTATTGATCGTGAGCAGTTAGCGGGAATGGAGCAGGGCAGGGGGGATCTGATTCTTCCCGGTTTGCGGACAGCCACAGTGATTGCCGAAGCCCTTGGTGTCACTCACCTTAAAGTTGCTGATGCCGGCCTGCTCGAAGGAGTCTTTTTGGCTGCATGTCGTGATTGACAGATGTTCGAGCATTGCCTATTATCGCCATTCCATTTTTCTCCATCAACCTCTCAATTACTCAAATTACCAAGGCTGATCATGAATAAAGTTCTGCTCTCTGGAAACGAAGCGATTGCCCGGGGAACGTATGAGGCAGGCGCATTGGTCGCTTGTGCCTATCCCGGTACCCCCAGTACCGAAATCCTCGAAAACATGACGCGCTATAAGGAAGTCAAATCATCCTGGGCACCGAACGAAAAGGTTGCCCTCGAAGTTGGTATTGGTGCCTGTTTTGGTGGTGCCAGAGCCCTGGTGTCGATGAAACACGTTGGGGTTAATGTGGCTGCCGACCCTCTGTTTACCCTCACCTATACCGGTGTGCGCGGCGGTCTGGTGCTGGTTACTGCTGACGATCCGGAGCTGCATTCATCGCAGAACGAACAGGATAACCGTAACTTTGCCAAATTTGCCAAGATGCCGATGTTCGAACCGGCTGACAGTCAGGAAGCCCTTGATTTCACCAAGCTGGCCTTTGAGGTGAGTGAACAGTTCGATACACCGGCTTTTTTACGCAGTACGACGCGGATTTCTCACTCCAAGTCGGTCGTTATTTTGGGTGAGCGCCCGCAAAACATTCCGACCCCAAGCCTTGAGCGCAATCCTGCCAAACTGGTAATGCTCCCCGGCAATGCCCGTAAGCGTCACTACGATGTCGAGGAACGTATCCTTAAATTGGAAGAGTGGGGTTGCAGTCAGTCATTCAACCGGGTTGAAAAGGGCAAAGGGGAGGTTGGTGTTATCACCTCCGGAGTTTCTTATCAGTACGTCAAAGAGGTGCTGCCCGATGCTGATGTTCTCAAGCTTGGCATGGTTTATCCTCTGCCCAAACAACTGATCCGTGACTTTGCTGCCAAGTACACAACTCTCTATGTGGTTGAAGAACTGGACCCCTTCATTGAAGAACAGGTTCAGGCCATGGGTATTCCTGTTATCGGCAAAGCGAAAATTCCCATCTGTGGTGAATTGACCCCCGGTCGTCTGGCCAAAGGGCTTTTCGGTACCGCATTGCCGGATGAAAGTTCAACCCAACATCTGCCCCCGCGGCCACCTAACATGTGTCCGGGTTGCCCGCATCGCGGGGTTTTTATGGAGTTGAATCGCGCCAAAGCTTATGTTACCGGTGATATCGGCTGTTATACCCTGGGCTTTATGCCGCCCCTGTCGGCCATGGATACTTGTGTCTGTATGGGTGCAAGTATCGGTAACGCCACAGGTATCAGCAAGGTATTAAGTGAAGAGGAACAACGCAAGGTCGTTGCCGTTATTGGCGATTCGACCTTCCTGCATACCGGTATCAATGGTTTGATGGACATGGTTTACAATAATTCCACGGCCACTGTGATTATTCTCGACAATCGCATCACTGCCATGACCGGTCGCCAGGAAAATCCGGCTTCCGGTTACACCCTCGACAACAATCCGGCTTTTCGTGTCGATTTGGAACAACTCTGTCGCGCTGTTGGCGTGGAGCATGTGCGGATTGTCGATCCCTATAACATTGCCCTGACGCGCAGAACCCTGCGTGAGGAGATGGCCCGGCCGGAAGTTTCCGTCATCATCACCACCAGACCGTGCGTTTTGGTGCCCAGAGACAATCTTGAGCGGCGTCCGTCACTCTATGTCGACCATGACGTCTGTACCGGCTGCAAAGCCTGCCTGCGCCTGGGATGTCCTGCTATCGCCTGGGACGAAACCAGTAAAAAATCTAATATCGACAGGATCATCTGCGTTGGTTGCAAGGTCTGCCAGCAGACCTGCGGCTTTAACGCTTTCAAGGAAATAGAGGCCTGATAAGATGAAGACAACTAATATTCTTATTGCCGGGGTGGGTGGTCAGGGCATCCTGCTTGCCAGCGAGGTGCTGTCTGAAGTCTGTCTGATGGCGGGACTTGACGTTAAGAAAAATGAGATCCACGGCATGTCCCAGCGTGGTGGCAGTGTCGTTTCCCATGTGCGCTATGGCGAAAAAGTTTACTCGTCGATTATCCCGGAAGGAGAGGTTGACATTATTTTCAGCTTTGAATTAATGGAGACCTGTCGCTATCTGCCTTTGCTGCGCAAGAACGGTCGCGTTGTGGTAAACGACTGGAAGATCGCTCCACCTTCTGTTGCTCTGGGTAAGCAATCTTATCCGGAGAATCTAATTGCTACAATTGAGCAGCAATTTCCCTTAACAACCGTGGTTGACGGCCTGACCCTGGCGCTGGAAACCGGCAACGCTAAAACCGTCAACACAGTACTGCTGGGCGCGCTGTCCAATATTCTCGATTTTGACCATGAGATGTGGTTGATTGCTCTGAAAAAAATGGTTCCGGAAAAACTGGTTGATATCAATCTTCAAGCGTTTGCGGCAGGACGCGGAACCAACAGCTAGAAAAGTGGACAGGGAGAATCCGGATGATTTGGAACGATGATTTTGAAACATTGCCCAGAGAAGCAATTGAATCGCTACAGTTGCGCCGCCTGCAACAAACGCTGGAACGGGTTTACGCTACCGTCCCTTTTTATCGTAAGGCATTTGATCAGCTCGGGGTCAAACCAAAAGATATCAAAAAGCTCGAAGATTTGCAGCGCCTGCCTTTTACCTTAAAAAAGGATATGCGTGACAACTACCCTTACGGGCTTTTTGCTGTACCATTGGAACAGATCGTCCGTATTCATGCCTCTTCGGGGACGACCGGCAAGCCCACGGTTGTCGGCTACACCAAGCGCGACATCGAAACCTGGACCGAACTGATGGCGCGCTCATTTTACGCTGCCGGTGCTCACAAAGGTGATGTCATTCATAACGCCTACGGTTATGGTTTGTTCACCGGAGGCCTGGGGGCCCACTATGGTGCTGAGCGCATCGGGGCCTCGGTCATTCCCATGTCGGGCGGCAACACCAAAAAGCAGTTGATGATCATGCAGGATTTTGGTTCCACAGTGCTGACCTGCACGCCGTCTTATAGCCTGTTTCTTGCTGAAGTCGCAGCAGAAGAGGGGATCGATATCCGCAAGCTCAAGCTAAAAGTCGGTATCCTCGGTGCTGAACCCTGGAGTGAAAAGATGCGCCAGGAAATCGAGAGTAAGCTCAACATCAAAGCGATTGATATTTATGGATTATCTGAAATTCTTGGGCCTGGCGTCGGTATTGAGTGCATCGAAGCTCAGAATGGTTTGCATGTCTGGGAAGATCACTTTCTACTGGAAATTATTAATCCCGAAACCCAGGAGGTATTGCCGGACGGTGAAAAAGGTGAACTGGTCATCACCACCATCACCAAAGAGGGGATACCTCTGATCCGTTACCGAACCCGCGATATTACCTGTCTGACCCGTGAACCCTGTATCTGCGGCAGAACCCATGCGCGTATCGAGCGACTTAGCGGGCGCAGTGATGACATGCTGATTATTCGTGGGGTCAATGTCTTCCCCAGTCAGATCGAGTCCGTACTGTTCACCATCAAGGGGATTGAACCCCATTATCAGTTGCTGGTTGATCGTGAAGGGACCCTGGATACCCTTGAAGTATTGGTTGAGGTTGACGAGCAGACATTTTCCGATGAGGTACGTAAGCTGCAGCAACTATCAGGACTGATTCAAAAACAGATCAAGGATCTGCTCGGTGTTACCTGCAAGGTACGGCTGGTTGAACCCAAAACCCTGGCACGCAGTGAAGGCAAGGCGCAGCGTGTTATCGACAACCGCACTAAAATTACATCATGACCAAGGAGCAAGCCATGAAAGTCGAGCAGATTTCGGTTTTTATAGAGAACAAATCGGGTCGCCTGGCAGAAGTTTCCGGTGTGCTGGGTGATGCCAATGTCAATATTCGTGCACTGTCGTTGGCAGACACCTCTGATTTCGGCATCCTGCGGCTGATTGTCGATGACAGTGAAAAAGCCCTCAGTGTCCTGCGTGACAAGCATTTTACCGTTAATAAAACCGAAGTTATCGGGGTGGAAGTTCCCGACAGGCCCGGGGGATTGTCATCGATTTTAAAAATTCTCGACAATAACCAGATTAACGTCGAATACATGTACGCCTTTGTTGAGCGCTCGGGCAGCAATGCCGTGATTATCTTTCGCTTTGATAATGTTGACCAGGCCATTGCGGTATTGCTTAAAAACGGTGTCAATATCCTTGATGGTAAAAAAATAATATCGATATAGCTTTTAGTTAAGCAAGTATAGTGAAAGTGAATTATCATCAATGCCTGATCACCATTTAATCTGGAACACCGAAGCGGAGTGCCTGCCGCGCGAGCAAATTGAGCGCTTACAGCTGGAGCGCCTGCTGCAAACCCTGCAGCTGGTCAGTAACAATGTTCCCTGTTATCAACATAAATTCAAGGGTTGTGGTTTCAAGCCTGGTGACCTTAAAACGCTGGATGACATCCAGCATCTGCCATTCACCAGCAAGGAAGATCTGCGTCTGAACTATCCTTATGGCATGTTTGCTGTTCCTATGCGTGATGTTGTGCGTATCCACTCATCATCCGGGACCACCGGCAAGCCGACCGTCGTGGGCTACACCAAACGGGATATCAGTACCTGGACAGAGCTGGTAGCGCGCTTTATGACCGCCGCCGGGGTCACCCGCGAAGACATTGTCCATATCGCCTTTGGTTATGGTTTGTTTACCGGCGCTTTTGGTCTGCATTACGGCTCAGAGGCGATTGGTGCCTCAGTGATACCGATCTCCGGCGGCAACACCGATAAACAGATTATGATCATGCAGGATTATCGTTCTTCCGCACTGGTTTGTACGCCATCTTATGGCCTGACAATTGCTGATCGACTGGAGAAAAAGGGGATCGATCCGGCGAGTCTGGCGTTGCGTGTCGGGCTGTTCGGAGCCGAACCCTGGAGCGAGCAGATGCGTTGTGAACTGGAAACTCGCCTGGGAATTATCGCAACCGACAATTATGGGTTGTCGGAAATCATGGGGCCTGGTGTTGCTGGCGACTGCAGGTTAAAGCGCGGAATGCACCTGGCAGAAGATCACTTTATCTTTGAAATCATCGACCCTGACACGGGCCAGGTCCTGCCAAAAGGCTCTAAAGGGGAATTGGTTATTACTAGTCTGACCAAACAGGCCTTTCCCATGATCCGTTATCGCACCCGTGATATTACCCGAATTCATTACGATCACTGCGATTGTGGACGCACCCTGGCGCGAATGGAAAAAACCTGCGGCCGTACCGATGATATGCTGATTATCAAGGGGGTCAACGTATTTCCAACCCAGATTGAGGAAGTGTTGCTGCAGATTGAAGGGTGCCAGCCGCATTACCAACTGATTGTTGATCGTGTTAATAATTCAGATCAATTGGAAGTGCAGGTCGAAGTGAATGAGCACATCTTCTTTGATGAAATGAAGCGTCAGCGCCAATTCGTAACCGAAGCGGAAAAACGACTGGCAACGGTTCTCGGTGTCAGTGCCAAGGTCAAACTGGTCGAACCTTCATCCATTGTTCGTCATGAAGGCAAAGCCAGCCGCGTTATCGATAAACGCAAGCAATAGCCGGTGACTTTAGCCGTCAAATTTCTTGACATGCGCAGGTCAATCACTGATAATGCGCCTCGCTGTCAATAACGGGATGTGGCGCAGTCTGGTAGCGCACTTGACTGGGGGTCAAGGGGCCGCTGGTTCAAATCCAGTCATCCCGACCAATAAAAAAAGGATCACTTCACAAAAGAGGTGGTCCTTTTTTTTATGAATCATTTTACCCCCAAAAAGGGCGTACCTGTAGGGAGTTGAACTTTTATATACAATTATAGTTAGTGTGTCGCATAATATATATTATGTAAACTAATGTGCCGGTTTGGTGAATGGGTCATTTTAGCCGACACTGGCAAGCTCAAGACGACTCCCCCAGCGCTTGATCAGTTCTTCTCTTACCGGTCGGGCTTCTGGTGTGGTCAAGCGGTCGGTCTGCTCGACATAATCAAATGCTGCCTGCCTTGCTGCCTCAAGAATTGATACGTCTCGCGTCAGACTGGCGACCCGAAAGTCCGGCAAACCGGCCTGTCTGGTTCCAAGGAAATCTCCAGGTCCCCGAATCTGCAGGTCAGCTTCGGCGATTTTAAAACCGTCCTCCGTTTTGATCATTACCTCAAGGCGCTTGGCAGCGTCATCACTGTAGTTCTCTGAGGGAATCAGAAAACAATA
>JAHYIY010000019.1 GCA_019429255.1 Desulfuromonadales bacterium | reverse complement strand
TCACCTTGTTGAAGGAAATCAAGTCAGGGACATAATCGCCAACCTTCACGTCTTTGTAACGGACATCGAATCGTTGCTGCTGACTAACAGGAATACCCCGGAGTCCGAACTCGACTACCAGAGCATTCTCATAGGGCTTTTCAAGGAGACCATGCCCGAGTGTGTTCAGCACCTCCATGGCACATCCCACGATCTGGAACACCTCTTCCTTCAGCAATAATTCGTGTTTATTCGTGTCCATTCGTGGTTCAGTCTTCCTTGGCATCGAGTCCCGGTATTTTCTTTAATGCATATCCGAGTTTGGGGTAGTTGACCTTCACGCCGTCGTCGAGGTCGATCTCCACCTGCTCAGTGGCCAGCGGGTACAGTACTTCGCGCTCGTACTCCTCCATCTCGGCGATCATCTTGGTGATCTTCTCGATCTCCTTCAGGGCCTTGGTCTTTTCGCTCTGGCTGCTGCTGGCGCTGATGCTGACCGCCTCCAGATGGTTCTTGTGGGAGGTGAGCTTGGTGCGGAACTCGCGCAGATAGTCGTTGAGCACCACGCTGACCGTATCCGGGCGGTAGCGGTGCATGTAGATCAGCGCGTTGAAACTTCCCTTGGGGCTGGAGAACAGCCAGTAGATGGGCCGCTTCTTGTAGCGCTTCACATGGTCGGTGTAGAACTCGCCGAGGAAGTAGTCGCGGATGCCGTAGTTACGCTTGCCCTTGATGTTCAGGCCCTGCTCAACGAAGCGGAGGTTGTCCTCGTAGTGCTCATCGCCAAAGGCCACGCGCAGGAACTTGCGGAAGCGCTCGGCGATGTCGTCGGTGAACCAGTCTCCGTCGAGCATGGGGATGACGTTGTCGTTGTCCGCCGGGAAAGAGGGTTGAACCACTAATGAACACGAATCAACACTAATGTTGTCTTTGTCTTTTCCTTCGTGTCCATTGGTGTCAATTCGTGGTTCCTGTAGTTTCTTGTAATAATCCTCGATGGTCTCGCCCTGATTGGCGAGGATTAGCCCCGGCTTGTCCAGCGCATAACGGCCGAACATGCAACCCACGGCATAGGAGACCAGCTCCCGCATGGTGTCGGCCAGCAAGCGATCTTCCAAGTCGGGGTCAATGGGAAATTCTTTTTGAACCACTAATGAACACGAATTCACACTAATGCTTTCTTTTAATTCGTGTTTATTCGTGTCTATTCGTGGTTCCTCTTTTCCGTAACGGTAATACGGGTTGCAGGTCAGGGTAATCTCGTTCAGCGGTACTTCGGGCTTTAGTTCATCCTGCAGGCCGTAGGCGTCGATGAAGATGCGGTTGTTCTCTTCCTCCAGCCGCTGCATCTCCAGCATCATCTCCCGCCAGTGGGCGCGGAGTTTCTGGAAGGTGGCCTTCAGGGTTTGCTGGCGGTAGTCGGGATTCAGGAGTGGCAGGCTGGTGAAATCCCAGGAGGTTTCATAAGAATCCCAGTCTGATTTCGATGCATGAACGAGCCTTTCAGCATCTTTTTGTATCTCGGAGTAACTGTTTTCCTTTTTGAGCGGCAGTTTTAGGACGTGGCCAAGCTTAAAGTCCATAGTCGGTGCTAGCATTTCGAGTAAGAATGCGGTTATTTTGCTGTTTAGAAAACCCTCTACAAACCCAAGACCACATTCATCCTTTGGAAAACCCATCGGGCCTTTTGCATCAAACATAAACCCGCCGGGTACATGTCTAACCGAGAAGCCACCACTTGAAAGTCCTGACCAAGTGAACCCTTTACGAAATGCATAGTCTCCGTTGTAATTGTGAGATCGAATCCTTCCCGTATTGTGGTCGATGTTGTTCCTAACTCGATCACCGTCATTTTCCCAATCAACAATTAACTCGTTGTTTCCTGACCATTTTCTAAAGGCTCCTCCCTTGACATAAGGGAACCATCTTTTCTCGGATTCAGAGGCTTCATCTAAGTTTTTGCAGTTAAATCCGACAGCGCTACCTGACACTTCCGACCAATATCTAACAAACCTGTCGTTATCTGCTGTAGCAAGCCCCTCTCTTGTTTCAAAATAATCTTCTATGCATGCGTTGTTAGAAAACAAAGATCGGACGCTCGTGCTAGCCCAATATACGACTGGAGCACCTGGAATTGTCAGGAAGTCGTTGATGCTACACTTAGCTATTCTTTTGAATTTTTTAGGCTTGTTTGTGATCTCGTCGATGTCATCCATCTCCACATAGCAGTACCCGCCTGCTTTCTTTGTATCATGTGAGGTTTTGAAAACTGTTGCGCTGGTACCAAATGCAATCCCCATAACCATATTCCCCATGTGACACATGGCTTCGATGCTGCATTTTTCATATAAATTGAGACGGAATGCATGATAGCGATGGGTGAACATCCAGCTCTGCATTGTTACCAGAGCAGCAAAACCTCTCTTTTGTATCAATTCAAAGCTGCGATCAATGAATGATGCAAACAGGTCATATTTCGCAAGTTCATAATTATCTTGAACATAAACGGCCAATCGGCCATTCATGCCTTTATTTCCCATATACGGAGGATTAGCAATCACTACATGGTATTTAGGGCTGAGGTAATCAGCCTGCCGCAGGGATTGCAGCACTTTCTGGTGGGTCATGCTGATAAACAGGTGCCCAGAGACGTTCTTTGACTCTAGGATCTTGAGCATGCCGTCGACGTCGGTGACATCCGGACGGATCAGGGAGCCGAAGTTGTCGGCCTCCTCGAACTGGCGCAGGGTGGTTTGCAGTGGCGCGGTGAACAGGTCGCGCCCGACAAAATCCATGTAGCTCTTCAGCTCGCCCTCGTCGAAATGGACGTTCTCCAGCACGCAGATGTTCGGCTTGACGCCCTTGTTGAAGAACCGGCGCTGCTTGGCGCGGGCCTTCATGGTCAGGGCAAAGGCGGCCAGCTCCCCGGCGCGTTCGTCGATCTCGATACCGTAGAGGTTGTGGGTGAGTATCTTCTCCGGGATTTCGGCGGGATCAACGCCTTCCTCCTCGTAGATGGTGTAGAGCAGGTCAAAGGCATAGGTGAGCATGTGGCCGGAGCCGCAGGCCGGGTCGCAGATTTTGATCTCTTCCGGCTTGGCGATGCGCAGAAAATCAGTCTCCGCGACTTGATCCCCATCGGCGGGCTTGATGTAGTAGTCCATCTGCTCAATCAGCTTCGAGCCGGGACGGTTGAGCAGCCACAGGCGGCCGAGGGAGTTTTCCACCAGGTAGCGCACGATCCAGTGCGGGGTGAAAAGCTGGGTAGCGGCGGGGATGTTCTCGGGCGTGATCTTCTTGTTCTTCTTCAGGCCGTCGAACACCTCATCTTTCTTTTCGGAGATGTAAAACTGGTAAAGCCAGCCAATGACTTCTACTCCGCCTGCGGCGGCTGAGTGGCTAGGGGCTAGTGACTGGTGGCTAGTGTTGTCTTTGCTGGCCACTGGCCACTGGTCACTAGCCACTCCACAAACATCCGGCGTCATCGCCTCGCGGGTATAGGCGAGGATGGAGTTGCCCGAGAGCAGATCGTCGGGCATCAGCAGTTCGGTATAGTCGTCGATGCGCTGGAACAGGAACGGCATTGCCTTGTTCCAGAAGTTGCAGGCGGCGACCACCAGCAGGCGGTAAGCCTCGCCCTGTGGATCGCGGCTGGGTGCTTTGCCGTCGAGCAGGGCGAAGATCTGCTGCCGGACCTTGTCGTGCACCGTCTCTTCGTCGATGTGCCCCATTTTGGCCTCGGCCAGAATCTCGGGCTGGAACTGTCCCTCGGCGGGAGACACCACGCCGATGCGGGTGTAGCGGTTCACATCCATGAAACGCAGGGCGCAGAAGCGGTTGAACCAGATGTAGGCCACTCGTTCGATGACCTGTTCCTTGCCGTGCCCCTTGATCGCCTCTTCCAGTTTCTTGATGGCCTCGGCACGTTCACGCCGGGCGGCGCTGTTTTCAGCCAGCACCAGTTTTAGCTTGGCGGAGACCTGCTCCAGCAGGCTGCGCCGGGCGAACTGAGCGAATTTTTTGAGTTTTGCGGTTTCCATCTATTCAGGCTCCTCCGGCTGCAGCAGCGGCCAGGCGAGTGACCGGCCACTTCGGGAAGTTTTCATTCCATTTGTCCAGGTTGACGACATGACAGCTTGTGGCCAGGGCCTGGACCCAGCAGCGTGATGCTTTGCCCACCGGCAGCTCCTGTTTCAGGGCTTTCTGCATCCGGCTGTTCAAGGCGTTGTCAAAAGTGATCAGGCAGACGGGGGGGGCGGGTTTTTCCACCTTCTGCTCGGCATGCCGGTAGAGGTAGGAATCCCGGAATTTGTACTTCAGGTAGTTCTTCAGCCACTTGAAGCTGGCTTGCCGCGAGTTTGTCTCGTCTTCGGTCGCCGCGCCGAGGACGTCATAAATCGACGGGTCGTCATAGTCCTTCAGTTCCACGTAGACATAGGCCTCAGCGAACTCGGCGACGATGTCGACGCCTTTCATGGGCGCTCCGTGGAATGTCGGTTTGGTGCTGTCCGTCTCGTCGAAGACGAATGCGTCCAGGGCATCCTCAAAGCGGAATTCAAAACCGTCAGCCTCAACGATCTTCATTTGCCGAGGCCTCCCATGTCGTTTTCGATCTCCTGGTTGATGAGAAAGCCAAAGGCCTCGTCAATCGGGTTCGGCGTGATTTTTAGGTAGTCCTCGGTGGAGGCGACTTTGATCTCGGAAGTTTCCGCATCGCGGTACAGGCTATGGAAGCGCACGTGGTCATCCTTGCCCTTGTCCATGAGCAGATCGAACCACTTGAGCAGCACATAGTCGTGGGTCGCCAGAATGATCTGCTGGCCGTTTCGTGACAGCTCCAGCAGGATCTGCACGAGCAGCTTCATCAGCTTGGGGTTCAGGTTGGATTCGGGCTCGTCCCAGAACAGCGGACCGCTGACACCGGGCTGGATCGCGCCGGTTTCCAGAAGACGCGAGAGTATTCCCGCCTTGCGGAAGCCTTCGGCCATGGAGTTGGCAGAGTATTCGGCATTCTCGGTTTTGAAGGTGACCTTGCCGCCACCATAGAAAACGAAACGGCCGCCGCAGATGCCTTCGATCTCGGCCATGGCCCATTTGGATTTTTCGTGCAGGGTTTCCGGACGGACCTCGGGGAGATCCAGCAGCAGGCAGATGTCCTGATAGGTCTGGTCAAAGGAGAGCCCGTATTTCTCATACAGGCTGTTGAACCCCTTCATGAACGAGAGGACTTCTTTGGTCGGGATGAAAACTGCCTCGGCCTGGTACTGCTCGTAGTTGGCGCGATCCTGGACGGCCAGCGCCTTTGAGTTGTTGAAAAAGGTCGCGGCAATCTTCTGCCCCCCTGCGAACCGGGCCGACAGATAGGCCTGGTCGATCGCGCCCTGGCGATGCATCTTGCCGAGCTTGTCGTCCAGCGGCATGAAAAGGCGCAACAGCTTGGCGGTCAGCGCCGCTTCAAGCTCATCGTCGCTGGTCACGGGCTTGTTCTTAAACAGGGGCGCACCGGCGCAAAGCCCATACGCCGCCTTGAGCAGATGGGTTTTGCCGGTGCCGTTCTCGCCGATGATCACGTTGATCTTGGGCGAGAGATCCAGAGTAAGGCCAGTGAAGACCGTGAAGTTTCTCAGTTCAAGACGCTCGATCATATTTGAATCCTTTTTCCTTTGCGGATTTACGCCCGGCGCATATATGGGCGCATATATTTGCGCCATGTGCATAAATTAACGCTTGCGCTCATAAAAGGCCCCCTTCAGGTCGCCGATTTGCATGATTTCTCCGCGATTCTTCAGCCGGGCCAGCAGCTTATATGCTTGATCGCCGGTAAGGCGGCACAGCTCCATGACGTCGGCGCGCTTGATGCTGCCGTGTGTTGCGATATAGCTGAGGACCATTTGCTCCTGCTGGATGGGGTCAAAACCGGCCTGGCGCACATAGGCGGCATTTTGTCCTGAGCGCTGGTAGACTTTGACGCTCAAAGTGTAGGTTCGGCCTCGGCTGGCGCCATGGGCTTCTACCAGGCCCGCCTCCACCAGCTTTTCCAGATTGGCACGGACAACGCTTTCCGGCTTTTGCACTGCAGTGGCAAGGTCGGCAGTGGTCAGGCGACGCTCCTCCCTTAGCCGAGAGAGGACAATCAGGCTGTCGATGGGCATAGCGCGACCGGTTCGGTCTTCTCGTTGAAGGATCATCCGCAGGAATTCGAGGTCGGCATCGGTCGCCGCCATTCCGACCGACACGGTGTAGGGGGATGACATGGAGTAATCGGGCGCTGCACGCCCGTAGCGGAGCATCCCTTCAAAGATACGGTCAATGCCGCGACCGGTGCGCTCGGCCAGACCGATGCGCTTGATGATATCGGCCAGCAATGGATTGCGGGAGCGAGGGTCGACGACCAGCAGATTCTCCAGGGTTACCCCGTCGACGAATCCTCCTGGACTGCTGATGGTGAGTCCGTCGTCATCCAACTTGACGTGAACGGCGCCGAGAGTGCTGTAGTCCCGATGCACCAGAGCGTTGACGAAGGCCTCCCGGAAGGCACGGCGGTCAAAGTTGGGGATGGGCACGCGAAACAGCCCGACCTGGATCTCCTCCTCACTGACCCGAGCCCTGAACATCAGCTCCACGTCTTCAAAGGTCTCTAACAACGGTTTGCGAAAGAACTCGTTCACTAAGACATCCGTACCGCGTAGTACCTGAAAGGCGACTTCGTGGGACGGCAGGTGCTGACGCAACAGAGTCTCGTTGCCAAGCAGCAACAGGCCCGCCACCGTTGGATTTCGTTGGCCACGGGTGTTGACCACCAGTCCTAACGCGCCGTCCAACTCCTCATCAGCTAGAGGCAGCAAGCTCTGGTCTCCGCCGTATTTCTTGATGGCATTGCGAATGCGCAGCCGTTGCAGCGGATCGAGCTGTTCCACCGCGATATGTTCGAAGGGCATGGCCGATGGGTCGGTGAGTCCCATGCCGGACTGACGCTGAATGAATTCATGGGGGTAGAACGGGACCGCCTCCGGGGTGCCGTCCAGTTTGAGTCGACGGCGCTGCAACAACCCCTCGGAGGTGGAAACCAGCTGACGGGACTTTGGTACCGAGATGCGGGCGATGTGTTGTCCATAAACCTCGATGGCTTCCACCCGGACCGCTATTGCAGGGTTGGTTCTGTTGGCGATCAGCGCGGGTAGCCCGGCAACGTCTGCGTGATTCGGATGCAGGCCGGTAAGGGTGCCATCATCTTCGACGCCGAGCAGCAGGTCGCCGCCCTCGGTGTTCGCCATGGCCACCACGGCTGCAACCAACTCTCGGTCAGGAAGGCATTTGAGGTCACTCTTGAACTCTAGGGCCAGGCTTTCGCCTTGCTGAATGAGATCGGGAATCTGGCGTTCGTTTTCAGTCATCGACGGGCCCTAAATTTGGATGCGCTTCCCGTTGCGGATTTCTTCCAGCAACGCTTCGCGCATGGATTTCAGGTATCGCTCCACATCATTCTCGTTGGCCAGCCAGGCAGCGCTGAAAGGAACCTTCAGCGAGTGGATAGTGACCAGTGGGTAGTGGATCGTTTTGCTTGTTTGACCACTCTTTATCTGTTCGTCACGACGCTCCTGCTGATCACTGCCCACTGCCCGCTGCCCACTCAGTTGCGCTAGCAACTGCAGATAGTCGCTTTCCTCAAACCGGCGCAGGGTGTCGCGGATAACGGCAATCAGCTTCTGGCGCTCGATAGCCACGTTGAATTCGTTGAACGGGCGGGTGATCTGCTCCTGCTGATCGCCGTTCAGTGCGCCGAATTCAGCCATGCCGCAGAGACGGCCTTTAAGAGCGGCGACCGTCTCCTTGGCTTTGGCAATCTCGGCCTCGATCTGGGCCGTGACCTTCTCCTGCAGGGTTTCGACTTGGGTCTTCACCTGCTGCATGCGGTTGCCCTTGAAACATTCCGGATCGGTCAAGCTGGCAACCACCTGAGCGGTTTCGTCGCTATCTATGTAGGCGAAGTTGGGCTCCTGGCTTTGGACAAACTTGCGGGCGCTATCGAAGATGCCTTTCTGCGGCCCGCTCATGAATTTGCGGACAGGATCGATGACGCTTTCTTTCATGTCGAGCAGCGCGTCTTCCTGGCGGGTGAGTTCGGTCAGATACCAGGTATAGGGCTTGCCGGTCAGCTCTTTGAGCTTCTCAAGCACCGGTGTCAGCACATTCAGGAACGGATATTGGGATGCCTGTGCCGCCAACGGGGTGAGCTGATGCGTCAGATCCTGGAGCGCGGTACCGGTTTCCTTGCCGAGCGCCTTCGCTTCACTGGCGCGGGGCGGGGCATCAAAAAAGTCCTCAAAGAACTCCTTGAGGGCGCGGACCTGCGATGCGGTAAATTCGACCTGGGGCTCCAGCACTACATTGCCGTGGCCATGGGTGTTGCGCAGCGTCCGTTCCAGTTCGTCCTCTTCCAGCAGGTTGCCGTCGGTGCGGACCTCGACCTTGCCGCGAGCGCACAGGTTGGCCAAGGTGCAAAGCACGGCGGCGTAGTACCAGCCGTAGGGTTTGCGCTCGAATTTCTCCAGCAGGTTTTTCAGCGTGGTACGCACGCCGCCCCGGTTATTGCTCTGGATGAAGGCCAAAAGCTCCTGCTCGGACTCGGCAAGGGAGGTGGCATCGTTGCCAAACAATCCTTGCTGTGAGTGCTTGAGGCATTTGGCGATGTCGTTCTCGGTGTAGGTGATGCCGCGCAGCATACGAAGGTTCGAATATGCACGAGAGACGAGTTCATGGAACCCGCGCAGCACCCGGGTCTGCGCATCTTCGGAACCGATTTCGATGTCGGCACCTGCCATGAATAACTTGGCCTTACCCATCAGGCTTTGAACGCGCTGCTGGAGCTCTGCATACCGTTCCCGGTTCTGGAAACCCTTGTCGGTCAGGATGCGTTTCACCGCCTCCTGCTGTGTGATCGAAATGTTCTGGCGGATGTATTTTTCAGTCCGCTTGTACATCAAGATGTCGCGAACCAGGCGTTCATCCGCAGGCATCAGGACCAGCAGCTCGTCCCGGCCCATGCTCTGCATCCGCAGGATGGACTCACTTTCGGCGTTTTCATGGAACGGGCTGATGACATGGATAGCCAGCTCGTACTCCCGCCCGTGCAAACGATCATCGAGCTTTCTGGAGAACGGGTAGTCCTGGCCGTTCTCGTCGTAACGAATCTTCCGATGCTTGATGACGTGGTCAAAAACGAGCTTCTCAAGCTCGGCGGAAACGTCTGACGACTCCACCTCGGTGTTCTTGATTTCCTGTTCGACGTCTTTTTCCTCGTCGGTGAGGTATTCGTAGATCTCGCCATTGCGCTGCACATAGGTCTGCTGTTCCAAAAGGCTGAGGGCTTCTTCGACACGCTTTCGCAGAGCAGGCAAATCCTGATTGAAGCCGTCCAGCATCAGGACGCACAGATTCCGAAGAGTCGGCTTGAACTCCTTGACGTATTTGACCAGGAAGAGCGTTTTCAACAGCCGGATCGCGAAGGGACCGTCAAGATGGTTTTCCGCCTGAATGATGGCTCGCTGGATATTGGATTTCAGCGCGGTGCGAATCCCCTCGAACATCAGGTCAAAGGTCGCCAACTGGCCAATTTCATGATCCCCGATCTGGATCGCCACCTGCTGGAACACACCCAACATAGAGCGTTCGCCCACCGAGCTGTGCTTGCCCTCGAAGGCGTTATGCTGCGACAAATTCTGAATGGCCGACTGGAACAGTGAGAATTGGTACGGGGTAAACGGGTAGCTTTGAATGAAGTGATCCCGATCCTGAAAGTTCCGGTAGGTTTGGGACCCATCCGCAAAGTCGAATAGGGTCTTAAAGTTGTTGGACTGCGCGTGATAAATGTCCGACAGCAGACGAACGCCTTCTTCGTTTTTCGTCAGCAGGCGCTTTTGAATGACCTCTGCCACATCGGCGCTGGTCAGCTTCATGCGGTTAGCAAATCGTGCCTGAATTTTTGAAAAGTCGTTACCCTGTTGTTTGCCCATCTCACCCACGACTGTCCCCATATCTTCCTGGGCGGTCACGACGACCCATGCGCGGCCTCGACATTTGGTGGCCAGGCTTTCGGCAATGGTCTGGAGGTTGGTCATCAGCTTGACGTTTTCAGCGATGTACTGACCGACCTCATCAACAAAGAAGTTCAAGCGGAATTCTTTTTGATTTTCCTGGGTCGATTGCCGTTCGATATAGGCATTTATCTGTTCAGCAAAATCCTCGATGGAGACCCGGTATTGGCTGCGGTACTTATCCAGTATTCCCATGGCTGACGGCTCGTCGCCACCCGTTGCCTGGGCATAGGCTTTGGCGATGTTTTTCGCCTCCAGCAGGGCCTGTTCGCGGCCTTTTTGCCATGTCCTGCCTGCCATGGATTCATAGGCGGATTTGAACTGTTCGTAGAGGCCACGGCTGTCGAGGTCGCGCTCGAACTGGGCGATGTGCCCCTGCTTGCCGTAGTAACCGCACATCTCGTCAAAGACCTTGACGAAGACTGCGAGGAGCGCATCGATCTGGGTCTTGCTGATGACGTCCGCTTTCTGGTCGATATTGAACAGAATGCTTTTCGACGGGATGGCGACCGCTCGCTTGAGATCACCGCGCAGGATTTCGTTGTCGCCACACTTGGGCAGGAACAAGTCAAGTGCGGAGGCCCCGTCGATTTGCCGGTTTTCGAGCAAGAGCGCCAGCATCTTCAACAGGTGGGATTTACCGGACCCAAAGAAACCGGAAACCCAAACGCCGTTGGCACCTTCGTAGTTGTTGTAGGCATCCAGGAAAGACTCAAGCCGCTTCTCGACTTCATTGGTCAGCACGTATTCTTCAATTTCGAGGCGAAGACTTGCTTCATCGTCAGCTTTGATAACCCCTTCAATCGGGCGGTCAACTGGCTTGTTAAAAATGGTCTTAAGAGTCATCACGCTTCCCTCGTTTATGCTTCGCAGTGAAAGATGTTGAATGCCCGGTAATACTTGTCGTCATGCAGCCTTCCGAAGAGATCGAGCGATGCTCCTGACTCCAGGGAGTGGGTGTAGGCTCCTGGGAAAAACATGACGGTCGGCTTTTCTTTCGCCGTGCTCTGCAAATTATTCAAAACGTTGTGCGAGCGGATGTAGGGGAACACCTCGCCAACGCCGGACAGAAAAAGAACCTCGAAATCCGTGCTTGCCAGCTTGCTTGCTATGGCCGGAACAAGATGCGCTTCGGGGTCCAGCACGCCTTGCAATAACTCTTTGAGCTGCTCTTTGGAGACAGAATCCTCCATTTCGACAATCTGGTTCCAGATATCACGCTCTTTGAGGATTTCTATCGAAAGATCGTACAGGTTGATCTCCAGTATCCGGACACCGGCCTGCTCAAGGCGATTGACCAGCTGACGCTGGAGCCGCTCCATTTCAACGGAATCTTCCGGCTTGAAGGGACAGATGAAAAACGGAACCTCGTTACCGAGACCTTGCTTGTTGAGAAAACGCTGGCCCGAGATCACAGCAAAGAGATGCTGAAACCTGTCTTGCATTGGCATTCTGGCTATATCTGCTGTCACTTCGCCATCCCCTTCAGATCGGATTCAAATAAAGGGAAGTACGAAACATCCCTGCGGCTGCCACGATGGATCACATCCAACAATCTCGGGCTGAGCATGGCAGCGTTTATCATGTTGTTGGCCGCTAAGAGATCCGCCTCTCGAAGTATCTTGAATAAGACCTGCCGCAATTTGCTTCGCGTCGCCGGGGTGATCTCATCCAGTTCCAAATGCCATTCGGATTTCCGGTTGAAGAAGGAATCAAAATCATCAAAGGTCAGATCAGCTTTCAGCGTGATATAGCGCTCTCGAAGCACTTCGACGGCAAAATCAGCGATGAATCTGTACCGACGGCAAACGGCGAGCCACAGGAGATAGGCCTGCTCTTGGTGGCTGCCCTCAACAAGGAATTCAAGTTCACCTGGGCTCATCGTTCTAAGCCGAGAGATGATCTCGCGGCAGACTCGTTTGAGCGTATTCAGTGTTCTTGTCTGTAGTAAGTTTTCTGCGATGACCTTGTCTCGAACAGAGTTCCAGTCGCCAAGATCAAGATACAGCGCGGCCAGCTTCACCGATTCGCGGTGAAAGAGACTGCCCGTTGTAAATGACATGCTGTATCTGTCGTTACTCATTCTTGGTCAGGATTCCTTTTTGTAATGCTCGGCTGCGCCACCGGCCTTGACCCATTCGTCCACTTCATCCTTCTTGAACTTCCAGAGGCGGCCCATGCGATGCGCGGGCATTTCATGTTTATCAATCCACTTGTACACGGTGTCATTACTGACCCCGAGGTACTTGCAGATCTCACTTATCGATAACCAGCGGTCTTCCATCTCGGCCATTTCTCAAGCTCCTCGTGGGCGATTGGGGTTAAACCATGTGCTCGCCAGAGGCGAAGTAAGGGAAAACAGGCGCTGTTCTCCCATTCAAATGACTTGAAAATATACGAATTGGCTGCCGGTTGTCAAACGATCTTTACCGATTAAAGCCGATTATTTGCTAACAAGGTCGATGCCAGACGCCTGATCCGAGCCTGCTCCCGGTGTCGATGCGCGGCATCCGGTAGGTCCAAGCCGTAATCGAGGTGTGCCCGCTCAGCACCGCCATCATCACTCGCTGGTACATGCTGTGCCCGCCGGGCCGAAAGCCTTCCAGCCGGTCGTTGGGCGGTAAGTCGCGCTGCGGGTCGATGAAGGGTGAGCCGGGTCATAAAACGATCCAGTGAATCGTTTTCCCGGCAAACGGTCCCCATGGATCAGATCCCAATCGCCGGTCGGGCGGCCGAAGCGTGGTGTGCCGATCTCTTGTTGTCTGCGGGCGTCGGCCAGCGGGTTGGCGGTGCCTCGGGCCAGGATCAGGCCCTCCGGCACTTCGAGCGCCGGGAACCCGGCGTGGAGATGGTAGAGCCTGCCCCAGACCACGGCCGGTTCGATGCTGCGGGCCTGGGCGCAGAAGCGTTGATGGTTCCAGTAGCCCCGTTTCAGGGTGCCGTAGACGAAGAGCCGCAACAATTGCTGATTGGGGATTTCGGATTGAGGATTGATTGAAAATGTCATATGTTGCCTCCATGGATGCTGATGAGTTCAAAAACAGAACCAAGACTTTCGCGATCAGGGTGATCCGGTTGGTGGAAGCGTTGCCGAAAAACCAGACCGCGAAAGTGATTGGAAACCAGTTGCTTCGTTGTGGCACCTCGGTTGGCGCGAACTATCGGGCCTCCTGCCGCGCCAAATCCCCTGCCGACTTCATCGCTAAAATGGCCATCGTCGAGGAAGAATGCGATGAATCCATCTACTGGATGGAGCTGATCGCCGAAGCCGGATTAATGAACGAGAAGCGCTTGACCGATCTGAAAAACGAAGCAAATGAAATCCTTTCCATGGTCGTCGCCTCCATAAAAACCGCCCGCTCCCGCAAGTAATCCGCAGTCCGCAATCCGAAATCATCAATCAGCTCGTCCCTTTGCGCTCCTGGGGTATGAAGCGGAATTCGCTGTTTTCGATAGCCCGCACATCCTCGTGGCGGATGGTGAGCATGGTCATGGGCGGAACCTCCAGCTCGCGCCAGCCCTTCTCGTTGACCACGGCAAAGTCAATAAAGGCGTCGTCCGAGGCGTAGAGCACCACCCGGTGCTGGCGGTGGATGCGCAGGCAGAGTGGCTTGTTGCCCTTGAGCACGGTGATGGTGCCGGGGTCGAGGCGTGAGGTCAGCACGGCGCTCATTTGGCCGCGACAGAGGGCAAGCGCCTTCTTCAGGCCCTCCTGGTCGATGGGGCCTTCTGGCGCGAAGCGGTCGGCCAGACGGAAGATCAGCTCGCTGTCCACCTCGGCGTAGCGCGGCAGTCCGAGACGGCGGAACAGATAATCGGCGTTGTAACCGACTGACGACCGGACCGGAGACCGCCCCAGAGAGCCGACCATCATCGTCGGCTTTTCTTCTTTGGGGGGCAGGAAACCGGAGTTGACCACGCTTCTTTTCATGGCCGAGGCAGGCGATTTCGAAAAAAACGTCCGGTTGCGGCATCGAACGATGACCTAAGACAACCGCCAAGAACGGCAATCAGCCGCAAACCCATATCAATCAAGGATGTAGCTTTCCGGACGAGCTTCGGACTTGGTCCTTCGATGCCAGAGAATCAGGGGCCAAACAGAGAAAGAAAGGCGGGAGGATGGGGAGAATCGATGGTGCGAAGAGGTGCTTTGGAAAGATGTGAAACGGGCGCAAACCCTTTATCAACAAGGGGAAAAAGAAAACCCGTCACCTAAGGAGAATGGCCCCAGAGAGACGGGTTTGTCTTTTCTAAATGGTGGAGGTGGCGGGAATCGAACCCGCGTCCGAAAGCTATCCGCGTAAGGCTTCTACATGCTTAGTCTGTAAATTGAATTTAACCTTGATCAGGCTCCTACAGACAGGATACGGATCAGGCGAGTCTGCTTTTAGTCTCGTTTCGAAGCCACAGTCTTTCTTCAAAACCAGCCCGCTGCAATTAACGTCCCATCAGCCACACAGGCGATGATTAACAGGACGTAACAGCTATTAAGCTGCTAATGCGTAACTAACGTCAGAGTCTGCGTTTAGTTAAGTTGGGCTTTTTTTCGGAGCCAGCCCACTCCGGCATGCGGCACTTCGTTTCCTTCCCCCGTCGAAACCTTGACACCCCCATTGATAAAGTCGTTGAACTGCGATGTTGTAATTATCTCAAAAATAGCGAAAAATAGCAAATCCATCCTGCTTGTTTTTTCCATCTAAACAAACGTTAGGACAATCCAAATCCAAATCGCTATCGGGATCGAAATCGAAATCGAAACACGTAACTCGCTAGCCAGAGAGGATCAGGCAATCTACAACAGCAAAAACGCTCCCGATAGCGATAGCGATTTCGATTTGGACTTAAGAACCGGTCTAGCCATTCCTGGCTATCGTGCATGCTGCTTCACCGCCTTGGCCATCTCGCGGTCTGCTTCTTTGCTCTTTAAGGTTTCGCGTTTATCATGGAGTTTTTTTCCGCGACCAAGGCCGATTTCCAATTTAATGTAATTGTTCTTGAAATAAATCTTGGTTGGAATCAGGGCCAACCCTTTTTGCTCGGTCATGCGGATCAGCTTGTCGATTTCAGTATGATGCAGCAACAACTTGCGCATCCGCGTCGGATCGTGATTTTCGCGATTACCGTGGGTGTATTCGGCAACATTCATGTTGTTGATAAAGACCTCACCATCCTTGATCCGGCAGAAAGCTTCTTTCAAGTTGACCTTGCCGGCGCGGATCGATTTGACTTCCGTTCCGGTCAAAACCAGACCGGCTTCAAACACATCACTGATAAAATAATCGTGATAGGCTTTTTTGTTGGTGGCAATGATTTTGATTCCCATGGGTGTGTACGTCCCTTTACTGCTATTTTTTCATCTCAACCGCAACGACAACCGGCATAAAAGCGTCCCGTTTGAGACGGCGGGTCAGATGATAAATCAAACCAAAAACAATCGTCATGGCGGCGACAGCTGATAACGCCATCAATAATTCCGGATCAAGCGCCGAAAACCCGGAATGGCCAAGCTGAAATCCTAGACCGGCGCCGCCGAGCAATCCCAGCACCGGGAGGATATAGAGGATAAAGGAAGAGCGCAAAAAGTTTTTGCTGCTGGTCGCCAGCCTGACTCGATCATGTTCCAGCGCCCGCGCATCATTGCGAGCTTCGACCTCGCGCAGCTTACCATGACCGGGCCGACACACACCGGCAGCCTGGCAGGCGTCACAGGCCGTTTGCTTGTGACATTGCACCAGAGCGATACGCCCACCCTCGCGCAGGGCGATCACCGTTCCAAATTCCTCCACCATGGTTGTCTATACCCCGGAAAGCTGCGGCACTCCATTGCGGTAAATCTGTATTATAGCATCCGTGACAATGCCGGAGGTGAAATATTCATGAAGTTCACCGGCAGCGGCAACGGGGGCACTGACAACCTGGAAACTGCTTTTTTTGCCGGTGTTCAAGCTGCCGTAATCCTCACCAACCCCTAGGGCATCTGCTCCCTGCTGCGTTGCCATGGCAAAAATGGTCGGCGCGTCGAGCTCTCCGGCAAACCAGCGAGCGGCAAAATGCATTTCGTCCCAGATCGACAGGCTATCATTGCTGGCCAGACTGTCGGTACCAAGAGCCAGGTTGACGCCGGCTTTTTGCAGCCGCCGGGCTGGTGCCTTGCCAACATTCAGACGTGCGTTACTGCGTGGACATAATGCCAGTGACATCTTGTTGCGCCCCAGCAGCTCGATCTCCTGGTTATCAAGATGAACACCGTGGACCAGCAGATTTTCCGGGAATAATCCGCCGACCTTTTCAAGATAAGCCACAGGGCGTAACCCGCTCGGTGGAGGGATAAACCTTTGCCAATTGATGGCATGGTAAAAACGCTCAGCAATGGCACCACGGCTGTCACGGGTAAAGGTCAGTTCTTCTTCCGATTCGGCAACATGGGTGCAACAGCGCAGGCCGCGGCCTTTACATAGATCATAGATATGGCGCAAATAGCGGTTACTGATGGTATAGGGGGAGTGGGGGGAGAGGCCAAGAACAGTTTCTGCGGCAAAGGGTTCTTCGAGGGTCTGATGCAGGGCTTTTTTCAGCCGGTCGATCATCGCCGGATCCTGTCCCAGGGTTTCAAGGAAAACAACCCCGGCCAGCGGCGCGTTATGATAGACGCTACGCGCACTGTGGTGAGCGAGAATATCCCCGACCACACCGGTTCCGGCTTTGCAAGACTGTTCAATACCGTTCATTAGTGCGTGGCGATAGCTATCGGGGTCGAGGTTTTTTTTAATCTGGATCAGCCGGAGAATCCAGTCAATGAACCCCTTGTGTTGTTCAACCTGCTTTCCCTTCTTATCCGCCCAGTGACAAAAATCGGTGAGCTCCAGATGGGTATGGGCATTGACAAATAAGGGGAGGATAACGGCATCGTCATAGTCACTAACCGTGACGCCGGGATAGGTTTTTTTCAGGGCCGTCAGGCTGTCGACAGCAACAATCCGATCAGCATTGCACAGCAAGGCTCCCCTTTCAACTGGAGAACTGCCCGCTGTAACCAGGAACCTGGCAGCAATGATCTGGAGGTGCTGTTGCTGCATCATCAGCCGTTCTGTGCTGCCGACTGACAGATTTCAGCGATGGATGAGAAGAGCACCTGTAGATCTGCAGCGGCAACAATCTCAAGCTGTTCCGCCAGTACCGCTTCAAGAATGGCATCGGTAGCCAGGGGATTGGCCAGAACGACACGGAACACGGTGAGCTGTTCCGTTCCATAGACCGCGCTGCGCAAGCGCGTTCTGGAGACAAACGTCTTGCCGGCCTCGCGCTGACGTTTTTGTACCTCGCGGGTCAACTGATCCAGCAACAGATTCACCTCACGCCGGCGCTGTGGGTCGAGATTGGCCATCTGTTGCTGCAGCCAGGCGGGGTGATAACGGTAAGTGAGGATATTGAGCTCCGGTGCCGTGATCAGCTCAAAGTCGGGATGGGCAACGATCATCTCAGCAAAACGCCGAGCTTTATCGATCCCCAGATCAATCAACAGCTCATAGCCCCGCCGGCCGATGATGGACAGCCCGGCATGAACCAGCATCGCCTTGCCCGGACGTGAACCTTCAAGGGTATGGCTACCGAGATCCTTGGAGCCTTCACGCAAAATATAGTTGGCATGATGCTCAATAGCAGTCAGGCTATGGGGGTCCTTGAAGAGAACCATCCCTGCCCCCATCGGCACGTAAAGTTGCTTATGGGCATCAATGGTGACCGAATCGGCCCGTTCAATACCCTTTAACAAATGGCGATGGGTATCGGAAAAGAGGGTTGGTCCACCCCAGGCGGCGTCGATATGAAAATGGCAACCGGCCTCAACAGCAAAATCAGCCATCTGTTCCAACGGATCGACATGTCCGGTTTCTGTGGTCCCGGCAATGCCGACCAGCGCCAGTACACGCATATTCTGCTGCTGCAGTTTGCTGTAGGCATCACGCAGACACTGCATGTCGATCCGGTTATTCACATCCGTATCCACAATGACCAGTTGTTTGCGCCCGATACCCAGCAGATCGGCGGCTTTGCCGAGGGAATAATGGCCGCGGCGTGACACCAGTATCGCCAGGCCGGCGCAATCAAGATACTCGAGGGTGCGCTGCAGGCCTTCCTCTGCCAGACCGGCAAAATCTTCCCGAGCACCACAGAGGCGATTGCGGGCAGCCCATAAAGCGGTGATATTGGCGATAGTTCCACCGGAACAAAAAGCACCTAGAGCGTGACGACTGTCATGGATCCATTGCTGATAAAAACCGTCATCGCCGGCGTAAATCAAGCGGTGCAGCATCGCCAGTACCTGCCGTTCCATCGGCGTGAAGGCTTTGGACGTTTCTACCTTCACCAGGTTCTGATTAAGTGCCGTCATGATACGCGACAGGGGCAACATAAAATAAGGCAAGGCCGATGTCATGTGACCAATAAAGCCGGGAGCTGCAGTGTGAACCGACTGGGCGACAAGCTTTTCTTTAACGAAGGTGGTGTAATCAGACACAAAGGTCGGTTCATCGGGGATACGGCTACGGGAGAAATCCTTCTCGATATCCTCGAGGCTACGCTCCAGGGCGACCACATGTTTCTGCAAAAAATCAGCAACATTCTGGGTAATAGCCTGGTCAATTGCCCCCAGGGTCGAATCAGGGGCCTCCGGTACCGTAAAGATGCGGTAGAGGTTTTCCAGATTAGCCCGCGCTGTGTCAGTCATGACAGATCCATCAGATAGCCGTTATCAATCAGTCGGGTCTGACCAACAAAGGCGGCGATAAGCAGCACTGAATCCTTGTCAATCCGTTGCTGCGGTTCAAGGGTCAATTGATGGCAGATGGCAACATAGTCACTGCGAATCAGCGACTGGGCGCCAAGGTGGCGAGAGACGGCGGCTATAACTGTAGCGACCTCCCCTTCCCCCTGTTTGACGAGATCCTGCGCCAGGGTGATCGCCTGCGACAGAGCCAGTGACTGGCGGCGCTGCTCAGAATCGAGATACACATTGCGCGAGCTCATTGCCAGGCCGTCAGCTTCACGGTAGATCGGCATGCCGATGATCTCAATCGGCAGGTTGAGATCTTGCGTCAGCCGCTTGACCACCGCCAGTTGTTGAAAATCTTTGCTGCCAAACAGGGCAACATGGGGCTGGACAATATTGAACAGCTTGGTCACTACGGTACAGACACCACGAAAGTGGGTCGGTCGGCTGGCACCACAGAGTCCGGCGGTGATACCGCTGACGTTGACCTCGGTGGCATAACCTCGCGGGTACATGGCTGCGCTTGAGGGCGCAAAAACCAGGTCAACACCAACTGCCTCGGCCAGAGCACAATCCTGTTGCAGATCGCGCGGATAGTCTTCAAAATCCTCCCCCTGGCCAAACTGGGTCGGGTTAACAAAAATGGAAAGCACCAGCACATCACCGCGGCGGCGCCCTTCTTCGAGCAGGGACAGATGCCCAGCATGAAGAAACCCCATGGTGGGCACAAAGGCAATCGTTTTACCGGCAGCACGCGCGTGCGCCAATTGCTGCTGCAGCGACTCTATCGATTCTACAATCTCCATCCCTTAACACCTACTTGAAGGAGTGATCATCACCGGGGAATATCCCCTGCTTGACCTCGTGGATATAGTCTTCGATGCCGCGCGAAATCACCGGGGCAACATCAGCATAGCGCTTGACAAACTTGGGCGCATATTTGTCGTAGAGCCCGAGCAGATCATGAATCACCAGGACCTGACCATCACAGCCGACTCCGGCCCCGATGCCGATGGTGGGTATCGTCAGCAGGCGGGTAATTTCACGCGCCAGCAGCGCCGGGATACCCTCCAACACCAGGGCGAAGGCCCCAGCTTCTTCAACGGCCCTGGCATCGGCAATCAGCTGCTGGGCCTGTTCCTCAGCTCGACCCTGTACCCGAAAACCACCCATACGATGGATCGACTGCGGCGTCAGACCGATATGACCAACCACCGGAATGTCAATATCGACCAAAGCGCGGATAGTCGCCGCCATCGGCACGCCGCCTTCAAGCTTGACCGCCTGGGCACCACCCTCTTTGATCAAGCGGCCGGCATTGATGCGTGCATCACGGATATCGGTCTGATAGGACATGAAGGGCATATCAGTGACCACCAGGGCCTGACGGCTGCCGCGCATGACCGCCTTGGTGTGGTAAATCATTTCGTCCAGGGTGACCGGCAGGGTGTTGTCATAGCCGGACACCACCGAGCCAACCGAATCACCGACCAGAATGATATCGATACCGGCTGCGTCCATCAGACGCGCAAAGGGATAATCGTAAGCAGTCAGAACGGCAATCTTGCTCTTGTCCTGCTTCATACGGGCAATATCAAGGATGGTTTTTCTTTTTTCCACGATGACGTATCCTGTTGGTCAAAACAAAAAAAGCCCTCCGTCGCAACGAAAGGCAACAGTCGAAGCACCCGGCTTCACTGCGTAGATTACCATTTCGTCCCGGTCATAATGATCCAGGCGCTTATGTTGCTTCTGCTATGTTAAAAGGCCCAGCAAAACTCCGGCACCAGTTCCGGGTCGCAGGGCTCCTTCGCCAATCAGTCCAATAATATTATCTGGTTATCTATTTGACTCCAGTAAATCAGAAAACAGGATATGGATTCTGCGACTACGCCTCGCTCCGCGCAGAATGACACCCGTTTTTTTCCATCAACGTCCTTCTGTGTCATCCTGCGCGAAGTCGCAGGATCCAGATTATTAGCAAGTCGCATCGGTCGCGATCTTCTAACTGTTATAGCTGGAGCGAAGTGAATAAACAAATATTATAACAACAACCGAACCAATACAGCAGGCAAATGAATGACTGCAGCGCAAACAGCGGAGGATTTAGTTCCTGGACGGTTTAAAAACCCTGTAAAACGCATCGGATATAACACAGAGGGGAAAAAGCTGTCCATCATCTTTTCCCCTGGAGCCCCTGTCCGACAACCAGCCGGCAGCCGGCACCAGGGGCTTAAAATCAGGATTTTACCAGCCCCTCGAGATTATGCAGCAGCACCGAAAACGGATGAAAGTTTTGCGGTTCCTCGGCAATCAACGATTGGCGGGCGGCATCAAAGAAGCGCAGCTTGGCACGCCGCTGGATGAAAAAGGCTTCAGGTTGCTCTGCTGATTCCGTTGCCACCTGATACACCAGTTTGACATTGACAGCGTGAAGACTACTGATTAAAGATTCACGCGCCTGGCGATCCCAACTGTCACGTACCGGCACTTTCGCCAGTTGCGCCAGCAGCATATCAATGTTGACCTGTTGATCCACCAGCACCTTGATCTGTGCCAGGACATCAAGACTCTGACCGGAGCTGTCAACCATACACAACAACGGCAGAAAATCGACCAGGTTATCCAGCACCGAAAATTTGTAGGCGATGTCGGGATTCAACCCTTCATTCTGCAGCGTGCTTTTACGTTGCCGACAGTCCTGCCAGACAGCGGCCGGCAGAACCTTGGGCAACAAGCCAGCGTAGTCCTGAAGCTGAGCACTGATCCGTTCGAGATCGCTGGTGGTTGACGGGATCGCCATGCCGTAGCCAAGAGCAAACACACAGAAGGTGGCCAGAATATTTTCAAGGCGCAGCAGCAGCTCATATTGGCGTGCTGCCGCCATCTGATTATCGCAGGCATATACCGCGCGGCGCAGCTCTGTGCCGCTGAGCAGGCTGTCAAAGGTCAGATAGGCATTGGCGACGCTGACTTGCGAACGCCCGGTCAAACGACTGACAGTCTGCAAAAAGGCGCTGCCGGCCTGATCAACCACGCGGTTGGTGAGCATGGTCGCGATAATTTCACGCGCCAGCGGATGACGTGGCAGCTGTTCAGCATAGCGCTCACCAATTTCTGCCGGAAAATAATCAAAGAGCAGCTGTTTTACTACCTTGTTATCCGGCAATTCCGCCTCAAGCAGACCCCGATAGAGGAACATCTTGCTGTAGGCCAGCAGTACCGCCAGTTCCGGGCGGGTTAAGCGGTTGGGTTGCCGCAATGCCACATCTTTACGACTTGGCAGCCCTTCTCCACGGCGGTCAAGCAAGCCTGAACGGCTGAGCCGGTCGATCAGTTCAAGGTGCGGCTCGACATCCTTTTCAATGCGCAACTCATCCAGAGAGATAGACAAGGTCTGGGTGTAATTGTTGGCAAGCACATCCTGACAAACGGTTTCTTCAATCTCCGCCAGCAGGGCATAGCCGTCTTTAAGCGACTTGACTTTGCGCTCCTGGCGCAACAGGCGCAACAATATCTTCAGGTTGACCTCGTGATCAGAGCTGTCAACGCCACCGGAGTTATCGATGGCATCGGTATTTACCCGACCGCCATTAAGGGCAAACTCGATCCGCCCAGCCTGGGTCAACCCGAGATTCCCCCCCTCGCCGATCACTTTGGCACGCACCTCAAGGCCATCCGCACGCAATCCATCGTTGGCACGATCACCGGCTTCTTCATGGTTCTGGGTAGAGGCCTTGATATAGGTGCCGATACCACCGTTCCACAACAGATCAACCGGCGCGGTCAGCAGTAATTTAATCAAACCGGGCACATCTATACTGCTCTGACGAACACCGAGCCATTTGGCAACCTGCGGGGACAGGGGAATCTCCTTGAGTTGTCGTGAATAAACGCCGCCACCGGCAGAGATCAGTTCACTGTTGTAGTCCTCCCAGGTTGAACGTGGCAGATTGAACAGCCGCCGGCGTTCCTGCCAGGAGGTTTGCGGATCAGGATTCGGGTCAAGAAAGATATGACGGTGATCAAAGGCTGCCAGCAGACGGATCTGCTTTGATAACAGCATGCCATTGCCGAACACGTCACCACTCATATCGCCGATGCCGACCACGGTAAAGGGCTCAGTCTGAATATCCTGTCCCATCTCCCGGAACAGACGTTTGACACTCTCCCAGGCGCCACGCGCGGTAATACCTAATTTCTTATGGTCATAACCGTGGGAACCACCACTGGCAAAGGCATCGCCGAGCCAGAAGTTGTAGGACTCGCTGATGGCATTGGCGACGTCGGACAGATGCGCCGTCCCTTTGTCGGCGGCAACCACCAGATAGGGGTCATAATCATCATGAGCAATCACCCCGACAGGGCGAACAACTTCTTCACCGACACGGTTGTCAGTGATATCCAGCAGCCCGCACATGAAAGTCTGGTAGGCCTCCTTGACAATCTGCCCAAGCTGATCACGATCGTCACTGCTGCGTTTGGTGACGAATCCTCCTTTGGAACCTTCCGGTACAATCACCGCATTTTTGGTCATCTGCGCCTTGACCAGGCCCAGCACTTCGGTGCGGAAATCATCCGGTCGATCGGACCAGCGTACCCCACCGCGGGCAACCTTGCCGCCGCGCAGGTGAATTCCCTCCATTTGCGCTGAATGGACGTAGACCTCATAAAGCGGACGTGGTGCCGGCATGTCGATAACGCCCAGGGAGCTGATCTTCAGGGAAATAAAGTAGTCGTCGCGCTCGCAGCGCACAAAAAAGTTGGTGCGAATGGTTGAGTCGATAAGATTAAACAGGGTGCGCAGAATTTTATCTTCATTCGGGTTGCTGACGTCTTCCAGTACCTTGACCAGCTCCTGACGCACTGGTGAGAGTACCTCCAACTCACGCACCATCGGGTCATCCCATTCTGCTGAGGGCTTGAAACGCCCTTCAAAATAACGATACAAGAGTTGTGTCGCAGCAATGTTATTGGTCAGGGTTTCCGCGACCCGTTTTTTGGAAAAGGGGCTGCCCAATTGCAGATAGTAATTGCGATAAGCACGAAAGACATCGATCTGGCGCCATGAGAGTCCGGTTGGCAACAACAACTTGTGGAGATAGTCGTTTTCCACTTCATTATTGTTCAGCGCCCGCAGGGTGTCGATCAAATGCGTTTTAACCTGTGCCATGGGTAAACTTTTGGCCGTGTCGGCACGCACGGAAAAACTTTTGATATAAACCGGCTGATCGTTGATAACCAGATCGGAATCGACCTGATGCAGCACATAGAGATCGAGGTTCTGCAAATAGGGCATCAGGTCGTTCAGATAGCACCGGTTCAAACTGTAAAACTGTAAACGGAAGTAATCGCGCTGATCGTGGAACGGTCCCCACAGATCGAAAACATCCTGCTGAAATTGGAGAAGTTTTTCGATATTGCGCAGATCCCGGATAGCAAAGCGCGGTTCGTTCCGGGCCCGATATTCCTTGTCAAACGCTTTAATGTAGGTGTCCCAGGTGGCAAAGGATTCACTGCTGAAGTTCTTTTCCAGCAGGGTGCGAAAGCGCAGTTTCCACGGCATGGTCAGACGCGTCAAGCCCTGTTCCAGTTTCAGCAGGTCAACCTGAACCTCTTTATGGCGCAACTGCAGATTAACGTGCAGGGTCAAATAGTCCGATGCCGCATGGATCAGGCGAATGTCCACGCTGACTGCCTTGAAATAGCGGCGCAGATAGGTCTCAAGAGGTTCGATATGCTCGGGCAGATAATACTCGTTGGGCATGATCAGCAGCAGCGTCAACCCCTGCTCCGCCGTTGTTGGTGCAATCACCACCTTGACCCCGGCCTGGCGATGCATCTGAATGAAAGAGCGCAGCATGCGCCGTAATTCATCCTCTTCCATCAGAAACAGTTCGATCTTGGGGAAGCTGTTGATAATCTGCACCGTTTTGCGATAGTTGTGACTGTCGCGCACAATGTTCAACTGCTGCTGCGCCTTCTCAATCCGCCGGCGCAGGGCCGGGATCATGAAGCTGTTTTCATCAATGCTTTTCTGGGTATAAAACCCGAAAAAACAGTGCTCACGATAACCACCTTTGATTTTTTCACGGAAACCCAGATAGGTCAGGCGCTCAAAACGGTGTAACGGGCAGCGAAATTCGGTCCGTTCAACATCGACAAATTTGCCCTGACCCAGCAACGGGAAAACTTTTTTCACATTGAGGGTGAAGGGTTTATCGGCCTTATGGAAGGGTTCGAGATAAAATTCCGTCAAACCCAGCGCCTTGCTTTTTTCTTCTTTGAAATGATTGATATCAGCAGCAGAGGTATAGGTAAAACTGCGCGTGGCAACAGGAATATAGTTATCCTGTTGCAGCCAATCAAAAAGCGCCTGGTGTCCGGCAAATTCCTTTTTTTGCAGCAATACATCAAACTTTTCCTGCATCGCCGGACGATCGCGGTAGATGGTCAGTGCCGCAGTGATGATGGTTGTCAGCGCCGCTTCAAGTTCTTCAATCTGCCCTTCAGCAACACGCTCGAGCTCAAGCCAGACAAATGATTCGCGTGGTAAATCATCGGAAGCGTTGGTGAGGGTCTGAACTTGCCCATCTTTTCTTGCTATCGACAAAATCGGATGGCAAATAACGTGAAACTGCAGAGCTTTACGGTGCAGATATTCCTGCAGGGTAGAAAAAATATGATTGGCATCGGGGGAGTTGGTAAACAGGCGATAGTGACCGGAATTCTTGAGGGGGAACAGCTTAACCCTGATTTCCTGCTCCTGTTCCAGGAGAAAGTTGCCGGCCTGAATCAACTGTTCAATCAGTTCGGCAAAGCTCAACTGCGCCAGTAACCGCTCGGGAATCTCGCTGCGCAGTACGTCAGACAAGGCGACAAAGGTGTCGAGATGGGTCTTTTGCCCCTGCCGTCGCAATTCTTTTTTTATGGCCTCCGGTTCAAACAGCTGTTCATTTTCCTTTTTTGATCCGCCACTGAGAACCGTAACCTTCATTACCGACTCCTTTGTTGGTGATGTGAACATCTATCTACTGCCCCTTAGTATACACCTTTGGCACCAAAGAAATATAAAATAGCCCGTGCCGGGTTGCAAGGCTCAGGAGGCTTTTATTCTATCGCCTCAATCCCCAAAAAACGCCCTGGTCAGGGCTGAGAATTGTTGCAGGCTGAGGGTTTCACCGCGACAGCCAGGATCAATAGCGGCCAGGGACAAGGCGTCATCGATAGCGGCAGGCTGAAAACCACTGGCCAGCAGGCTGTTGCGCAGGGTTTTACGGCGCTGGGTAAAAGCTCCCTTCACCATTTTTTTAAACAGGGTTTCGTCAACCGGATCAACGCGAGGTTGGGCCAGCGGGAGAAATGAGAGCACCAGGGAATCCACCTTGGGGGGGGGGTTGAAAGCTCCCGGCTTGACCAGGGCCACCTTGTCGATATCATACCAAAGTTGGCATAGCACCGAGAGGATGCCGTAATCTTTGCTGCCCGGCTGAGCCATCAGACGTTCGCCAACCTCGCGCTGAAACATCAGAACCAACCGGGTAAAGAGGGAGCGGTGATCCAGCAGCTTGAACAGGATCTGGCTTGAGATATTGTAAGGCAGGTTGGCAACCAGGGTATAGGGAGGATCAGTCAACAAGTCGAACCATGGCAACTTGAGAACATCGCCTTCATGGATCATCAGACGATCATCATAACGCTGATGCAGTAGCGCGATCAGGTCGCGGTCGATCTCCATCACCGCAACCTGCGGCACCTTCTCAAGCAGTCGGTCGGTTAACACACCCAGACCCGGGCCGATTTCAACAACCCGCTGCTGAGGATCCAGCCGTGCTGCAGCGATAATTTTGTCGATCACGGCAGGATCATGGAGAAAATGCTGGCCGAAGCGCTTTTTTGTCTGATAACTCATGGCATCTCGTTTCTGTTATCACCGGGTAACAGTTTGCGCAGACGTTTAGGCCAGCGTGGTATGCGGTATTGACGCAACCAGGGCATCAGACGCAGGGTCAGGGCATAGCTGATCAACGCCACCGGAAGACCGAGGACGATGGACCCAAGCCCCAATGGTAGCCCTAACTGCAAGGCCGTATCCCAGGTTAATTCTCGAGTGAATGCGGCCACACCGATGGCCGGCTTGCCCAGCAGCATGCGGCCTATTTCATATTCCAGCGCATAGATAAAAGGGGCCGTTAGCGGATTGGTGATCCAAACACCAACGAAGGTAGCAATCTTGTTCTGTTGCAGAAGAAAGGCAAAAAACAGGGCAATCAGGATGTGAAAACCGAAGAACGGCGTAAAGCCGATAAAGACACCGAGGGCCATCCCCCGGGCTACAGCATCGGGGGAAGATTTGATGCGTGCCAGGCGGATCAGATTAAGTTTAAACCGGCGGAAAAAGCCGAAACGTTGCCAGCGGTTGTCAGATCGCTCAGTCAAAGGGAAACCTGCTCCAGGGGCCAGCTCGACACCGCATTGAGATCAAAACCAGAACGCTTGCCGTGACTTAAATAATAATCGGCAGCCACCGCAATCATCGCTGCGTTGTCGCCACACAACAGGGGCCGGGGGAAATAAACACTCATCGTCGTCGCGGCTGTCAAATCAGCAAAACGCTGCCGCAGACCCGAATTGCAGGCAACCCCACCGGCAACGACAATCCGTTCAAGCCCTTCCTGCTGCGCCGCGCGCAACACCTTGATCGTGAGCACATCGACCACTGCTTCCTGAAAGGCACTGGCAACCTGTCCTACCTGTTCTTCACCTAAAGGCTGGGGCAAACCCTGAATGTGATTGAGCACCGCAGTTTTCAAGCCGGAAAAACTGAAGTTATGGTTGTCGCGATTGAGCAAAGGCCGTGGAAATTTAATCTCACCACCAGCGTACCTGGCAGCCAGTTTATCGATAATCGGCCCACCGGGGTAACCAAGCCCAAGCATTTTGGCTACCTTGTCAAAAGCTTCGCCGGCCGCATCATCAATGGTGCGACCGAGCAAACGGTAAGAACCGATACCATCAACACGATACAGGTGGGTATGGCCACCGGAAACCGCTGCACCGAGAAACGGAAAAGCGACCTCCTGTTCAAGACGGATCGCCTGGATATGGGCTTCGATATGATGAACCCCGATAAAGGGGATGTTAAGGGCGTAGGCAAAGGCTTTGGCAAAAGAAACGCCAACCAGCAGGGCACCGGTCAACCCGGGGCCACTGGTCACCGCCACCCCGTCGAGTTCGGCAGGAGTCACTCCAGCACGTTGCAACGCTTCTTCTACCAGCGGATTGATAACCTCCAGATGGCGCCGCGATGCCAGTTCCGGCACGACTCCACCATAGGTCGCATGGAGATCAACCTGCGACGAGATAATATTCGACAACACCTCACGGCCATCTCGGACAACAGCGGCGGCAGTCTCATCGCAGGAACTTTCCAAAGCCAGAAGCAACATCATAGATCCTTATAAATCATAATAAATTGGCGGCCACTTCAGCCAGCGCCGAACGTTCCCCCTTGGTCAGGGTAACGTGGCCGACCAGTTCCTGCCCTTTGAGCCGTTCAACCGAAAAAGAAAGTCCATTACTGGCTGAATCGACGTACGGGTTGTCGATCTGATAGGGGTCGCCGGTTAGAACAACCTTTGTCCCTTCGCCGGCGCGACTGATAATCGTTTTAATTTCATGGGGGGTCAGATTCTGGGCCTCATCGACAATCAGATATTGTTTCGGTATTGAACGCCCCCGAATATAGGTTAAGGGCTCGATTTCCATCAAACCGAGATCGATCAGCTCCCGATAGCCACGTTTACGCTTGCCCCCTTCATCGTGGGAAGACAGCAGCAGCTCAACATTGTCGAAAATCGGCTGCATCCAGGGTGCCAGCTTTTCTTCAATATCACCGGGCAAAAACCCCAGATCACGTCCCATCGGGAAAACCGGGCGCGAGATCAGCAGCCGATTATAGGTTCCCTCGTCGGCCGATTTGAGCAGCCCGGCAGCAATGGCCAGCAGGGTTTTACCAGTCCCCGCCTTGCCGACCAGAGAAACCAGCTGAACATCGTCATTCAGCAGCAGATCAAAAGCAAACTGCTGCTCGCGATTGCGCGGATGGATTCCCCACACCCCGTTCTTGGGGACCTTGATCAAGGCAACAACTTTCTGCTGAGCGGCAACGTAGCGACCCAGAGCAGTGTGGGACGAGTTGGTTTCATCCACCAGAGTCACCCCCTGGTTCGCATAAAAGTCCGCATCAACATTAATGGAACCTTGCTCATAAAACAGATCAACCTGTTCCTTGCTGACAAGCTGCTCCACCGTACCGGTATATAATTCATCCACCGGTACCTTGTCATTCTGAAAATCTTCTGCCCGCATACCCATGGTGTCAGCTTTGATGCGCAGATTAATGTCCTTAGTAACAAGAACTACTGTGCCATCAGGCAGGGAATTCATCAGGTCGTTTGCCACTGCCAGAATACGGTTATCACCCCGATCGATGCGCAGCTCCGGTGGCAGCTTCTGCATAAACTCCTGCCTATAGACAGCGACCTTGAGAATGCCGCCATTTTCCAGCGTTACGCCCTCTACCAGTTTGGCCTGGGAACGAAAACCATCGATCATCCGCGATATATGGCGCGCATTACGGCCGGTTTCGCTTTGATCCTTTTTAAATCGATCAATCTCCTCAATCACCGTCAAGGGAAGGATGACAATATTGTCATCAAATTTAAAAATGGCCTGGGGATCATGCAGAACAACATTGGTATCCAGAATATAATGTTTCATCACATATCTCTCCCTGAGGTCAGGACCTCATCAATCCAGGTCAAAAAGCCGTCTTTAAGCTGTCAACCTGCTCAAGAAAATAGTTGATCTGCGCTGCAGTGGTAAAAAATCCGGGGCTGACACGAATGGTTCCAGCGGGGAAAGTCCCGCAACTGCGATGGCTGTCCGGAGAGCAATGCAATCCGGTACGCACCGCAATGCCACGTTGATCGAGAAGATAGCCCGCAGTGGCCGTATCCATGCCTTTGATGGTGAAGGATACGGCGGAACCACGGGGCTGGTCGGCGGGCGGACCATAAAGCTGAACCTGATGAATCTGCGCCAGACCGTTAATCAGTAGCTGCACCAGTTGGATCTCACGGGCATGAATCTGCGCAACTCCAGTTTCCAGCAAGAAGCGCAGTGCGGCGCTCAGACCAGCCAGGCCGGGAATATTGAAGGTGCCGCTTTCAAAACGCTCGGGAAGCATTTCCGGCTGTTGGGCCGAGTGGGAATTAGCGCCGGTGCCACCGTAAATCAGCGGCCGCAATTCAATCCCCTCATGCACATACAAAAAACCTGTTCCTTGCGGTCCCAGTAACCCTTTATGGCCGGGAGCGGCAAACAGGTCAATCGCTAACTCATTAAGGTTGATCGGTAGCAGTCCGGCGGTCTGGGAGCCGTCAACCAGCAGGACAATCCCCTGCTGACGGCACCAGGAGCCCAAATCATCCAGCGGTTGCAATGAACCAAACACATTGGACGCATGATTGATCACCAGCAGGCGGGTGGGCGTTGCCAGACAGGCGGCCTGAATATCCGCCGTCGCTACTACCCCGGTGTGTGGATTGGCTGCCACCTTGACAATCTCAACACCCCGATCCTGCAGTGCACGCAAGGGCCGGGTGACCGCATTATGTTCCATACTGGTGGTGACCACCCGATCACCGCCATTCAGGAGGCCAAAGAGTGCCAGATTCAGCGCCTGAGTCGCATTGGCGGTGAAAACAAAGCGTTCTGAGGAGGACACCCCAAACAGCTGCGCCAGGAGCTCCCGCGTGGCAAACACCTCACGATCAGCGACGATCCCCTGTTGATGACTGCCGCGCCCGGCACTCCCGCCGCTCCGCAGTGCCGCATCAACCGCCCGATATACGGCTTCCGGCTTGGGGTGACTGGTAGCAGCGTTATCGAGATAAAATGAATTCATGGCCACTGTTGATCCTGTAATGGCAAAAATTTAGGTAAGTTGTTATCAAAATTCGGACAATACTTAAAATTTGGGGTGGCGACAAGACAATCTCGCGCCGGCCCAGCCATGGGCCAAACATATCTGCCACTATAGCTGATCCTTGCCTCCAGGAGAACCGGACCGGTGCTTAGCCGGGAGCGGCTCGCGGGTTATAAGAAATAAATAAAAAAAGGGTTGAAACCACAACATCTAGTCGGCTAAAGTTTCAACCTTCATACATATAGTAGCCAGAACATGAACGCGCCATTTCCTCACCGAACGATGAAGGACCAGAAAATGACTGACAACCAACCTGAAAACACGCTCAACCTGTCCATTAACGCCCTCACTGTTCTGCGCAAACGTTATTTCATTCGCGACGCCAGCGGCAAGCCCCTGGAAAATACCGAAGAATTATTTCGTCGCGTCGCACGCACCATCGCCGGGGTTGAAACCGACCCCACCCGCCGCGAAGAGTTTGAAGCTGCCTGCTATGAGATGATGTCGCAGCTCGATTTTCTCCCCAATTCGCCAACCCTGATGAACGCCGGCCGCCCCCTGGGGCAGCTGTCAGCCTGTTTTGTCCTGCCCATCGGAGATTCGATGGAGAGCATCTTCGATGCCATCAAGCACACCGCCCTGATCCATAAAAGTGGCGGCGGCACCGGTTTCTCCTTTACCCGCATCCGCCCGGCCAATGACGAGGTTCAGTCAACCAGCGGCGTTTCCTCAGGCCCTATCTCCTTCATGCGGGTGTTCGATGCAGCAACGGAAACCATCAAACAAGGGGGCACCCGTCGCGGTGCCAACATGGCCATCCTGCGCGTCGACCATCCCGACATCATGGACTTTATCATGGCCAAGCGCGATCCAACGGTACTGACCAATTTCAATATCTCCGTCGGCGTGACCGAAGCCTTTATGGAGGCGGTGGAAGCGGGTGACGATTACCCCATCATTAACCCACGTACCGGCGAGCAGGTCAAACTGCTGAATGCCACCAAGGTCTTTAATCAGATCGTTGACATGGCCTGGAACAATGGCGAACCCGGTATCGTTTTTCTCGATCGTCTGAACCGTGACAACCCCACCCCGCTGGTGGGAGAAATCGAAAGCACCAATCCCTGCGGTGAGCAGCCCCTGCTCCCCTACGAGTCATGCAATCTGGGCTCGATCAATCTGGCGCGGATGATCAGCAACGAGCAGATTGATTGGGAGAAACTGAAGAAAACCGTGGAACTGGCAACCCGCTTTCTCGACAACGTCATTGAAGCCAACTCCTACCCGCTGGCGGAAATCGATCAGATGACCCGCGCCAACCGCAAGATCGGCCTCGGTGTCATGGGCTGGGCTGATTTACTGATTCTGCTCAAGATCCCCTACAACAGTTCCGAAGCGATTGCGCTGGCTGAAAAGGTGATGCGCTTCATCAATGACACCGCTCACCAACAGTCTGCACAATTAGCGGCCGAGCGCGGCTCCTTCCCCAACTTCCCGGGGAGCGTTTTTGACCATCCCGAAGGGCGCGCCATGCGCAATGCCACCTGCACCACCATTGCTCCGACCGGTACCATTTCGATTATCGCCAACTGTTCCAGCGGGGTTGAGCCTCTGTTCGCTGTCTCCTATGTGCGTCAGGTGATGGACAACAACAAGCTGATCGAAGTCCACCCGGTGTTTGCCCGTATTGCTCGCGAGCGCGGCTTTTACTCGGAAGAGTTGATGCAGGAAATCGCCGAAAAAGGTTCGGTACAGGATATCAAAGCGATCCCTGACGATATCCGCAAAATCTTTGTCACCGCCCACGACATTACCCCGGCCGATCACGTGATGATGCAGGCGGCGTTCCAGAAATATACCGACAACGCCGTATCCAAAACCGTGAATTTCTGTCACAGCGCCAGCCGTGAAGATGTTTCTACCGTCTACCGTCTCGCTTATCAACAGGGATGCAAAGGGGTGACCATCTATCGTGATGGCTCACGTTCGATGCAAGTCCTGTCGGTAGCCGGTAAAGCGGAAGCCAAAGCGGAAGAAGGTGTCCCGATGGAAGCCCGCAAAGGATTGCGCAAACGTGAACGACCACGTGCTCTCAGCGGTGCTACTTACCAGATGGAAACCGGTTGCGGCCCTTTGTACATCACCATCAATCAGGACGAAAAAGGGCTGTTTGAACTCTTCACCACCATGGGCAAGGCCGGTGGCTGTGCGGCCTCACAGTGTGAGGCTATCGGTCGTCTGGTCTCCCTGGCCTGGCGCAGTGGCGTGCAGGCGCGCCAGAGCGTTAAACAACTGATCGGCATCACCTGTCATAAACCCAGCGGTTTCGGTAATAATCGTATCACCTCCTGTGCCGACGCTGTTGCCAAGGCGATTCAACTGCATATGGCGGACACGGAAGAAACTGTCGCGGCGTTCAGCAACAATGGCGGCGCCTGCCCCGATTGCGGCGGCCCGGTGGAACATGAGGGGGGCTGCTGCGTCTGCCACGCCTGCGGCTACAGTGAGTGTGCCTGATCCAAGAGAATGGCAGGATTGGGAAAGCCGGTGTCGGCGCTGTGGCGAATGTTGTTTCGAGAAAATCATCGATCGCTATGGCTGTGTCCACACCACACCGGTACCCTGCCGCTTTCTCGACATCCATGAACGCACCTGCCGCGTTTATGCTCAACGCCAGGAACTGGAAGACGACTGCGTGCAACTGACGCCGGAGAATATCGACAGCCTTCACTGGCTGCCGGCAACCTGTGCTTACCGCTCAGAGAGCTGATCAGTTCACACGCTCCACCCGCAGTCCGCCAGCCACCAGATCAGTAACCCGCACCAGGCACAGCTCCCCCGCTTGTGCCTGGTCTTGATCGATCAACAAGTTCAGATAATTCTCCGATATCCCTTTACGTTGACCGTTGCTGACCCCCCTCTCGACCAGCATCCACAATGGGGCGCCGACAAAACGGCGGCTGAACTGCTGCAATTTTTCATCGCCCAATGCCCGCAACCTGGCGGCACGTTCTTTAATGAGCGCCGGCGCTACCTGATCGGGCATAGTCGCCGCCGGGGTGCCGGGTCTGCGACTGAAAGGGAAAACATGGAGATGACTGAAAGGCAAGCGCTGTAAAAGCTCAACAGTGCGGGAAAAGTATTCTTCCGTTTCACCGGGAAAACCGCAGATCACATCAAGTCCGATCGCCATCGCCGCATTGCGCTGCTGCAGATCAGCGAGCAGATCAGCAAAAAATGCTGTATCGTAGTGACGATTCATGCGGCGTAGAATAACGTCATCACCGGCCTGCAGGGGGATATGCAAATGAGGACAGAGCCATGAAGCCTGGGCCAGATAATCGCGCAGTTGAAGGGGCAGCTCCGTCGGCTCAATCGACCCCAGGCGCACACGGCCGGCAAACCCGCAGCTTTCTATCGCCTGCAACAAGGTTAACAGACTGATACCTTTGCCCAGATCCTGACCGTAACCACCGATATGAATACCGGTCAGAACAATCTCCCGATAGCCGCTTGCCCCCAGGCCCTCGACCTGGGCAACAACCTGATCAATCGGTACCGAGCGACTGGCGCCACGGGCATAGGGAATGATGCAGTAGGAACAAAAAGCATCACAACCGTTCTGGATCTGGACAAAGGCGCGGCTACGCTGGGCAAAGGTGTGTAGATCAAGGGGGGTACAGTGTTGGGCGGCGCGGATATCGGTCACCAGGGTAGTGCTTTCGCTGCAGTCGTTCTGTTGTGTTTGCGTCAGCAGACGCAATAATTCCTTTTTCTCTTCATTGCCGATGATCAAACTCACGCCGGGGAGTTTTTGCAGCTCGTCAGGATTAATCTGGGCATAACAGCCGGTGACGACAATCCGCGCTGTCGGGTTTAAGCGCTGCGCGCGGCGGATCAGATTGCGTGACTGGGAATCGGTAGCCGCCGTCACCGTGCAGGTATTGACGATAACCAGATCAGCTCCAGCATCAAATTTCACCTGAGAGTAACCGTTGCCGGTCAATTGTTCGAGCATGGCCGCTGATTCAAACTGGTTGGTCTTGCAGCCGAGGGTGACAATCGCCACCGATCTGGTTACTGAATCCATCCCCCCCCCAACACCCGATCTCCCTGATAGAACACGGCAGCCTGTCCCGGCGTCACCCCCGCCTGGGGGGTCGAAAAAATCACTTTAACGCGCTGATCAGCCAGAGGCACAACCTGCACCGGTTGTTCCTGCTGGCGGTAACGGATACGACAGGCGCTGGCGAAAGGTTGTTGCGGTGGCGTCATGCTCCAGACACAGTTACCAACAATCATCTGAGCACACAGCAGGTGCTGTTTTTCACCGACGATCACCCGCTTCTCAGCGGCATCGATACGGATAACGTAGAGCGGCTCGCGCCAGCCGATGCCTAACCCTTTACGCTGTCCGACGGTATAGCGATAGTAGCCCTGATGCTGTCCGAGCACCTGCCCGGTCACATGCACAATCGGCCCGGCGCAATCGTCGAGTTGGCGTTCTTCTTCCAAAAAACGCACATAGTCGCCATCGGGAACAAAACAGATATCCTGACTCTCGGCCTTTTCGGCTACACGCAGATTAAAACGAGCCGCATGCGCCCTCACTTCCTCCTTGGTCATGCCACCCAGGGGGAAGCGCACCTGTGCCATCTGCTCTGCAGTCAGGGTGAAGAGGAAGTAACTCTGATCCTTATCCCTGTCGATCCCCTTATGCAGTGCGTAGCCACCATCGACATCGGCAATAATCTGGGCGTAATGGCCGGTCGCCAGAAAATCCGCTTCGAGTTCGCGCGCCTTGCGCATCAGCAACTCAAATTTGAGCACCTGATTGCACAGCACGCAAGGATTAGGCGTCAGACCGGCAAGGTAGTCATCACAAAAACGATCAATCACCTGCTGCTGGAACTGTCTTTCAAAATTGATGACATAAAAGGGTATACCCAGTTGTTCGGCAACCCGCCGGGCATCATAGACATCATCAAGAGAACAGCAGCTACCGAAGGTTTCACCATGCTGATCGGTGTAGCTGGAATAATCCCAGATCTGCATGGTCATGCCGACAACCTCATATCCCTGCTCTTGCAGCAGTGCGGCGGTTACCGAGGAATCAACTCCGCCACTCATGGCAACTACAACCCGTTTTTTCACAGCTACCTCGGACAAAAGGCCCCGACATAAGCGGAGCCCTTTAAGAAAATTGTTTGCAGAAACACGGACAAATCAGGAATTTTTGGCTTTGTAATCCTTGATCGCTTCATGCAGGGCATCGGCGGCCAGATTGGAACAGTGCATCTTGGCCGGCGGCAAGCCGTCGAGAGCCTCAGCAACCGCTTGATTGGTCAATACCAGCGCCTCGTCAATGGTCTTGCCGATGGCGAGCTCCGTCACCATGGAAGAGGTGGCAATCGCCGCTCCACAACCGAATGTCTTGAATTTAACATCCTTGATGATGTTGTCTTCGACCTTAAGGAAGATCTTCATGATATCACCGCAGGAAGCATTGCCGACTTCACCGACACCATTGGGATTTTCAATTTCACCAACGTTACGCGGGTTGGTGAAATGATCCATGACCTTTTCTGTGTACATCCTTCTGTCTCCTGTTTTTTAGTATTTACAGTGAAGGCTCATATTTTCTATTTAGCTGGCCTTATGCACCATCCGGCACTCATCACAGTGCAGTGGTGTCGGTTCTTGACGATGATATAGGGGGCTCATGTCACGCAGGCGCTGAACAATGGGGGGAAGTTCGGCCAGAATATAGTCAACTTCCTCCTCGGTGTTGTCAGCACTGAAGCTGAAACGCACACTGGAATGGGCCAGGACAATATCCACCCCCATCGCCCGCATCACGTGGGAGGGTTCCAGCGAACCGGAGGTGCAGGCTGAGCCGGAGGAAGCTGCAATCCCCTTCATATCGAAAAACAACAGTAACGACTCCCCTTCGATAAAGTTGAAACTGACGTTGAGGGTATTAGGCAGTCGCAGATCCGGGTTCGGATGGCCATTGAGCTTGACATCCGGCACCGTGCTGAGAATTCCCTGCTCAAGCTTGTCACGCAGACGGCGCACGTAGGCATAGTCTTTTTCCTGATTGAGACGGGCCAGTTCGCAGGCTACTCCGAGGCCAACGATGCCGGCAACATTGTGGGTTCCAGCGCGGCGATTGCGTTCCTGATGACCACCATGCATAAAACGGATCATGCGCGTACCACGTCGCAGGTAAAGGGCGCCGACGCCTTTGGGTGCGCCAATCTTGTGCCCTGACAGGACCAGCATATCCACCTTCGCCGCTTGCACGTCGACCGGCACCTTGCCGACGGCCTGAACCGCATCGGTGTGAAAACGCACCTTGTGACGTCCGGCAATCTCACCAATGGCGTCAATGGGGAACAGATTGCCGGTTTCGTTGTTGGCCCACATAACCGAAATCAGAATTGTCTTGTCGGTAATGGCAGCCTCAAGTTGCGTCAGATCGAGCATGCCGTCTTTGTCGACCGGCAGATAGGTCACCTCAAAGCCGTTTTTTTCCAGATATTCACAGGTCTCCAATACGGCGGGATGTTCCACCGTCGTGGTGATAATGTGGTTTCCTTTGTGACGCAACGCTTCAGCAGTCCCTTTAATGGCGAAGTTGTCCCCTTCGCTGCCACAGGAGACAAAGATGATTTCTGCCGGTGAACAGTTCAATAATTCCGCCACCTGTTCACGGGCTTTTTCGATCGCGCCACTGACCATGCGCCCGGCCCAGTGAACACTCGACGGGTTGCCGAACTGTTCACGAAAATAGGGAAGCATGGCATCCAGAACTTCCGGCTTGACTGCTGTTGTTGCGTTATTATCGAGATAAATCTGCTTCACAAAAATCCTCCGGGTTTACGAGAACATAGAATTAGAGGGGCACCTGATGCCTGATCCGCTGATCGAGACGGCGCCGCGCATCTTTGGTCAGATCTTCCAGGGTCATGGAGGCGAGGAAATTACGAATCTGATTGCCGAGCCCCTGCCAGACTGACTGAGTCGCACACTCCAGGTCACAACCACAACTGCCATCATCGTTCATGCAGGAGACCGGTACGAGAATCTCCTCTACCGTATCCACGATCTGATCCACACTGATCTGATTCGCCGCGCGCGCCAGCAGGTAACCACCGCCGGGACCGCGGATACTTCTGACAATGCCGCCGCGTCTGAGTTTGACAAAAAGCTGTTCAAGATAATTCAGTGAAATATTTTCACGTTCAGATATATCCTTGATCGTCATCGGGCTACCGTCACTGACCAGATTCAGACTGACCAGAGCACGTACTGCATACTGGGCTTTGGTTGACAATCTCATGAAACCCTATCCTCCTCATCAGCCCGATATTGTGACAATTCAGCCCTGAGACGACCCTGTTCCTGACGCAAACTGACGACCTGTTCTTCCAGGCGCTGAATCTGGTCAAACACACAGCTCACCGCCTTGGCAACGGGATCAGGCAATTCACCGTGCTGGAGATCAACACCGACCCGTTTTTCACCAGACAGCACCACGCGCCCGGGAATACCAACGACTGTCGCCGTTGCTGGGACCTCTTTGACAACAACAGAGTTCGAGCCGATTTTGCTATCATCACCGACCTTGAAGGGACCAAGAATCTTGGCCCCGGAGCCGACCACCACATTATTACCCAGGGTCGGATGACGCTTTTCTTTGGCCCAGGAAGTCCCTCCCAAGGTAACGCCATGGTAGAGGGTACAATTTTCACCGATTTCGGCCGTTTCGCCAATCACCACACCCATGCCGTGATCAATAAAAAAACCGCGGCCGATTTTTGCTCCGGGGTGGATTTCAATGCCGGTGAAAAAACGCCCGAGATGCGAGACAAAGCGCCCCATAAATGTCCGGTTTTTATTCCATAACCAGTGTGAAAGGCGATAAAACAACATGGCATGGAACCCGGGATAACAGAAAATTACCTCAAATACGCTGCGCACGGCCGGATCACGATCAAAAACGGCCTTGATATCATCCTTGAAAAAAGCGAACATAAGCTACCTCCCAAAAAACATATCCACCAGCCACAGCAATGACATAACAACCCGTATCGGCACCCCAATCTGTTCCGAACGACTATCATACCTGAGTGTTTCTGTCAATTTCTTTCCAAGAGAAACAGTCAGGTATTCGCGCCCGGTAAATTTTCAATTAAATTGCTCTTTCGTTTTACACCTGGACACTGTACTTAGCGGTCGACACTGGGATAAAATTCACCTATAGTTGTTTCCGTTAAATTTGTGGGCTGTCTTGGCCCTAAAATCCAATTCACATTGACCAAGGAGAGAGCGATGCCGGAATTCACCTACCAGGATCCCATGCCGATGGGAGCAGACACCACCAGGTACTACAAGATTGAAGGATCTGAAAAGTATGTCAGTGTCACCACTTTCGAAGGCAAGGAAGTCATCAAGGTCGATCCCGAAGCGCTGAAGGTATTGTCCCATGTGGCCATGCGCGATGTTTCCTTCCTGTTGCGCCCCGAACACAATGAGCAGGTCGCAAAAATTCTCAGCGACCCGGAAGCCAGCGACAACGATCGCGGTGTCGCCATGGCCTTTTTGCGCAACGCTGAAATTTCCGCCATGTTTGAACTGCCAACCTGTCAGGATACCGGAACCGCAACAGTTGTTGCCAAAAAAGGGCAACAGGTCTGGACCGGCTGCAACGATGCAGAATTAATCTCCGAAGGGGTTTTCAAGACCTATACGGAAGAAAATCTGCGCTATAGCCAAACCGTAGCGCTCGACATGTACAATGAAAAAAATACCGGCACCAACCTGCCGGCCCAGATCGACATCTACGCAACCGATGGTGATGCCTACAAGTTTCTCTTTATTGCTAAGGGCGGCGGCTCGGCCAACAAAACCATGCTCTACCAGGAAACCAAGGCACTGCTTAACCCTGACGCGCTCCACAACTTCCTCGTGCAGAAGATGAAGACCATCGGCACTGCAGCCTGCCCGCCCTACCATCTGGCCTTTGTTATCGGCGGCACCTCTGCTGATGCCTGTATGAAAACCGTCAAGCTGGCAACCGCTCGCTACCTTGATGGCCTGCCGACCAGCGGTAATGATCACGGTCAGGCGTTCCGTGATATCGAGTTGGAAGAAAAACTTCTCAAGGCGGCCCAGGAGCTTGGGATTGGCGCCCAGTTCGGCGGCAAGTATTTCGCCCACGATGTACGTGTTATCCGTCTGCCCCGCCATGGCGCATCCTGCCCGGTCGGCATGGCAGTGTCCTGTTCGGCGGATCGTAACATCAAAGCCAAGATTACCCGCGATGGGCTCTTTGTCGAGGAAATGGATCGCAATCCCGGTCGCCTGATTCCTGAGAAATATCGCAACAAACAAAGCCATGGGACCCGTATCAACCTCAATCGACCGATGAAAGACATTCTCGCTGATCTTTCCAAACTTGAGGTCGGAGCCCCGCTTCTTCTCGATGGGACAATCGTTGTCGGTCGGGATATTGCCCATGCAAAGTTCAAGGAAATTCTAGACAGTGGCAAGCCCCTGCCTGACTACCTGAAGCAGCATCCGATCTACTATGCCGGCCCGGCTAAAACCCCTGCCGGCAAAGCCTCCGGTTCTTTCGGCCCAACCACAGCCGGACGCATGGACAGCTATGTTGATCTGCTCCAGAGCAATGGCGGCTCGATGGTGATGATTGCCAAGGGTAACCGTAGCCAGCAAGTTACTGATGCCTGTGCCAAACATGGCGGCTTCTACCTTGGTTCTATTGGTGGCCCGGCTGCCGTATTAGCGGAAGAAAACATCAAGCAGGTGGAGTGCATCGATTTTCCCGAACTGGGCATGGAAGCAGTGTGGAAGATTGAGGTTGTTGATTTCCCGGCTTTCATTCTGGTTGATGACAAGGGTAACGACTTTTTTAAAAAGCTTGGCCTGTAGCCGGCGCTAAATCAATGCATCACAAAGGCCTCGACATCGTTTCGAGGCTTTTGTGTTTTCAGCGCTGTAGCGCTATAGTTGCACATCCCTCTCACATGCGACAGATATTCGACACGCACAGGCTACACTTTCACCACTGGACGATTGATGAAACAAACAGTTATTTCTGTATATGAGCGCCTGGTCCTGAAACATCCCCTGACCACCCTGAGCTTGCTGTTGGTACTGATTGCTTCCGTCGGTTTTTTTGCCAAGGATTTCCATCTTGATGCTTCAGCTGACTCTTTGATGCTTGAGCATGATAAGGATCTACGCTATTTCCGCCAGATTAACGCTCTTTACGGCACCAGTGACTTTCTGATCATCAGCTATACTCCCAAAAGGGAGCTGCTGGCACCCGAAACCATCGCGGACATCCGCAAGCTGCGCGAGCGCCTGTTGGAGGTTGAGCGGGTAACGCAGGTATTGAGCATCCTCGATGCGCCGCTGATCGACAGCCCGCGGGTCACCCTGGCGGAACTCAGCCGCGAGATCCGCACCGTCGAAACACCGGGCATGGATATGGAGTCGGCCCTGATCGAATTTACCACCGGGTCGATCTATAAAGATCTGCTGGTCAGCGCCGACGGGCGTACCACCGCCCTGCAGGTGATGCTGGCAACCAACGAAGAGCTGCAGTCACTGCATCGCCAACGCACCGAACTGCGGGAAAAGCGTGATGATGGGGTTATCTCGGCGGCAGAAGAACAACAACTGGATGAAGTTTCTACTGCCTACGACCGGGTCAGTCGTGCCCATAACGACCAGGAAGCACGCGACATCGCCATCATTCGCGCCATCATGGCTGAGCATCGCGACGCTGCCGAACTGTTTCTAGGTGGCATCCCGATGATTGTTGTCGATATGATCGACTTCATCCGCAACGACCTGGTCAAGTTTGGCGTCGGTGTCCTGGTGTTTCTGGTCTCCATGCTGATGCTGATTTTCCGCCGCACCCAGTGGGTGTTACTGCCCATGGCCTGCTGCTTCTGTACCGTATTATTCATGTTTGGATTTTTGGGGTTGATTGGCTGGAAAGTCACGGTGGTTTCTTCCAACTTTACCTCACTGCTACTGATTATCACCCTTTCCCTTTGCGTCCACCTGATGGTCCGCTATAACGAACTGCTGGCCGAACAACCCGATACCAACCACGCTGAATTGATCCGCGAAACCATTCGCACCAAGGCTCTGCCGAGTATTTTTACCGCCCTCACAACCATCGCCGCTTTTGCTTCCCTGTTGACCAGTGATATCCGCCCGATTATTGATTTTGGCTGGATGATGGCCATCGGCATCGGCTTTGCCCTGATTATCAGCCTGATTCTCTTCCCGGCCGGACTGGTTCTGCTGAAAAAGCCACAGCCCTTCGTCCCGCGCTTCGACGTCACCAGATATATGACTCGTGGTTGCGCTCACCTGGTCGAATATCACGGCCGTTCAACACTGTTTGCCTTTGCCCTCATCACCTTGGTCAGCATCTACGGCATCGCCCAATTAACCGTAGAAAACCGCTTCATCGACTACTTCAAACCAACAACGGAAATCTATCAGGGGATGGCTCTGATCGACCGGCAACTGGGTGGCACCACCCCCCTCGATGTTGTGGTTGATGCTGATCCTGAGTTTTTTACTGCCCGTGAGCAGGAAGCGGCATTTGCCGACGATGACCCCTTTGGCGACGATTTTTTCGCCGCTGATACGGTCGAAGCCGGAATTTCCGGCAGCAGTTACTGGTTTAATAGCTACCAGGTCAATAACATTCACGCGATTCATGACTATCTCGATCAACTGCCGGAATCGGGCAAGGTGCTGTCCATGTCGACCACCTTTACCCTGATGCAGCATGTCAATGAGGGGCAACCGCTGGACAACATGGCCCTGTCGGTGATCCATCGCAAGCTGCCGGAAGTGATTGACAACAGCCTGTTTCGCCCCTACATGGCTACGGACGGCAACCAGATCCGTTTCAATCTGCGCATTATCGACTCCGATCCGAACCTGCGGCGCAATGAACTGCTCGGCAAGATTGAACGGGATCTGGTTGAGTTGTTCGATCTCAAGCCGGAACAGGTCAAGTTGACCGGTATGTTTGTGCTCTACAATAATGTGCTGCAGAGCCTGTTCGCATCCCAGATCATGACCATCGGCGTGGTATTTCTGGTGATTGTCGGTATGTTCCTGGTCCAGTTCCGCTCACTGCGGCTGGCCCTCATCGCCATCGTTCCCAACCTGATCTCAGCAGCTGCCGTACTGGGCTTGATGGGATTGATGAAAATACCCCTGGATATCATGACCATCACCATTGCCGCCATCACTATTGGCATTGCCGTGGATGATACCATCCACTATGTTCATCGTTTCAACGACGAATTACGTGTCGATGGCAATCCTCGAGGGGCGGTCCGACGCACCCACGACAGTGTCGGCCGCGCCATGTATTACACGTCGATCACCATTATTACCGGTTTTTCCATTCTGGCTTTGTCTAACTTCAATCCAACCATCTACTTTGGATTGTTCACCGGCCTGGCCATGCTGGTCGCCATGTTTGCCAATTTGACCCTGCTGGCACTGCTGCTACTTATGTGGCAACCACGCCAGCAATCCATTTAAAAAACTGGCATTGGGCCAACAGACAGGTTATAATAAAAAGCTTTGCCGTCAAAAATACATTTTTTCAGGACAGGAATAACATGAGTAGTAACGAACCACTTTCATTCAGCGAACTGGGCCTGGCACCGGCCCTCCTTAAAGTCATCGACGAAGTCGGTTACGAATCGCCAACGCCCATCCAGGCACAAAGCATCCCACTCCTGCTCGCAGGACGAGATCTCCTCGGCCAGGCGCAGACCGGTACCGGCAAGACGGCAGCTTTTTCATTGCCCCTTTTATCCCGGCTGAAACCGGAACTTAAATATCCGCAACTGCTGGTATTGACCCCGACCCGCGAACTGGCGCTGCAGGTAGCCGAAGCCGTACAAACCTACGCCCGCTATCTGCCGGGGTTTCAGGTTCTTCCCGTTTATGGTGGGCAAAACATGGTCCAGCAGTTACGCCAGTTGCAGCGCGGTGTACAGGTCGTCGTTGGCACCCCGGGACGGATCAAGGATCACCTGAACCGGGGGACCCTCAAACTCGACAAACTGAGCGCTGTTGTTATCGACGAAGCGGACGAAATGCTCAAAATGGGGTTTATCGAAGAGGTTGAAGAGATCCTCTCCCACGCCCCACCCGAGCGCCAGACCGCCCTTTTTTCCGCCACCATGCCACAGGAAGTACTCAAGATTGCCCGCCGTCATCTCAATGACCCGGTTGAAATTCGCATCAAATCAAAAACCTCGACGGTTGAGCTGGTCAGCCAGCGCTACTGGCAGGTCAAGGGTCTGCATAAGCTTGATGCCCTCACCCGCATTCTTGAGGCGGAAGAAATTGACGGCATGATCATCTTTGTGCGCACTAAAATTTCCACGGTAGAGCTGGCAGAAAAGCTTGAAGCGCGTGGATTTTCCAGTGCCCCCTTAAATGGCGACATGACCCAGGTGATGCGCGAGAAAACCGTGGAACGGCTCAAGGAGGGAAGTCTCGACATTGTTGTTGCCACCGATGTTGCGGCCCGCGGTCTGGATGTCAAGCGCATCAGCCACGTCGTCAATTACGACATCCCCCACGACACCGAGGCCTACGTACACCGCATTGGTCGTACCGGACGTGCCGGGCGGGAAGGAAAAGCCATCCTGTTTGTGGCACCCCGGGAAAAGAGGATGCTGGCTTCAATTGAACGTGCCACCCGGCAACCGATCAAAGCAATGGCTTTGCCGAGCCGCAAGGACATTACCAATCGCCGCGTTGGTTTATTTAAAGAGCAGGTCAATGCCACCCTGGAATCCCAGGACCTGGAGTTCTTTGAGTCCTTGATTGATGATATTCAATCTGATTACGATATCGGTCATCGTCGCATCGCAGCGGCCATGGCGTTCCTCCTGCAGAAAGAACGCCCCCTGCAAATGGAGGAAGACACCTTTGTGCAAGAGGATCTCAGCGAACAACGTCCCGCCGGCAGGAGAACCGAACGCAGTACCAGCGAACAGACAACCTGTTACCGGCTCGAGGTTGGTCGCAGCCATGGCGTTGAGCCGGGGAATATTGTTGGCGCCTTGAGTAACGAAGGCCGCGTCGACAGCCGCGCGATTGGTCGAATCAATATTTTTGAGCATTTCAGCCTGGTGGATCTGCTTATTCCCCTTGATCCAGCACAGCTTAAACGCATCAAAGATATCAGTATCAACCAGCGCCCTTTGCAAATCAGCCTCGACAACAGGGGGCAAAATCAGCCGGATGGGCACAAAAGCACGAACCGGGGCAAACGCATTGCCGGCAAGGGGCGCAGCCCGGCCCCGACAAAGGCACCTCGCAGCAGAAATCCGAAACGCAGCTGATCACTACACAGAGCTGAACCGGTTGCTGTTATTTTTTTGTAACTATTCACTGCTGTCCTTGCGCAGGGTCGGGGTTCCTGTGGCAAGGATGTTTGTCGCCATGGATGGCGACAACAAGCGGTCATGGATGACCCAACGGGAAACAATCGCGTCCCTTGACATAGGATCCCCGAGCCGATACTGAACAGTTACATTTTTTTAATAGCAGTTGAGGGGCGCACACCACCTTATGTTGCATTCCTGCTTGTGAAGGAGATATTTCTGCGCTATCGTCGAAAGCAGCGTGGGTGCTTTTGCTTTTTTTGACCTTAGCAGAGCGGACAGCTTTTCACGATGACTCAACAGCTGGACATTGACGTCTTCATCAGTCACAGCGAAGATATTCTCAAAGACATGCTGTTACTCAGCAAGCATTTGAGTTTGTACGATGAGGAAAACTCTGTCGTCCAGACGGCGACCGCTAAACTGATGAGCGCCCTGCAAAGTGCCCATGCTGCCGACCGGCCAGTTCAAATCACCGTTGCCAAAAACAATTTTATGGTTTTGGGAGTGCTGCTAAACCCCAAAAATCCTTTATTTAGCACATATGCCTACCGCATGTTTCAGCACGGCGTCACCTCTTTCACCATAACCTCAGAACTGACAGTCACGTCCCTCTACAAATTCCTTCGCAGCATCATGAGCAACCCCGATGACACCTGGGATGCCGGTGGTATCATCAACTTGCTTGAGCATAAGCAGATTCGCGGAATTATTGTCACTCAGATGTCACGCAGCGACTTTCTGCTGGTCGATGGCACAGATCACGACAACAGGGCGCACATGGTGAGCATGGCCGACCGGTTCTGGGAACGCTATGCCCGTGCCCTGATGTCTTCCCTGCCGGACGCTGACCTCGACAAGCTGAAGCAAGAGGGATTTGATCCCGCAACATTGGCGCGCCAGGTCAGCCTGTTATTAACGGGCACGGCGGAGGATGATCAGTCTCAGTTCTGCAAAACCCTGATCCGCTGTATTACCACCACCCAGACCCATCATCCTAAATCTGAACGACTGGAAATTCTCAGTAAACTGGCGCAACTTATCAACCACCTGGAGGATATGCCGCGGCAAGAAATTCTCCAGGAAATTTTCAAACTGCCTATCCCCGCGACCTTTGCGGAAGAGTTCTTCAATAATCTGTCCAACAAGGTTGTCCTCAATGCACTGTATCAAAGCTGCTCAGGACAGCATTACACATCACCGATGATGATGGCGTTGATTAAAAAATTGGCAGATTCACGAGAGGTTGTTTCCAAACAGGAACTTAACCGGCTGAAAGGTGCGGAAAAGGGTTTTTCCAAGAAAAGCCGTGAGCTGTTGAGCAATGAAAATGTCGTCCAGTTTGTCCCCCCGGAATACCAGGAAACCCTACTGGATATGCTCGTCAACCAGTCACCGCCGGCAGCACTAAAAAGCAGACTGAAGCAACTCAAAACCAGTCTGGAAGATTTTCAGGTCGAAGTTCAAATCGCTCAGTTAACCGTCTACCTGTTAAAGCTTGGACCCGACACAGCGCAGCTGCCGGCGTTGCATCGGCAAATTATCAAATCGATGCAATTCTATATTGATGCCGGCGACTTCACCAGCCTGCTGGACCTCTGTCAATCAAGTTTTGCTCAGCCCAATCCAGAGAGCAGCCATTCTCTGATCAAATTGATTTCCCCTTCCTTGCTGAAACAGGCGGTGGTTGAAGCCTGCTATCAGGGCGGTGATCATAAAATTATGGTAGGTGAGATCATTGATCTGATCGGCTCACCTTTTATTGCCCCCCTGATCGAATTGACGATTAGCGAAACCAGTCGATCTAACCGCTTTTTTTATTTAAGCTGCTTAAAAAAGCTCGGGCAACAGGTCATCACCACTGCGACTGCATACCTTAAAGAAGATCAATGGTACATTGTCCGCAACATGCTGCTATTGCTGGGAGAACTGGAGGCCAAAGAACAACTGCCCAAGATCCGCCCCCTGCTCAACCACAACCACATCAAGGTGCGCCAGGAAGCGTTAAAAACCTGCCTGTTGCTGGGCGACACCCTCGCCATCAAGCAGATTATTAACAGCCTTCATTCAAAAAACCGTCAGGAAGTCTTAAACACCATTCTTCATACAAAACGGATAAACCATGCAGAAGTAAATAATCAGCTGTTGCTGATGCTCGGCGAAAAATCGCTGTTTAGTTTTGATCTGGAGCTGAAAAAAACCCTGGTTCAATCCCTGGCTGAAAAAGCACATCCTCAGGCTCTGAGCGTTTTCACAAAAATCTTAAACCGTCGTAACCTGCTCCATCGCCAGAGATTTGAGCAACTTAAAGTCGAAATTATCAGAGCCCTTGCCAAGTACCCCCCGGATCAAGCCAACCCGCTACTCAAACACCAGCTTAACAGAGGAAACGTTGAAACCGTTAACCTGGCCAGACAGATTCTTCAGCGTAACAGCCGGGAGAAAACCCAATGAAATCAGGCATTGATCGAAGTAAAATCGATGAGCTATTACGCCTTTTTTCAACCGCCATAGCCACGACCAAACTCTACTCCCTCGAACATGAGCAGGTACAAAAACAGATTTATCGCATTCAACAATGCCTTAACACCCTGTTCAAACAGCAAGGGGAGTTAACCTTTATGATCGTCAAAAAGGAACTCCTGTTTGAGGGCACCCCTCTGGAACAAACCCTCCACTGCGAACGCATTGCCCGCTCTCTTCACCACCGCAATATCGGTTATTTCAGTATAACCAAAGGGGTCGACAACAGTGAAATTGAGCTGTTCATCGATGTTGCTTGTGGTAATCAGTCGGCCGACCAGCTCGAGACAAGTGCCCCACATATTGACTATGGTGAAATTGACATCAAGGATGATCCGGATGCAATCCTCGCTATTGCCCGCTTTGAGGATTTGAGCCGTGAAGAACTGGCAAGCATCAAAACCCTCTATGATAAAATCGCCGACAAGGAAAACTTTGACCTTCACCGGATTTCCTCGATCATCTCCGGTTTCGTCACCGCCTTTCAACAGGAATGCAACCCGCTGCTGGCCCTGGTTCCATTGAAGATTGAAGACGAATATAGCTTTGCCCACTCCATCAATGTCGCCATTCTCAATATTGCCCAGGCAACATCCCTGGGCTTCGGCACAGACCTGCTCCATGATGTGGGACTGGCCGGAATGCTGCACGATGCCGGAAAAATTTTTGTCGACAAGGAAATTATCAGGGGAACTCATCAATTATCTGACGCTGAGTGGCAGGAGATCAAGAAACACCCCACCCGCGGGGCGCAGTATCTGATGGGGCAGGACGGGGTTCCGCAAATCGCGATTTTAACCGCTTTCGAACACCACATGCGCTACGACATGACAGGCTACCCGACACCACCATCGACCTGGCAGCTCAATCTCTGCTCTCAGATGACAATGATTTCAGATACCTTTGATGCGTTAAGAACGCGGCGTGCCTACAATGAACCCTGGGATTTACCAAGAATCAGTGGCCGTATGCTGGAAGTAGCAGGGAGTCAGCTCAACCCCTGCCTGACAATGAACTTTCTTAAGTTACTTAAAGGCTGTGGAGACAAAATCATGACTGATGGCCTGGAATTATCGGCAGAAGCCCCTCACTTGAGCGAAGAAGAACTCAATAAACGTTGCGTCTGTGAGTAGAGACGTAGCAGAAACTTTTGCGACCGGGTCCGGATTTCAGGGTACTATGGCTGCCCCACCCAGACCTTTACCTGGCGCAACCACGGCAGATCACCGGCACGTGCAGTCAAAATGGCCTGCAACTGCGCAAGGTTTTCGCTAGAAACATCTGTTGCCGCATAGAACAAGTCTACATCAATGGTCTGATCGAGATAGTGCAACACGGTATGATGGGGCTGCTCAAACAACGGCTCCCCCTGCCAGCGCTGATCCAACTGCGCAACCGCATCCGGGCGCAACGGCAGTCGGCGGTTATCTTCGGTGACATCGACATGCTCATCACATTCGGGATCGATATGAAAAGTGACATCAGAGATATGATCATATTGATTTCGTAACAAACGCGCGACCCAGGCCCCAACTTCATGCCCCTCTGACACACTGATATGCGGATCAACCTGCAGGTGGATATCGAGCAGTGTACGGTTCGCCATGCGCCGACTGCGCAGGTCATGCACATCCCTGACACCAGGGATGGTGAGAACCGCTGCGCGGATCGCGTTCACCTCGTCCTGGGGTAGCGCGGTATCAACCAACTCCTTGAGACTTTCCCAGATCAGCGTAAAGCCGATGCGCGCCACCATCAGGGCAACAAACACTGCCGCCAGTTGATCCAGCCAGGAAATACCGAGTAGGGCCCCGCCGATAGCGACAAAAACGACAATGGAGGAAAGGGAATCGGTACGATGATGCCAGGCGTTGCCTTCGAGCAAACGCGAGTTTATCTGCCGGGCAATCCGCATGGTGTAGTGATAAATCCACTCCTTGCTGACAATCGATGCCAGAGCAACGACCAGAGCAATAGCACCGGGTGTTACCAGTTCACGCGGGGTTAACAGACGCATCAGACTGTCCCACACCAGGGCACCGGCAACGGCAATCAACAAGGCACCCAGAATCAATGTCGCCAGGGTTTCGTAACGATCATGACCGTAAGGATGGTCTTTGTCCGGCTGCCGCCGCCCGTAGTGACTGGCAACCAGCACCAGAACATCGCTGAGCATATCGGACGCGGAATGGATACCGTCGGCAATCAGGGCGTAGGAATTGGCCCAAAAACCGACGAACATCTTGACACCCGCATTGATGACGTTGACCACCAGGCCGATCAGTGTAACTTTACGCGCCGCACGTGTCTGCTGATTATGTAATTCGGTCTCCATAGCCATCGCTTGTCATCACGCCGGAATAAAGCTGGTGTGGCTGTCGACCCTGGCCAGGGTCGCGGTGAGCAGCTTGATGGCCATTTCCAGATCGGCCAGATCCAGGGTTTCCACCGGGGTGTGCATGTAGCGCAGGGGAATGCCCAGCAATGCCGTGGCAACCCCGCCACGGGACAATTGCATCACGTTGGCATCAGTACCGGTAGCACGCGGTACACCGATAATCTGCACCGGTATATTCTCGGCTTTTGCCGTTTCAACCAGTAGATTAAAAAGCGCCGGATTGATATTGGCGCCTCGGGCAAGCACCGGCCCCTTGCCGAGTTCGACCCGACCGATACCATTCTGTTCAACATCGGGGCAGTCGGTGGCATGGGTCACCTCAACGACAATACCTATATCAGGATTAACCCCATAACTACTAGTCGTACCACCGCGCAGGCCGACCTCTTCCTGCACCGTCGAGACGCTATACAGATCGGCCGCGATGCCGCCGCTGTGCTGAACCTGTCTCATTACTTCAGTGACAATAAAAGCGCCCATTTTGTCGTCAAAAGCACGCGCCGTAACCCGCCGACCCTGCAAGGGTTGTAAGCCAACGGCGAAAGTTACCGGATCGCCGATACCGATCTTTGCTTCAACCTCTTCGCGTGACGTGCAACCAATATCGATATACTGCTTATTTAACTTGATGACCGTATCCCGGTCTTTACTCTCAATCAGATGGATAGCTTTTTTGCCGATAACACCGGCCACATCCCCGTGGTCAGTGTGGATACGCACCCGTTGACCCGGAGACAGATGGGGATCGACACCACCAATGGCGCCGAAATAGATAAAGCCCTTATCATCGACAAACTGGACCATGAAACCAATTTCATCGCAGTGACCGGCGAGCATGACAGTGGGGCCGCCCCGTCCCTTAAGCAAGGCGATCAAATTGCCCATGATGTCGGTTTGAATGGTGTCGGCCACAGGCTCAAGCTGCTGCCGAATCAGGCGTTGCACCGGCTGTTCAAATCCTGACGGGCTGGGGGTTTCAACCAGTTGTTTAAGAAAATCGAAATGATTAAAGGTGTTCATTTTCTAGCCTTTAGCGTACGCAACCAGGGCGCGTGAGTTGGCCTGAGCCTGCAGAAATTGATCTTCGGTCAGTGCCGCCCCCAACGCAATCCGGCGCATCTGCTCGCCAGAGACCAGATCACCGGGACCGTGGGTGTCATTATTGATGACCAGTTTGGCACCGTACTTGTTTGCCAGTTTAGCAACATGGCCATTGGTAAGGGAATGCCCTTTACGGGTGGTAATTTCCAGGCAGACGCCCATTTCTGCAGCCAGTTGGACTTCTTCAGGGGTAATAAGTCCCGGATGTGAGAGGATATCGACACCCGCCTTGATGGCGGCCAGGTTGGTTCCCGTCATCACCGGCTCGACAATGGTTTCACCATGGACAACCACCAGTTCGGCACCATGATCGCGCGCCAGTTTAGCGGCATCAGCGATGGCTGCCGGTGCGACATGGGTCAGCTCCACCCCGGCCAGAACCTGCATGCCGTTGGCCTCACCGATCTCGTTGACGACACCAACGAGATTGGCGAGCAGCCAGGCGATATTGCTTTTGTCGGCGTGGTCGGTAATGGCGATGGCGCGATAGCCGGCGACAGCAGCGCGCCGCACCAGTTCAGCCGGCACCAGTTCACCGTCGCTAAAAAACGTATGGGTATGAAGATCAATCATCGTAGTATTCCTGTCAGCAGAAGTTATCCTGGTAGTCCCCCAGATGGGAGTTGCGCAACACCTTGACGATAGTAACGGGAACAATTCGGCCGATCAGCTCCTGCGGACCACTGAAGTTGACAATCCGGTTCCAGACTGTACGCCCGAAAAGTTGACCATTCCCCTGTTTACTCGCCCCTTCCACCAGCACCGGCACGATGCATCCGGCATCCTCTTGCCAGATCTCGCTACTGATGCGCTGTTGCAGTTTCAGCAGCCGATCAAAACGCTGCTGTTTCCGGTGGGCGGAGGCATTGTCGGGCATGGTCGCTGCGGCTGTTTCGACCCGTGGTGAATACAAAAAGGTAAAGGCATCGGCGTACCTGACCTGTTCAACCAGATCGAGGGTGGCCTGAAAATCTTCTTCTGTCTCCCCTGGGAAGCCGACGATAATATCGGTAGTCAAGCGGATCTGCGGACACACGGCTTTTAAACGGCGCACCTTGTCAAGATAATCGGCAGCATCATAGCCGCGATTCATCAACGCCAGAATCCGGTCTGAGCCACTTTGAACCGGCAGATGAATTTGCGGACACAGGCTTTTCAAACGGCCAAAGCAGTCAATCAGTTCAGTAGTAATGTCCTTGGGATGCGAGGTCGCAAAGCGCAAGCGTTCCAAACCGGGGAGTGCGTCCACGGCCTGTAACAATTGGGCGAAAGACATCTCATTATCCGTCTTGCACCCATAGGAATTGACGTTCTGGCCGAGCAGGGTCACCTCCTTGACTCCGGATGCTGCCAGGTTCTCAATTTCTGCGAGAATTTCCGTGCTGGGACGGCTGATCTCCCGCCCCCTGACGTGAGGGACGATGCAGTAGGAACAAAAATTATCGCACCCTTGCATGATGGTGACAAAGCGCGTGACACTCTCACTGGTCGAACGCTCGGGAAACAGATTCAAGCGCGTTTCACGATCGAGAAAATCGGTTTCACTGGCGCGCCCACGCGTCTGTTCCACCTGCTGCACCATTTCGGGCAAACGGTGGATGTTGTGGGTGCCGAAAACCAGATCGAGATAAGAAACCGTATCGAGCATGCGTTGCCCCTCCTGTTGGGCGACACAGCCACCAACGCCGATAATCAGCTCCGGGCGCTTGTCCTTGATCGGCTTGAAGCGGCCGAGATGTCCATACACCTTACGTTCCGCCTTATCCCGCACCGAACAGGTGTTGAGCAACACCAGATCGGCCAGATCGGGTGCGTCAACCGGCTGATAGCCGATGTCCTGCAACAGCGCGGTAATCTGCTCGGAATCAACCACATTCATCTGACAGCCAAAAGTTTCCAGGTAAAAAGATTTCATATCACCATCATCGTTTAAGTACCTTGCGGCACGGATTTTCAGTCAACTTAACATCATAGCCACGACAACTTATCCGAGTCAAACAGGATCCTCTTGTCCCAGGGGATTAATCGCCGCAGCAGGCAAGGTGCGCAGGCAGGTCGTGGGTTCTTCCAGACATTCGAGCATCACCCTGCGCGAATCAGTAAATCTCAGTTCAATAGTGGCCAGCCGGTCTGTGTAGGGATGAAGAGTAACGGCATGCAGCGACAACCACGGATAGCTGAGGGTTTGCTTGTTCAATCCGTACCGAACCAATAAACGCCGGTCGGTGACGGCATAAAAAAGGGTTTCCCAGCGCCGGCGTAAATACACCAACCGTAAGGGGCCTAAAACCAAGGCCGGTAGCAACGGCAAAAGGAAAAGAGCCAACGTCAGAAGCGAAAGCTCACGATGCCAGCTTCCTAAAAAGAGCGGCCCAAAAAACAGCAGCACAACAAGCGCGCCAAGTTGACTGCGCCAGTGCCGCAACAGATAGCAACGCGGTGCCGGCCGCCCCTGCCAGAGCAAAACCTCATTTTTTTCCAGGGGCCAAACCAGCATACCGTTCAGCGCGGCAACTGCCGCAACCGCTCAGCAGCGGCACGTCCAAGCGCACTACGGCTATCAACCTCCAGCAGGTGCCGATACAGGTTACGGGCGCGATCACCGTTGCCACGCCCCTCTTCTGCTTCCGCCAACAGAAAAACACCCTGCAATGTCGGTAGCAGTGCCAGCGAAGCTTCTATTTCCGCGACGGCATCCGGCCATTCAGCGCGGCGCAAATGAATGTAACCAAGGCCCAGTCGAGACTGATAATAATCTGTATCTGCGGCAACCGCCTGACGCAGATAGCGTCGTGCCGGGATCAGATCTTCGCCGCGCAGATAAGCCATCCCCAACGCCGTCAGTAACAGGCTCTGGGGCTGCTGCCGGATCGCCTGATGATATAATTGCAGGGCTTTTGTCTGTTCTGCCGCTGCTTCAGCATACCGGGCCTGGTCATAGAGTTGGTAGGCAAGCGCTGACTGGTGAAGGCTTGCCATCTGCCGACCATAGGCAGTACGATCAAGACCTTTAGCGCTGCGATAGCCGGGATAAGCTGCGGCGCTATAATCGCGGACCGCTTGCCGGCGCAGCGACGATAACTCATAAGGATTAACTGACC